>JBBECF010000218.1:0-9534 GCA_040881945.1 Dongiaceae bacterium | reverse complement strand
TGAGCATCTGACTGTGCGATCATCGCGAGGAAGGCTTCACGAAGCTTGTCCCTAGCTGCTTGCTTCGCGCCGAGTTGCCGCTCTCGAACGCGGGCCTGTTCTCCCTCCGCACGCTCGCGTTCCTCACGTCTTCGTCGCTCTGCCTCGTCGCGCTCTCTGCTGTCGGCGCGCTGCTGTTGTCTCAAGATTTCGGCGGCTGCTTGAGCCTTCGGCCCAGCGTTTGAGAAGTCAGTCTTGCAGACGGCAGTGATCAAGTTTGCGACCACGATTTCGCCGTCATGGCCCCTTGTGGACAGGTGGTTCAGCAGTTCTTGCACGACGAATCGCTTGGGCGCTTTGGGGTACTGCCGAGGTGAGGCTCGCGCCCTCTCGTCAGCCCGCATTCTCGCCGCTCGAAGGGCCGCGTCGGAAACACCCGAGCGAAGGATAAAGGCGTCGAGCGCCGAATGGTATTCGAGACCTTCGCTCAACGCGTCTTCGAGGGAAGCCAAGACGTGCGCGCCAAAAGGCATCCGACAGGCCATATGTTACCGTGTGGCCACAGAAATATACCGAATATCCGTGCTAATGCGACACGTGTAAGAACTTGGAGAACTTGAAATTGGAAACGCCCCATTTTTCCCACGTTTCCGGCGCCTAGTAGGGTGAAGGCTTTAGCCAGCCTTCTTCGGCGGTCCGTCGGGCGCGTAGACCGGCACGTCGAGGCGGGGCAGGGGCGGGCGGCCGAGGATCATGTCGGCCGCCTTCTCGGCGAGCATGATGACGGGTGCGTTGAGGTTGCCGGAGACGATGTCCGGCATGATCGAGGCGTCGACGACGCGCAAGGAGTCGACCCCGCGCACGCGCGCCGCGGCATCGACCACGGCCGTGTCGTCGGTGCCCATCTTGCAGGTGCAGGAGGCGTGGTACGCGCTCTCCCCCTTGGCGCGGATGAAGGCGTCGATCTCGGCGTCGCTCCGCACCGCCTTGCCCGGCGCCATCTCCGGCCCGCGATAGGGATCGAAAGCCTTCTGCGCGAAGACCTCGCGCGTCAGCCGTACCGCCTGGCGCATCTCCTGCCGGTCGTTCTCGGTCGCCATGTAGTTGAACAGGATCGCGGGGTGTGCGCGCGGGTCGGCCGAGCGCAACTTGACGTGGCCGGCGCTGGTCGGGCGCATCGGCCCGACATGGGCCTGGAAGCCGTGCCGGTCGGGAAGCTGGCGGGCGTCGTAGGAGATCGCCATCGGCAGGAAGTGGTATTGCAGGTTGGGGTGCTCGACGGCCGCGTTGCTGCGGATGAAGCCGCCGGATTCGAAGTGGTTGGTCGCGCCCAGGCCCTTCTTGAACAAGATCCAGTCGATGCCGATGCGCAGCTTGTTGAGCGGCTTCAGCGACGGATAGAGCGTGATCGGCTGGGTGCATTCGACCTGGACGTAGGTCTCCAGATGATCCTGGAGGTTGCGGCCGACGGCGGGCAGGTCGGCGACGACGGGCAGCCCGAGCCGGCGCAGCTCGTCGGCCGGGCCGAGGCCCGACAGCATCAGGAGCTGCGGCGAATTGATGGCGCCGCCGCATAGGATGACCTCGCGGACCGCGCGCGCCTGCCGCGTTCGGCCGCCGCGGACATATTCGACGCCGACCGCGCGCGCCCCTTCGAAGAGAACGCGCGTCGTCAGCGCCCGCACCTCGACTCGCAGGTTCGGCCGCGCCAGCGCCGGGCGCAGGTAGGCGCGCGCGGCGCTGCACCGCCGGCCGCGATCGATCGTCATGTCCATGCGGCCGAAGCCTTCCTGCTGATAGCCGTTCATGTCCTCGGTGAACGGATAGCCGGCCTGTTGCCCGGCCTCGATGAAGGCGTTGTAGAGCGGGTTGCGGCAGGCCCCGGTAGCGACATGCAGCGGCCCGTCGCCGCCGCGATAGTCGTCGGCGCCGATCTCGCGCGTCTCGGATCGCTTGAAATAGGGCAGCACCTCGGCATAGGACCAGCCGGCCAGGCCTCCTTGCGCCCAGCGGTCGTAGTCGCGGGCATGGCCGCGCACATAGACCATGCCATTGATCGAGGACGAGCCGCCGAGCACGCGCCCGCGCGGGCAGTACATCCGGCGGCCGTTCATGAACGGCTCGGTCTCGGTCTCGAAATACCAGTTGTAGGTGTCGTCCTTCAGCGGGTAGGCGAAGGCCGTGGGCATGTGGATGAAGATGGACCGGTCCTTCGGCCCCGCCTCGAGCAGCAGGACCGAGACGCCGGCGTCGGCGGTCAAGCGGTTGGCGAGCACGCAGCCGGCCGAGCCGGCGCCGACGATGACGTAGTCATAACTTTCGACCTGTCGCATTGCCTGTCCCGCTATACGAGAACTGTCGCAGCCTCGTCCTTCGACAGGCTCAGGACGAGGCCCTCATGCTGAGCCTGTCGAAGCATGAGGGCCGGGGCAGCCGGGGCGAATTCGAGGCTCAATACGGACACGCGACGTCGCCCATCTCGACATAGACGCTCTTGATCTGGGTGTAGTGTTCGATCGCCGCGCGGCCGTTCTCGCGCCCGATGCCCGACTGCTTGTGGCCGCCGAAGGGCAGCTCGACCGGCGTGATGTTGTAGTTGTTGATCCAGCACGTCCCGGCCTCGAGCCGGGCGACGACGCGGTGGGCGCGCGCCAGGTCGCGGGTAAAGACCCCGGCGGCGAGGCCGTAGGGCGTGTCGTTGGCGCGTGCGATCACGTCGTCCTCGTCGGTGAAGGCGAGGACCGCCATGACCGGCCCGAAGATCTCCTCGCGCACGATGCGCATATCGTCGCGGCAACCGTCGAACACCGTCGGCTCGACGAAATTCCCCCTGGCCAGCCTCGGGTCGGCCGGGCGGCGGCCGCCGCAGACCAGCCGGGCGCCCTCGGCCTTGCCGATCTCGATGTACGAAAGGACCTTGCGCATGTGCGCCTCGCTGATCAGGGCGCCGACATGGGTGTCCGGGTCCATCGGATCGCCGATGCGCATCTTCGCGACGCGGGCCGACAGCTTGGCGAGGAACGCGTCATGGATTGCCGCCTCGACATAGACCCGGGTACCGTTCGAGCAGATTTCCCCTTGCGTGTAGAAGTTCGCCATCAGCGCCGCCGAGACGGCGTTGTCGAGGTGGCTGTCGGCGAAGACGATCAGCGGCGACTTGCCGCCCAGCTCCATCGTCACCTTCTTGAGCGTGCCGGCGGCGTCGGCCATCACCTTCTTGCCGGTCTCGACGGCGCCGGTCAGCGACACCTTGGCGATGCCGGGATGGCGGGTCAGCGCCCGGCCCGTCGCCGCCGCGCCTTGCACGACGTTGAACACCCCCGGTGGCAGGCCGGCCTCGCTGTAGATCTCGGCGAGCTTGAGGGCGCTGAGCGGCGTCAGATCGGCCGGCTTGAAGATCATGGCGTTGCCGCAGGCGAGCGCCGGGGCGGACTTCCAGCAGGCGATCTGGATCGGGTAGTTCCAGGCGCCGATTCCGGCGCACACGCCCAAGGGCTCGCGCCGCGTATAGGCGAAGGCGCTGCCCAGCGTGACATGGTCGCCGTGGATCGCCGGCGCCAGGCCGGCGAAATATTCGATGGCGTCGGCCCCGGATTGCACGTCGACGGCGATCGCTTCCTGGATCGGCTTGCCGGTGTCCATGACCTCGAGCTCGGCCAGCTCGCGGTTGCGCGCGCGCAGCAGGCGCACCGCGTTCATCAGCACGCGCCCGCGCTCGGCCCCGGTCATCGCCGACCACACCCGGAAGCCGTCGCGCGCGGAGTCGACGGCGCGCTCGACGTCGGCCGGTCCGGCCGCCTGGACCGCGCAGATCACCTCGCCGGTCGCCGGGTTGACCGTCTCGAAAGTCTCGCCGGAGACGGCATCGGCGTATCCGCCGTGGATGTAGAGCTTCTGTTCCGGCAGGTTCCGCATGGCGCGCCTCCGAGAGCAGCAATCCAGGTAAGTCGCGGGCGCTCGCCCGCCATCCCTTACGGGGTTTTCGCCGGAGGATCAAAGGATTCGGGGCGGCGGTCTTACCCCGGCGCGGCGTTGCCGCGCCAGTTCGCGACGCTGCAAGGCGATTGCGCCGACCGGGCGGCGGGTAGAATATGGCGCCCAGGGCCGCGGCCCGCAACGATTGGGAGGCTAGACAAGAGATGTCCTTGAACAAGTTTTTCGCGGCCGCCGGCCTGTCGGCGGTGCTGCTAACGGGGCCGGCCGAGGCCGCCGACCCGGCGTCCTGCAAGACGGTCCGCCTCTCGGACGTCGGCTGGACCGACATTACGGCGACCACCGCGGCCACGTCGGTGGTGCTGCGCGGCCTCGGCTACGAGCCGAAGGTGCAGGTGCTGTCGGTTCCGGTGACGTACACCAGCCTCGCCAACAAGGATCTCGACGTCTTCCTCGGCAATTGGATGCCGACGATGACGGCCGATATCGAGCCGCACTTGCAGGCCGGGACGGTCGAGACGCTGGAGGCCAACCTGGAGGGTGCGAAGTACACCTTTGCGGTGCCGAAATACGTGGCCGACGGCGGCGTCAAAGACTTCGCCGACCTCGCCAAATACAAGGACAAGTTCGGCGGCAAGATTTATGGCATCGAGCCGGGCAACGACGGCAACCGCCTGATCCTGTCGATGATCGAGAAGGACGCCTTCGGGCTGAAGGACTGGGAGCTCGTCGAGTCGAGCGAGCAGGGCATGCTCGCCCAGGTCGCCCGCGCGGTGAAGGCCAACGAGTGGATCGTGTTCCTCGGCTGGGAGCCGCATCCCATGAACGCGAACTTCGCGATGGCCTATCTGTCCGGCGGCGACGACTATTTCGGCCCCAATTACGGCGGCGCCACGGTCCATACCAATGTCCGCGCCGGCTACGCCAAGGATTGCCCGAACGTCGGCAAGCTGCTGACCAACCTGAAGTTCACCCTGGCCATGGAAAACGAGATCATGGGTCTGATCCTCGACGGCGGCAAGGAACCGGAGGCGGCGGCGTCGGAATGGCTGAAGGCAAATCCGGCGGCGCTGGACAGCTGGCTGACCGGCGTCGGGACCCTCGACGGCAAGGACGGACTGGGGGCGGTGAAGGCGTCCCTCGGACTGTAGGGCCGCGGTAGGGGCGGGTCTCGAACCCGCCCCTACGGTCTTCCTCGGCGCCAAGACGACATGCCATGGACTGGCTGCATCGATTGCTGACCGACAACAAGATCCCCCTCGGCCTGTGGGTCAAGGACGGGGTCAAGTGGATCACCGACAATTTCTACGACCAGTTCGACGCCTTCTCGAGGGGCCTGGGTTTCCTCATCGAGAACTTCGCCGGGCTGTTGGCGGCGGTGCCGCCGGTGGTGCTGGTGCTGCTGACCTGCGCGTTCGGCTATTGGCTGCACCGGAGCTGGGGGCTGGTCGCGCTGATCGCCGGCGGGCTGCTGTTGATCCTCAATCTCGGCTTCTGGGCCGCGATGATCGAGACCCTGGCGCTGGTGCTGTTCGCCACGGCGGTCTCGCTCGTTTTGGGCGTGCCGATCGGCATCCTCGCGGCACGGCGGCGCTGGGTGTTCGTCGCCTTGCGGCCGATCCTCGACATGATGCAGACGATCCCGACCTTCGTCTATCTCATCCCCACCCTCATCCTGTTCGGGCTGGGGCTGGTGCCGGGGCTGATCTCGACGGTGATCTTCGCCATTCCGGCGCCGATCCGCCTCACCCATCTCGGCATCTCGAGCGTGCCCAAGCCGCTCGTCGAGGCCGGCGAAGCCTTCGGCGCCACCCGCTGGCAGCTCCTCTACAAGGTCGAGCTGCCGCACGCCATGCCGACGATCATGGCCGGCGTCACGCAGTGCATCATGCTGTCGCTGTCCATGGTCGTGATCGCCGCCCTGGTCGGCGCCGGCGGGCTCGGCACGCCGGTGGTGCGGGCGCTCAATTCGGTCAATATCGGCCTCGGCTTCGAGGCCGGGCTGGCGATCGTCATCGTCGCCATTCTGCTCGACCGCATATTGAAGCAGGTCGAGCCGGCGGGCCGCGGCAAGACGCCGAAACCCTGAGCCGCATGCCCGTCGTCGCATTCGACCACGTCGACGTCGTCTTCGGCCCCGACCCGAAGCAGGCGGTCGCCCTGCTCGACCGGGGCGAGGGGCGCGACGCGATCTTCGAGACGACCGGCAACCTGGTCGCCGTGCACGACGCCAATCTGTCGGTCGAGGCCGGCGAGATCTGCGTGCTCATGGGGCTGTCGGGCTCGGGCAAGTCGTCGCTGCTGCGCTGCATCAACGGCCTCAACCGGGCGACGCGCGGCCGCGTGCTCGTCCATGACGGCGCGGGCGATGTGGACGTCGCCGCCTGCGACGCCGAGACGCTGCGCCGCCTGCGCATCAACCGAATCTCGATGGTGTTCCAGCAGTTCGCGCTGATGCCCTGGCGCAACATCCGCGACAACGTCGCCTTCGGCCTCGAGATCCGCGGCATGGCGAAGGCCGAGCGCGACGCCAAGGTCGCCGAGAAGCTGGCCCTCGTCCGCCTCGACAAATGGGCCAACAAGTTCCCGCACGAGCTGTCGGGCGGCATGCAGCAGCGCGTCGGCCTCGCCCGCGCCTTCGCGACGGACGCCGACATTCTGCTGATGGACGAGCCGTTCTCGGCCCTCGACCCGTTGATCCGCGAGCATCTGCAGGACGAGCTGATCGAGCTGCAGCAGAGCCTGCACAAGACCATCGTCTTCGTCAGCCACGACCTCGACGAGGCGCTGAAGATCGGCAACCGCATCGCCATCATGGAGGCCGGCCGCATCGTGCAGTTCGGCGCGCCGGAGCAGATCGTGACGCAGCCGGCCAGCGACTACGTGCGGCAGTTCGTGGCCTCGATGAACCCGCTGAACGTGCTGACCGGCGGCACGCTGATGCGCCCGCTGGCGCAAATGGCGCGCGATGCCGCCGACGCCGGCGCCGTCCTGCTCGACCGCGCCGGGCGGTGCCGCTGTCGGTTCGACCGCGACGGCCGGCCGTTCGGCCTCACCGTCGACGGCAGGGCCGGGCAATTCGTCGCCTATTCGCCGGACCTCGACATGGCGGCGCTGCCGGCGAATGCCGTGGTGACCGGCGACGACCATTCGCCGATGCGCGCGGCGATCATGGTGCGCCAGGCGAGCATGCTGCCGCTGGTCATTCTGAGCGGGGACGGGCGGCTGCTCGGCGTCGTCGGCGAGCTCGAACTCTACCGCGGCATGCTGCGCCAGACCGACCTGGGGAAACGCGACGGAGTTGGCGGAGCGGTCGAGGCGTGACGACGACGCGCGCGAAGCGGGCGTCGTCGATCCGCGCCGTGCTGTTCGACAAGGACGGCACGCTGATCGACTTCCGCGCGACCTGGCTGCCGGCCTACGAAAAGATCGTGGCCGAGCTGTTCGCCGCCCAGGGCGCCGCCGCCGACGCGCTGCTCGCCGCCGGCGGCTACCACCGGGCGAGCGGCCGCATCGATCCGCGCTCGGTCCTGGCGGCCGGCACGAACGCCGAGATCGCGGCGCTGTGGGCCGGCCTGGTCGGCATCGCCGACGTGGCGGCGCTGGCCGAGCGAATCGACCTCGGCTTCCAGGCGCACGCGCGCGCCGCCGGGCTGGTCCCGGTCACCGACCTGGCGGCGCTGTTCGGGCGTCTGCGCGGCCGCGGGTTGGGGCTCGGCGTCGCGACCAACGACAGCGCGCGCGCGCTCCAGGACCAGCTCGACCTGCTCGGCATCGCCGGGCTCGTCGATTTCGCCGCCGGCTATGACAGCGGCCACGGCGCCAAGCCCGACCCGGGCATGGTGGTCGCCTTCTGCGCCCGGCTCGGCGTCGCGCCGCGCGAGGTCGCCGTGGTCGGCGACAGCCGGCACGATCTGGACATGGCGCGGGCGGCCGGCGCCGGGCTGGCGATCGGCGTGCTCACCGGCGCGAGCCCGCGCGCCGAACTCGCCGCCCACGCCGACCACATCCTCGACAGCGTCGCCGAGCTGGAATCGCTGCTCGGCTGAACGCGCCGGGGGTGCCCGCTTAGGCCGCCGTGCCGTCGCCCGTCGCGCGCCCACTCATGCCGCTTCGCCTTCTCCCGCCTGCGTGACCTGCACCCGAACCCGGTCGTCCAATCGGTGCACCGTCCGCAACAGTCGGTCGATGGTGAAGCGATCGAGATCGACGTTGCATATCCTTGCGATGTCCGAAGGGTCCACGCCGGCCAGCTTGGCGGTCGCTCGGACGGACAGCCTGCGTTCTCGCATGATGCGAATGAGCTCCGCGGCCAGGCGGGCCTTCACCTTCAAGACCTCCGCATCGGCAAAGCCAAGGTCTTTGAATACGTTCTCGCTCGCCGATGTCACTTCCAACGTCTCAGTCACTTCGACAGCTCCTCGAGTGTCTTCAACCGCGCCCTGATCAGATCGATTTCGTGCTTTGGCGTCTTGACCCCGCGCTTGGCCTTCTTCTGGAACGCGTGAACGACCGGCATCGGCGGGGACCGCCGTAAGACGGCCCAAGGAGCGCGGCCCTCTTCCGAGAGGCGCGGAAGCAGGGCCTTCTACACTGTGTACGTCGGGACATACGTACACTATCGCTGGCAACCATTGACTGCAAAAGCTAAAAGAAAGAAAACAAGACAATGATTAGAAGAAGTATTAGACTCCCGCCCGAAACGAACCACTCCCCGATTATCGCCCCGGTGCCTTTGGTGTATTGTTCTTCTAGGGCTTTCACTAGGTATCTAGGCGCCTCGCGCAGACCAACGTCGGATACGACTTTCGCGCGGCTCCAGGGGATTAGGAAATCCACAATTGTATCTAAACCGCACTGGTTTCCCGCCCCGATGTTGAGGTCGTTGCCAGATTTGAAGTCATCATTGGTAAGAGCTTTTGTGGTCATATCTCTTAAGCATTTTGTTGCTGCATCGGATTCGATTGCCGCTACTCGGCGCTTGCGCAGCTGCCATCTTAAGAACAGATGCGTGAGGAGCCAGACAAATACGAGAAATACACCCAGATAAGCTTTCGTGACGCCGAGATTTAATACCCAGTTCGGAGGCCAGGAACTTATGGTCAACACATATCCAAATATGCCTGTTTCAAACGCAAACACGACATATGACATGTTTTCTTTATGGTTGTGGTATGAACTTGACGTGCCGACAGATGTCTCTAGAAATGCCCTCAAATGTTGTATTTGTTCAGAAGTTGTGGGAGAGTTATTTGTCATCTATGTCATCAATTACCTCCACGCGTGGGACCGAGATATTTAATTATAGTTTAGATGTTTGATGCTTATGATACTGAATTCGCGAACTCAAAGCGCTTGTTCCTAAATGTTGATTTCAAATTCATCGCGCGCGACCGCACAAAAGTCAATTCGGTTTTTTCGAATTTGTAAATTGTTCACTTCTTGCCTTTCTGTGCACCAGGGGAGCCTGCGGCCTTTGGTCGCTCGCGGTGGCAAATCCGCCGCATCAGTACCAAACGTCGCGAGTGCGGCCCTACCGGCGGTCGCGGCGGTTGTGCCGGCGCGCCGGCGGCTCCTCGCCCGCCGACTGGGATTCGGCGCCCCGCGACACCTGGCCGAGGC
>JBBECF010000217.1:0-9657 GCA_040881945.1 Dongiaceae bacterium | reverse complement strand
CGGCCCGCGGCGGGCGCACGATCAGGCAGTCGGCGTGGGCGAGGTGCGACAGCATCGAGCTGTCCTGGCGGGCGAAGGGCGTGGCGACTGCGCGGCCCTCGCCATCGTAGGTCAGGCGCGCCCGCAAATAGTCCTGGCGGCTGTCGTTGGCCCCGAGGTCGGCGCCGAGCCGGGCGGTCACCGGCGGCCGTTCGGGCTCGACCCGGCCGAGCATGGTGTCGATCGCCGGACGCAGGAAGATCGTCGCGCAGACCAGGCTCGAAACCGGGTTGCCGGGCAGGCCGAGCAGCGGCGTCGGGCCGATGCGGCCGAAGATCAGCGGCTTGCCCGGGCGCATCGCGATCTGCCAGAAGTCGAGCTCCAGGCCGCTCTCGCCGAGCGCTTGCTGGATCAGATCGTGGTCGCCGACCGAGGCGCCGCCGGAGGTGATCAGCAGGTCGGCGCCGGCGGCCTCGGCGGCCATGCGCTGCAACGCGGCGCGGTCGTCGGCCGCGATTCCGAGCAGGGACGGGGCGCCGCCGCAGGCGGCGACGAAGGCGGCCAGGGCCGGCCCATTCGAGCTGACGATCCGGTTCGGGCCCAGCGGCTCGCCCGGCATCGCCAACTCGTCCCCGGTGGCGAGGATGGCGACGCGCGGACGCCGCCGCACGCGGAGCCACGGCACGTTCATGGCGGCGGCGAGCCCGATGTCGCGGGCGGTCAGCAACCGGCCGGTTGCGAGCCCGACGTCGCCTTCCGCGAAGTCGAGCCCGGCCGGGCGCACGTACCGGCCCGCCGGCGCGGCCTCGTTGACAACGACATGGTCGCCCTCGGCTGTGGTGTCCTCCTGGATGACGATGGCGTCGGCGCCGGCGGGCAGGGGCCCGCCGGTGAAGATGCGCACCGCCTCGCCGGCGCCGACGCGGCCGGGATCGGCGGCGCCGGCCGGGGCGTAGCCGACGATCTTGAGCCGCGCCGGCACCTTCGCCACGTCCGCCGCGCGCACGGCGTAGCCGTCCATCGCCGAGACCGCCACCGGGGGCTGCGTCACGCGCGCCGCCACGTCTAGGGCGAGCACCCGGCCGAGCGCCTCGGCGAGGCTCACCTGCTCGCTGCCGAGCGGCCGGAAGGCGGCGCGGACGCGTCGCTGCGCTTCCTCGACTGAAAACATCAACTCGCCTCGTAGGTGCCTGATTTTCCGCCGCTCTTGTGGATCAGGCGGATGTCGGTCAGGCGCATGCCGCGGTCCACCGCCTTGCACATGTCATAGACGGTGAGCGCCGCCACGGCGACCGCCGTCAGCGCCTCCATCTCGACGCCGGTGCGGCCCTTGAGCTTGCAGGTGGCGGTGATGTCGACGGCGTTGCGCGCGGCATCGACGCGGAGATCGACGGCGACCGAAGCGAGCGCCAGCGGGTGGCACAGCGGGATCAGGTCCGGCGTCCGCTTGGCGCCCATGATGCCGGCCAGCCGCGCCACCGACAGCACGTCGCCCTTCTTGACGCCGCCGGCGGCGATCAGGGCCACCGTCTCCGGCCGCATGATCACGGAGCCCGTGGCGGTGGCGCTGCGCTCGCTCTCGCCCTTGTCCGATACATCGACCATCGCGGCCTTGCCCTCGGCGTCGAAATGGGTGAGCCGGGCCATGGCGCCGCCCGCCGTCAGGCGCCCGGCGCCAGCGCCGGCTCGCCGAGCAGGGCGCGAGTCGCCGCCGCCACGTCGGCCTGGCGCATCAGCGCCTCGCCGATCAGGAACAAATTGACGCCGGCGCGCCGCATGCGCGCGAGGTCGGCGGTCGTGCCGAACCCGCTTTCGGCGACCGCCAGGCGTCCCGACGGCAGGCGCGGCGCCAGGCGCTCGGTCGTCGCGAGATCGACCGCCAGCGTCTTCAGGTCGCGGTTGTTGATGCCGATGAGGCGCGTGCGCAGCCGCGCCGCGCGCTCCAGTTCGGCCTCGTCATGCACTTCGGCCAGCACGTCCATGCGGTGCTCCTCGGCCGCGGACTCGAGCTCGGCCGCCTGGGCGTCGCCGAGCGCCGCCATGATCAGCAGGATAGCGTCGGCGCCGAGCGCGCGCGCCTCGACAACCTGATAGGGATCGAGCAGGAAGTCCTTGCGCAGCACCGGCAGATCGACGGCGGCGCGGGCGGCGACGAGGTCCTCGTCGCGCCCCTGGAAGTACGGCTCGTCGGTCAGCACCGACAGGCACGTCGCGCCGCCGCGCCGGTAGGCGGCGGCCAGGGCGGCCGGGTCGACGTCGTCGCGGATCAGGCCGCGGCTCGGCGAGGCGCGCTTGATCTCGGCGATCAGCCCATAGCGCCCGGCGGCGACCGCCGCCGTCAGCCGCTCGATGAAGCCGCGCGTCGGCCCGGCGGCGCGCGCCGCCGCCGCGACCTCGGCCAGCGGGTGCGCCGCCTGGCGCCGCGCCACGTGGTCGCGCTTGTCGGCGCAGATGCGCGCGAGCACGTCGCTCATGTCGGCGGCGTCTCGTTGCTGATGGCGACCAGCCGCGCCAGGACGGCCTTGGCCTTGCCGCTGTCGATCGCGGCGGCGGCAAGGCTGACGCCGGATTTCAGGTCCGGCGCCCGGTCGGCGACGACCAGCGCCGCTGCGCTGTTGAGCAACACGATGTCGCGGTACGGCCCCTTGCGCCCGTCCAGGAGCTCGGCGATCGCCCGCGCGTTGGTCGCGGCGTCGCCGCCCTTGAGGTCGGCGGCGTCGGCGCGCGCGATGCCGGCGTCCTCGGGCGTCACTTCGAAGCTGCGGACCGTGCCGTTCTCGAGTTCGGCGACGTAGGACGGCCCGGTCGTGGTCAACTCGTCGAGACCGTCCGATCCGTGCACGACCCAGGCGCGCTCGGCGCCGAGCCGCCCGAGCACGCGCGCCAGCGGCTCGATCCAGTTGCGCGCGAAGATGCCGACGAGTTGGCGGCGCGCGCCGGCCGGGTTTGACAGCGGGCCGAGCAGATTGAAGATCGTGCGCGTGCCGAGCTCGACGCGCACCGGCCCGACATGGCGCATGGCGCCGTGATGGCGCGGCGCCAGCATGAAGCACATCCCGGCCCGCGCGAGCGCCTTCTCGACCAGGCGCAGGTCGGCGTCGAGGTTGACGCCGAGCGCCGCCAGCACGTCGGCGGCGCCGGATTTCGACGACATCGCCCGGTTGCCGTGCTTGGCGACCGGCACGCCGCAGCCGGCCACGACGAGCGCGGTCCCGGTCGAGATGTTCCAGGTTCCGGCCGCGTCGCCGCCGCTGCCGCAGGTGTCGATGGCGCCGGGCGGGCCTTCGATCCGCGTCATCTTGGCGCGCATTGCGCGCGCCGCCCCGGCGATCTCGTCGACCGTCTCGCCGCGCACCCGCAGCGCCATCAGGAAGCCGCCGATCTGCGCCGGCGTCGCCTCGCCCGCCATCATCACGCCGAAGGCCTGTTCGGCCTCGGCCTCGGTGAGCGGCCGCCCGGCGGCGACCGCGGCGAGCAGCGCCTTGAACGCGTCGCGCCCTTCGCTCATGCGCTGGCGGCGAGCGGCGCGGCGTTGCGGCCGGCGAGCCGCAGGAAGTTGGCGAGCAGCCGGTGGCCGTGTTCCGAGGCGATGCTTTCCGGATGGAACTGCACGCCGTAGACCGGCAGGCGGCGATGGGCCAGCCCCATGATCAATCCGTCCTCGGTCTCGGCGGTCACCTTCAGGCAGTCGGGCAGGGACGCCCGCTCGACCACCAGCGAATGATAGCGCGTCGCCGAGAACGGGCTCGGCAGGCCCTCGAATACGTCCTCGCCTTGGTGTCGGATCGGGCTGAGCTTGCCGTGCATCGGCCCGGGCGCACGGACGACGCGGCCGCCGAACGCCTGGCCGATCGCCTGATGGCCGAGACAGACGCCGAGCAGCGGCACGCGCCCGGCCGCGGCCTCGACCAACTCGAGGCAGATGCCGGCGCGGTCGGGATCGCACGGCCCCGGCGACATGATGATTCCCTGCGGCGCCATGGCCAGCGCCGCTTCGACCGTGAGCGCGTCGTTGCGCCGCACGACGACCTGCGCCCCAAGCTCGCCCAGGAAGTGGTAGAGGTTGTAGGTAAAGCTGTCGTAGTTGTCGATTAACAGAAACATCTTAGAGCCTTGAGGACATTTCTTCGTGTTGCGTAGGAGCAACGCTGATCCATGTTATAACAGGTCCGCCCTCGTCACGGAAGCAACGGCGCTGGCTCAACGCTTGCGAGACCGCCCGGTTGCGGGGCGCAGGCGCGACACCCCCCCCGGGGGACGAAGCCTCGCCACCCACCGGCCCGCCGCCGATCAGGCCCCCCTCTCCGGCGAGAGGTCAAAAAATAGACGACCGACCCCATGCACAGCGGAAAATCCCGCCGGACAATGTGTCGAATTCCGACGCACGACCCGGCGGACCTGTCCCGCGGGACCGTCCGGCGGAATCTCAAGATCGGTCGATCTACCCCATGTCCGGCGGGAAGTCCCGCGGGAGAAGCAGGGCGTCGCCGCGGGAGAAAAGCCTTCTTCGGGCACCCCCGGATCCGGTCCAGGGCAAGCCATTGGCCGTCGGCCGCTACCTCCGGCGGCAAATCCCGCCCGGCCAAAGCCCCGGGCAACGCGCAACCGAGCGCGTCCCGGCCGCAATAGCCTCTCCACGATGTCAATCAACCGGTGCGACTTGACGCAAAGCCAGAGTAGGACTACGTACCTACGCAGTCAAGAGCCAGGTCCGGCGATTACGAAAAGGGGACATTCCTAATTTTTCGTAGGTCCTTCGCGTCCGACGATGGTCAGAAAAATTAGGAATATCCCCTTTATCTTCCAGCGGCTCTGCCGCCGGGACCGCCTGCCTTTAAGTGCACTGTCACCGTAATCCCGTAATCCATTTAAGTGCACTGTCACCGTAATCCCACCGTAATCCACCCACTGTCACCGTAATCCACCGTAATCTTGTCACCGTAATCTCACCGTAATCTGCCACCGTAATCCCGTAATCCGGTCTCTGTGATTCCGACATTTCTTCATGTTGCACAGGAACAGCACCGACCCACGTCATAACAGGTCGGCCGGAGGGACGGAAGCACGGGAGCCGGCTCAGGGTTGCAGCAGGGCGCGCACGCGGTCGGCCGCCGCGCGTGGCAGCACGTCGCCGGCTTCGAGCGCCGTATAGGCGCCGACCCGGACGCCGCCATGCAGGGCGAACGGCGTTCCCGACGCCGTGTCCCGGCTCAGGATGAACGTGCCTTCCTGGCCCTCCGCGAGCTTCGGGACGGCGTACCATTGGATGTCCATCGAGGCGGGAAACCGCGTCACGATCTCCGGCTCGGCGGCGGCGCCCTTGATCGTGGTTTCGACCGCGATCACGGCCTCCTGCCATTGCGGGTCGTGCTCGCTGATCGGCGCCGGGGCGGCGCCCATGGCGGCCATCGTCGCCGGCCGGACGGCGATGACGCGCCCGACCACGATCGCATCGGCGGCGACGACCCGGGCACGCAGATCGGCGTCCGCAAGCTGCGCCTGCGCTCGGCTCAGCGCGGCCCGCGCGTTCTCATCCCCGGCCGCGCCCACGGCCGGCGCGATCTCGTGGCCGACTTCCTGCAGCGCCACGCCGTCGCCGAGAATCCAGCCGGTCGTGAAGAACGTCGCGCGCGTCCCCCGGCGGAAGGCGGTGGGGTCCTTGACCGCCACCGTGACCCTGCCGCCCGGCTCCAGCGGGATCGCCGGCGGCTTGACCAGAACGGTCTCGACCGCAACGATCAGCGTGCGCGCCGATACGGGCACCCCGGCGAAGGACGCCGCGCCGACCTCGACGACCGTGCCGACGAACACCGTGTCGGACGCGCTCAAGAGCTTGGCCGTCGGGGTCTGCGCGCCGGCCGCGGCGGAAAAGCCGCACAGCAGGGCGAGGCCCAAGAGCAGGCCGCGGACGCCGCTCCCGTTCATGGCATCGCCTCCACGGTGAAGTAGAACGGGTCGATGGAGACCGCAACCGGATTGCCGGCAAGGTCGCGGAGCGTGTTGGCGGCCGCGTCCACCCGGCGCTGATAGGTGACTCCGTTGGGGAAGTGGGCGGGGTTCGGGTCGTTGTTCGTGGAGAAGATGCCGCGGAACTGGTTGCCGGCGGTCAACAGGAAGTTGTAGTCGCCGATGTAAGGCAGAAAGCGCATCGCCGGCGCGTTCCCCGGCACGTCGGCGAGCACCGTATTGCGGGCCGTGGCGAAACCGTCGCGGCTCTGCTCGAGGCGCGTGACCCAGCGGCCGCCGGTGAACTGCTGATAAAGAAACCCGACCGCGCCGTTGGCGGCGATCGCGAGCGAAATGCCGGTGGCGTCGGTGACGGTGCGCAGATCGCCCGACCAGGTGACTCCGCGGTCGAGCGAGCGGCGCAGATGGACCGTGTAGATGTCGCCGGTGCCGACCCGGTCGCACCAGGCGATGTAGACGATGTCGCTGTCGTCCGGATCGACCGCGATCGTCAGGGTTGAGCCGATGCGCTCGAAGCCGAGCGTCGGCGCGTTCGACCAGGGAATCGTGACGCTGCGCGCGACGTGGCGCCCGGGCAGGCCATCCGACGGGTCGGTCAGGTCGCGGAACGGCGTCGCGCCGGTCGCGCCGGCGTCGTCGCGCACGACGACGACGTCGCTCGTCGCCGTGCTGCCGTTGAAGCTGCGCCAGCCGAAAAAGGCCGCATAGACGGTACCGTCCCGCGCCACCGTCGGCCGGATCGACGGGCCGTCCTGCCCGGCGGTCGGGCGGGTTTCGATGCGCACCGTCGTGAAGGTCGCGCCGCCGTCGAGCGACAGGTCGATCGTCGCCGTGCGGCCGCCCGGCGCATCGAAGTCGTTGCTGCCGATGTAGATGCGGTCGAGCGGGTTGGGTCCGGTCGCGACCTGCACGAAGGGTTGGTCGACCCGGTCGCGCGAGGCAACCTCGGTCATCGGCGTCGTCGCCAGGAAGTCGTCGGTCGTGAGGCTGCTCATGACCAGGTATCCGGGCAGACGAAGGATGCCGCCGTACAGCCGCGCGCCCGGCCGCCCGCCCGCCACCGTGATGTCGCCGGTGCTGCGGGCGCTCGGAACCGTCATGCGCAAGGCCCAGGTCGCGCCGCCGTCCGTCGATATGTAGATCGGCGCGTTCCCGCTCGCCGGCCCGAACGGGTTCGGCGTGAAGGCCGTGCCGGTGAGCCGGCGGTCGTCGGCCGGGTTGACGGCGAGGAACGGCTCGCTGTCCTGGTTCGACTCGGCGCTCAGCGCCAGCGGGATCATGTTGATGAGGCTGACCGCCGGCGGGGCGCCTGGCACGGGCGGCGGCGCTACGGGTGGCGGCGTCACCGGCGGCGGCGCCGACGGCGAGCATCCCCCCAGGGCGAAGGCCAAAAAAACGACGGTCAGGATCCGTCGCAAGCTCATGAACGCCTCGTTATGGACCGCCGCGCCGTGGGCCGCTAGCGGCTTGCGTAAGAGTACTTTGCCCGACCCGGACATGGTTAACAACCGGGTCTTGACCTTCCAGTTTCTGGAAGGTCATATCCTGGTGCATGGATACGATAACGGCGACAGCCGTCGAGTCTTCGGGCGGGCCGCGGACGGAACGCGAAACCATCGACCTCGCGGTGCACGGCATGACCTGCGCCGCCTGTGTCTCCCGGGTCGAACGCGTCCTGGCCGGGGTGCCGGGCGTGGCCGCGGCCAGCGTCAACCTTGCCGACCGGCGCGCCCGCGTCGACTGGCGCGGCGCCTCGCCCGGGTTGGCGACCCTGGTCGCCGCGGTCGAGACGGCCGGCTATCGCGCCGGGCCGGCGCCCCGGGACGCGGCCGAGGAAGCGGCGGCGGAGCGGGCGGCCGCGGCCGCTGCGCGCCGCGACCTGTGGCTGGTCGGGATCGCGGCGGCGCTCACCCTGCCGCTGGTCCTGCACATGCTGTTTGGCGCCCTCGGCCATGTCGAGGCGCGACTGCCGGTGTGGGCGCAGATGGCGTTGGCGACGCCGGTGCAGTTCTGGATCGGGGCGCGCTTCTACCGCGCCGCCTGGCCGGCGCTCAAGGTCGGCGTCGGCAACATGGACCTGCTGGTCGTGCTCGGTACCAGCGCGGCCTATGGACTTAGCGCCTACAACGTCGTCCTCGGCGCTCCCGGCGCCGACCTCTATTTCGAGGCGGCGGCCGTCGTCATCACGCTGGTGCTGCTCGGCCGCACCCTCGAGGACCGCGCCCGGCGCGGCACCACGGCCGCGATCCGCGCCCTGATGGCGCTGCGTCCCGACAGCGCCTGGGTCGAGCGCGGCGCGAGCGTCCTCGAACTGCCGCTGGCGCTGGTGCGGCCAGGCGACGTCGTCCGGGTGAAGCCGGGCGAGCGCATCCCGGTCGACGGCGTGGTCGTCGAGGGCACCAGCCAAGCCGACGAGTCACTGATCACCGGCGAGAGCCTGCCGGTGGACAAGGCGGTCGGCGACCATGTCATCGGCGGCGCCATCAACGGCGACGGCCTGCTGCGCGTCCGCGTCGCCGCGGTCGGCCGCGACTCGACGCTCGCGCGCATCATCGCGCTGGTCCAGGGCGCGCAGGCGAGCAAGGCGCCGATCCAGCGCCTCGTCGACCGCATCAGCGCGGCGTTCGTGCCGGCGGTGGTCGGTCTGGCGCTGCTCACCTTCGCGGTCTGGTGGCTGGTCGGCGGCGACCCGGCGGCGGCGCTGCTCAACGCCGTGTCCGTCCTGGTCGTCGCCTGCCCGTGCGCGCTCGGCTTGGCGACCCCGACCGCGATCATGGTCGGGACGGGGCTGGCGGCGCGTCACGGCATCCTGATCAAGGACGCCGAGGCGCTCGAGCGCGCCAGCAAGGTCACCGCCGTGGTTTTCGACAAGACCGGCACGCTGACCGAGGGTCGCCCGGCCCTGACCGGCGTCTGGCCGGCCCCCGGCATCGACGAGGACGAGCTGATCGCGCTCGCCGCCTCGGCGCAAGCCGGCAGCGAGCATCCGCTCGCCCGCGCCGTGTTCGACCGCGCGGCGGCGCAAGGGCTAGCGTTGCGGCCGGTGACGAATTTCCAGCGACTGCCCGGCCGCGGCCTGCGTGCGGACATCGGCGACGCGGACGGCCCGCGGCGCCTGCTGCTCGGCAGCGCCGCGCTGATGCGCGAGCACGGCATCGACTTTGCCGCCTTCGACGCCCGCGCGGCGGCCGAAGCGGAATCGGGGCGCACCGCGATCTGGGTGGCGGAGGCCGGCGAGCGGGCGCGGCTGCTCGGCCTGCTCGTCGCCGGCGACGCGCTGAAGGAGAACGCCGCCGCGGCCGTCGCGCGCCTCAAGGCGCTCGGCATCGAGACGGTGCTGATGACCGGCGACACGGCGCGCGCCGCCGCCGCCGCCGCGCGCGCGCTCGGCGTCGATCGCGTGCTGGCCGAGGTGCTGCCGGAAGCCAAGGCGGTCGAAGTCGCGCGGCTGAAAGCGGCCGGCGGCGTCGTCGCCATGGTCGGCGACGGCGTCAACGACGCGCCCGCTTTGGCCGCGGCCGACATCGGCATCGCCATGGGCGGCGGCAGCGACGTGGCGATGGAAACCGCCGGGGTGACGCTGATGCGCGGCGACCCGCTTCTGGTCGCCGACGCCGTGACCCTGTCGCGGCGCACCGGCCGCAAGATCCGCGAGAACCTGTTCTGGGCCTTCGTCTACAACCTCGTCGCCCTGCCGCTGGCGGCGGCCGG
>JBBECF010000216.1:0-1599 GCA_040881945.1 Dongiaceae bacterium | reverse complement strand
CTACAGCCCGAGCGAGGCCGAGGTGACCAAGGCCAAGCGGATCATCGAGGCGATGCGGGCGGCGGCGCGCGAGGGCAAGGGCGCGGTGGCGCTCGACGGCCGGCTCATCGACCTCGCCTCGATCCGCCAGGCCGAGGTCCTGGTCAAGAAGGCCGAGCAAGTCGCGGGCGGGCCGCGGGCGTGAAGGGTGATCGCGGCGGCCATCCACACATGAGACACTATCGACGGCGGAACAGGCGCGCGCAATTCCTCGCGCTGCGCTAAATTGACGGGCCGCATCCGCATCGCTCGAAATTCGAGGGATCTTCCATAGCCTCATCCCCCGCCCCAATCTACCAGCTCAAGGTCACCTTGGAGGACATCGAGCCGCCGATCTGGCGGCGCCTGCTGGTCCCCGCGGACGTGACGCTGCCGGCGCTACATGACATCCTGCAAGCCGCGATGGGGTGGCTGGACTGCCACCTCCACCAGTTCGTCATCGGCGACACGCGCTACATCGAGCCCGATCCCGACGAACTCCACGGGGAGCCCGAGGACAAGGACGAACGGCGGGTCAAGCTGGGGTCGGTCGTCAAGTCCGTTGGCGCAGCCTTCCTCTACGAGTACGACTTCGGCGACGGCTGGGCGCACGAGATCCAGCTGGAGAAGATCGAGCCGACCCAGGAGGGCGTGGTCTATCCCGCCTGCATCGGCGGCGCTCGCGCCTGCCCGCCGGAGGACTGCGGGGGACCGCCCGGGTACATGCGGCTCCTCAAGGCGCTCGCGCGGCCCACCGATCCGAGGCACCGAGAGTTGGTGGAGTGGGCGGGCGAGGACTTCGATCCCGAGGAAATCAACATGCCCGCGGTCAACGCCGACCTTGCGGCGATGCGGCGCCGGCCGCGCCGTCGCTAGACCTATTCTTCCTCGCGACGCTTGCGCTCCGCGCGCGAGGGCAAGGGCGCGGTGGCGCTCGACGGCCGCCTCATCGACCTCGCCTCGATCCGCCAGGCCGAGGTCCTGGTCAAGAAGGCCGAGCAGATCGCGGGCGGCGCTAGGTAGCGGCGACGACGATGCGATCGAGCGCGCCAGTCCGCGTCGCAATTAGCGAAGTCGGATAATCAGGGCGCGCACGTCCCGCCGTGCCCTGGGGCCGATCAGCCTCGGCTCGGCAACCGGCACGCTACGTCGCGTGATGACCAACGCCTTTGTCGCGCGCCACCAGGCCCTGGACTCGACGGCACCGATTTCTGGACTCTTCGAATCGGCAACTCCGGCGCTTTGCCCGCCTCACGCCGTGCGGTACGTGCCGGGAAATAGCCGTTGATGCACGAGCCGCATGTACTCTCTAAGCTGTGCGCGTTTGAGTGCCCCTAGGACGAGAAAAATCAGGCCGGCTATTAGTAGCGTTGAGCCGATCACTTGGTCGAACGCACCGATACTTTGCTTCAGAGAAGGCCATAGCCACGAGACAACCAGAATTATGCCACTGATGACAGCAACGGTTGCTACCCAGGGTCTCATACCCTGTGCGGCATCGCTTGCCCGCAGGACGAAAAAAAACAGGTAGGCTATTAGTAGCACTGCACCGGCAATCATGTCGATAACATCGAAGGATTG
>JBBECF010000215.1:0-9881 GCA_040881945.1 Dongiaceae bacterium | reverse complement strand
AAATATAGGGGGTGCCGCACCAGCGGCCCCATTAGGCGGAGGACAGATGCTTACCCGCAAGCAACATGAGCTGCTCCTGTTCGTCAGCCGGCGCCTCACCGCCAGCGGCGTTTCGCCGTCCTTCGACGAAATGAAGGACGCCCTCGGGCTACGGTCGAAATCCGGCATTCACCGGCTGATCACCGGGCTGGAGGAGCGCGGCTTCATCAAGCGCCTGCCCCATCGGGCGCGAGCGCTCGAGGTCATCCGGCTGCCCGAGGACGTCAACGCGGAGCGTCGGGCGAGCGCTCACCCCGGCGAGGTCAGGGCCGGCTTCGCCCCCAATGTGATCCGCGGCGACTTCGCCGGCGCCCTGCCGGGAGCCCCGGTCGGCGCCGGCGCGGAGACCGTGCAACTGCCGATGTACGGGCGAATCGCCGCCGGCACGCCCATCGAGGCGCTGCGCGACCATAGCGCCACCATCGACGTACCGGCCGCCCTGCTCGGCCGCGGCGACCATTATGCGCTGGAGGTCGAGGGCGATTCGATGGTCGACGCCGGCATCCTCAACGGCGACACCGTGGTCATCGAACGCTGCGACACGGCCGATAGCGGCACCATCGTCGTGGCGCTGATCGACAACAGCGAGGTCACGCTGAAGCGGCTGCGGCGCAAGGGCGCCTCGATCGCCCTGGAGCCGGCCAACCCGACCTACGAGACGCGCATCTTCGGTCCCGACCGGGTGCGGGTCCAGGGCCGCCTGGTGGGCCTGCTGCGCCGCTATTCCGCGAGCCCGGACCGAATGTCTCTCTGACGCCGGCGGTCGCGGAGAAATCCGTAGGATGCGGCGACCGGCATTCACGGCGAGTCGTCGGAAACGCCGCGCGGCTGCGGCACGATCACCCAGGGACGCGCGCCGCGCGTCTGGCGCACCGAGCGGACGCGCACGCCGTCGGCGTCGATCCACAGGGCATGGCCGCCGTCGCGCCACAGGTCGAAGCGATCGATGACGAGCGACGCCGACGGGCACGCCCGACGCACCGGCTCGGTGCTGACGACGATGTCGGCGATCCGGCAGTCTTCGGCGAGAGCCGCCGGCCCCCGCGCCAGCGCGACGACATGGCCGTCGACGCGATAAATGCAGCCCAGCGAGTCGCAGGCGAGCCGGCCGCCGGCGCCGTAGCCTTCGCGCGGCCAGGTCTGCGGCTCGGCCTGGCCGACCTGGCGCAGCCAGATCTCGGCGTCGAACCGGGCGACGCGGCGCGACGACAGCAGCAGCGCGCCGGCCGGATCGCCGACCGCGAGCAACCGGCCGTCCTCGGAGACCAGCACGTCCGGCGTCCGTGTCAGCGCGATCGTGGCGAATCCGGCGACGAT
This sequence comes from Dongiaceae bacterium, assembly GCA_040881945.1. Lineage (GTDB taxonomy): Bacteria > Pseudomonadota > Alphaproteobacteria > Dongiales > Dongiaceae > JBBECF01. The sequence goes on along the minus strand of JBBECF010000215.1, from coordinate 8,525 downwards.
ACCGGCGAGCCCGAGCAGACGCCACGGCCGCTGCCACAGGCACAGCCATAGCCCGCCAAGGGTGACGAGGGCGAGGCCGGCGACCGGCATGGCCGGCACCAACTGCACGGCGCCGGGCCATGCCGCCACGGCGCGGGCGGTGGCGATCACGCCCTCGATGCCCCAGCCCATCGGCACCAGGGCTGCGGCCTCCAGGCCGAACGGCATGAGCAACAGGGCGACGACCGCCCAGGGCATGATCCAAAATCCGGTCAGCGGCACCGCCAGCATGTTCGCCGCGACGCCATAGTCGGCCGTGCGGTTGAAGTGAAAGATCACATAGGGCGTGGTGGCCGAGGCCGCGATCAGGCTGGTCGCGGCGACGTCGCCGACATACTGCGCCACCCGCCGCATCGCACCCGCCCCGGCGCGGCGCGCCAGCCGCATCGCGCGGGTCGCCTCGTAGGCGGCGATGAGCGCGACGACGGCGGCGAACGACATCTGAAAGCTGGGCCCGATCAGGGTCTCGGGGCGCAACAGCAGCACCACGAGCGCCGCCCAAGCGACCAGCCGCATCGATATGGCGCTGCGATCGAGCATGACGGCGACCAGGACCAGCCCGGTCATCAGGAAGGCACGCTGGGTCGGCACCGGCGCGCCGGACAGCAACAGGTAAAAGAACGTGCCGAACAGCGCCGCCGCCGCCGCCCATTTCTTGATCGGGCGGGCGAGCGCCAAGGCTGGGACGAGGGCGAGTGCGCTGCGCAGGCCGAAGAAGAGGATGCCCGCCACCAGCCCGATGTGCAGACCGGAGATCGAGAGCAGATGCGCGAGACCCGAATCGCGCATGGCTTGAAGCACCTCCTTGGAGATGGCGCCCTGGTCGCCGATCAACAGGGCGACCGCGATCGCGCCGACGGCGCCGGCCAGGACGGCGCGGACCCGATCGGCGATGGCCTGGCGCAGCGCCGCCAGCCCGAGCGACCATCGCCACCGGTCCGTCGCCTCGCCCGCCGGGGGCGCGATGGCCCGCGCGGCGCCGTAGGCGAAACCGACGGCGCCGATGCCTTGAAAGTAGGCGTGGCGTTGGAAATCGAACGCACCGGGCGCCGCCGGCGCGGACGGCGGCATCAACTCGGCGCGCAGCTCGACCCAGTCGCCGGGCCGCAGGATAGGCTCGGTCCCGATCAATCGGATACGAACGCGCTGCGGCGGCGCCGCCAGGCCGCCGACGCGCAGCCGATCGAGTAGCAGGCGGCGGCCGTCGGGCAGCGGCTGCACCTCGACGACACGACCGCTCACCGTCACGGGGCCGGTTTCGCGCCCCAACATCGGCGCCGCCACCAGCGCCGTGCGCAGTTGCGCGGCGCCGAGGCCGAGCGCCACCGCCGACACCGCGGCGGCGGCCACGAGGACGGACTGGGCACGGCGCCCGATCGCCACCAGCGCCGCCGCGCCGCCCAACGCCGCCGTCGCGACCCACGGCGGCGGCTCGACCGGCAACGCGAAATACGCCGCCACGCCGACGCCGACCCCGACCGGCACCCAGAGCGGCCAGCGCTCGCGCTCGGCCGCCAGGGACCGGTTCAGCCATTCGAACGGGCGCCGCCACGATCGAACGCGCGGCAGGTCGGTCAACGTCATCGCTGCATCGTCGCGCAGAGACATCGGAGCCTGACGAGTCGAAGGGCGCCCCGCCGCCAGTATCCCACCCGGACCGTCGGCGAGAAAGCGCAACCTCGCCACCACGATTGAGGCGCGGCCGGCTGTTGTGGTAGGACTTGCTGTCGCAAAGTCTGGAGCCGGGCCTCATCCTTCGACAAGCTCAGGATGAGGCCCTCATGTTGAGCCTGTCGAAACATGAGGGCCGGTCAGGTCACGGTCGGGCCCAGTTATTCCGCATCGATTTCAGGCCGGCGAAAGACATGACCGTCGTTTCCCGATTCGCCCCCTCGCCCACCGGCTTCCTGCATATCGGCGGGGCGCGGACGGCGCTGTTCAACTGGCTGTTCGCCAAACATCACGGCGGCCGTTTCCTGCTGCGCATCGAGGACACCGACCGCCAGCGTTCGACCCAGGCGGCGATCGAGGCCATCCTCGACGGCCTGACCTGGCTCGGACTCGACTGGGACGGCGAGACGGTGTTCCAATCGACGCGCGCCGCGCGCCACGCCGAAGTGGCGCACGGGCTCCTCGACGCCGGCATGGCGTATCGCTGCTACTGCACGCCGCAGGAGCTCGCGGCGATGCGCGAGGCGGCGCGCGCGGCCGGCCGGCCGGTGCGCTACGACGGCCGCTGGCGCGACCGCGACCCGGCGGAGGCGCCGCCCGGCGTGGCCCCGGCCGTCCGCCTCAAGGCGCCGCAGACCGGCGAGACCGTCATCGCCGACCGCGTCCAGGGCGAGGTGCGGGTCGGCAACGAGCAGCTCGACGACATGGTGCTGCTGCGCGCCGACGACTCGCCGACCTACATGCTGTCGGTGGTCGTCGACGACCACGACATGGCCATCACCCACGTCATCCGCGGCGACGACCACCTGACCAACGCCTTTCGCCAGAGCCAGCTCTACAACGCCCTCGGTTGGACGGTTCCGGTCTTCGCGCACGTCCCGCTCATCCACGGGCCGGACGGCGCCAAGCTGTCGAAGCGGCACGGCGCGCTCGGCGTCGAGGCGTACCGCGACATGGGCTATCTGCCCGAGGCGTTGCGCAACTACCTGCTGCGTCTCGGCTGGGCGCACGGCGACGACGAGACGATCGACACCGAGCAGGCGATCGCGTGGTTCGACCTCGACGGCATCGGCCGCTCGCCGGCGCGCTTCGATTTCGCCAAGCTCGACAACCTCAACGGCTACTATCTGCGCGCCGCGGCCGACGACCGCCTGGTCGGGCTGGTGCTGCCGCGCCTGGAACGGCGCCTGGGGTACGCACCCGCGGCGGCGGTCCTGGACCGGCTGCGCCGCGGCATGGGCGGCCTCAAGGCGCGCGCGAAGACGCTGGAGGAACTGGCCGACAACGCCCTGTTCTATGCGCGTCCGCGGCCGTTGCCGCTCGACGACCGGGCGGCGGCGCTGCTGACGCCCGCGGCGCGGGCGCGGCTCGGCCGCTTCGCCGGCCTGCTTGTTGACGCCGAATGGACCGCGGCCGCGCTCGAGGCCGCGGCGCGCGCCTTCGTCGAGGCCGAAGGCGGCAAGCTCGGCGACGTCGCTCAACCGTTGCGCGCGGCCCTGACCGGCGCCGCCGTGTCGCCTGGCGTCTTCGAAGTCCTGGAAGTACTGGGCCGCGACGAGGCGATGGCGCGGATCGACGACGCCGTGGATGCAGCGCGAGCGCCCGATTGAAGTGAGCCGGGATCGGCCCTATTGTCGGGCCGCGCCGGGCGGGCCGCCGAACGGCCGATAACCACAGGGGTTTGCAACATGGCACAGAAGACGGCAAAGCGCTCCGGCGGCGCGCGGCGGAACAGCGTCACCGTCACCGACAACCGGACCGGCGAGAGCTTCGATTTGCCGATCCTCGAGGGCACGCTCGGCCCGCAGGTCATCGACGTGCGCAAGCTCTACGGCGAGCACGCGTTCTTCACCTACGACCCGGGCTTCACCTCGACCGGCAGTTGCGAATCCAAGATCACCTATATCGACGGCGAGGCCGGGACACTGCTGTACCGCGGCTACCCGATCCAGGACCTGGCCGAGCACAGCGACTTCATGGAGGTCAGCTACCTGCTGCTCAACGGCGACCTGCCGACGGCGGCGCAGAAGGCCGCGCTCGAGCGCGACATCACCTATCACACGATGCTGCAAGAGCAGTTGCTGACCTTCTACCGCGGCTTCCGCCGCGACGCCCACCCGATGGCGGTGATGGTCGGCGTTGTCGGCGCGATGTCGGCCTTCTATCACGACAGCACCGACATCGGCGACCCGCAGCAGCGCGTGATCGCTTCGCACCGGCTCATCGCCAAGATCCCGACGATCGCCGCGATGGCGTACAAATATTCGGTCGGCCAGCCCTTCGTGTACCCCCGCAACAACCTGCATTACGCCGAGAATTTCCTGTACATGACCTTCGCGGTGCCGGCCGAGGAGTACAAGGTCAACCCGGTCGTGGCGCGGGCCATGGACCGCATCTTCATCCTGCACGCCGACCACGAGCAGAACGCCTCGACCTCGACGGTGCGCATCGCCGGATCGAGCGGCGCCAACCCCTTCGCCTGCATCGCCGCCGGCATCGCCTCGCTGTGGGGACCGGCGCATGGCGGCGCCAACGAGGCGGTGCTGAACATGCTGCGCGAGATCGGCAGCAAGAAGAACATCCCGGAGTACATCAAACGGGCCAAGGACAAGAACGACTCGTTCCGGCTGATGGGGTTCGGTCACCGGGTTTACAAGAACTACGACCCGCGGGCCGCCGTGCTGCGCATGTCCTGCCACGAGGTGCTCGACGACCTCGGCATCCGCGACCAGCCGCTGCTCGAGCTCGCCATGGAGCTGGAGCGGATCGCGCTCGAGGACGATTATTTCGTGTCGCGCAAGTTGTTTCCGAACGTCGACTTCTATTCGGGCATCATCCTGGAGGCGATCGGCTTTCCGACCGCCATGTTCACCGTCCTCTTCGCGGTGGCGCGCACCGTCGGCTGGATCGCCCAATGGAACGAGATGATCGAGGACCCGACGCAGCGGATCGGCCGGCCGCGCCAGCTCTATACCGGGCACCCGCCGCGCAAGTACGTGCCGATCGAGAAGCGGCGGTAAGCCGGGCCGCTATTCCTGGATCAGCTCGATCTTGTAGCCGTCCGGATCCTCGATGAAGGCGATGACGCTGCCGCCGTGCTTCATCGGTCCGGGCGGACGCGGGATCTTGACCCCCTCCCCGCCGAGCTTCTCGCAGGCGGCATAGATGTCCGGCACCCCGATCGCGAGATGGCCGAAGCCGGTGCCGAGCTCGTAGGCTTCGGCGCGGCCCCAATTGTGCGTCAACTCGATGACCGCGCCGTCGTCTTCGGCGCCGTAACCGACGAAGGCCAGCGTGAATTCGCCGCTCGGGTAATCCTTCCGGCGCAACAGGCTCATGCCGAGCAGGCGCGTGTAGAAGTCGATCGACTTGTCGAGGTCGCGCACCCGGATCATGGTGTGCAGGAAGCGGGACGCCTGGGTGGCGCCGGATCGCGGCGCGGTCGTGCTGGCTTGACTCATCGTTGCTCCCTTCCGAGTTTTCCGGTCGATCCGGGACATCTTATACCCGCCGGGCGGCCGCCGGCCAAGATTGGCTTGGACCGGGCCGCGGCGATGCGTTAGCGTCGGGTTGCGGCCTTTCCCCCGATCGGGGCGGGGCATCGAGGGAAAAAAAGCAAGAACATGATGGAACCGTTGCGTACCGCGGTAATCGGCGTCGGCCATTTCGGCCAGTATCACGCGGAGAAGTTCGCCCGAGTCCCGGGGTCGCGCCTGGTTGCGGTGGCTGATATCGACGCCGCGCGCGGCCGCGCGATCGCGTCGCGTTACGGCGTCGAGGCGGTGACCGACCACCGGGCTCTGCTCGGCCGTGTCGACGCCGTCAGCGTGGCGACCCCGCCGCGCGCACATTACGAAATCGCCCGCGCGTTCCTCGAGAACGGCGCCCATGTCCTCGTCGAGAAGCCGATTGCCGCCGAGCTGGATCATGCGGCCACCCTGATCCGCATCGCCCGCGAGCGGGGCCGCGTCCTGCAAGTCGGCCATCTCGAGCGCTTCTCGGCGGCCGGCCGCGCCTTGCAAAGGATCGTCTCTCGGCCGCTCTATGTCGAGGCGGTCCGCGTCGGCCCGTTCCAGCGGCGCACGACCGACGTCAACGCCGTGCTCGACCTCATGATCCACGACCTCGATCTGATCCTCGCCTTCGTCAACTCGCCGATCGAGTGGGTCCACGCCGCCGGCGCGCCGGTCTTTTCGTCGGCCGAGGACATCGCCAGCTCGCGCATCCAATTCGCCAATGGCTGCGTCGCCAACCTCACCGCCAGCCGCGTCAGCCGCATCGCCAAGCGCCGCATGTTCGTCTACCAACCGGACTCCTATACCGCGATCAACTTCGTACAAAAGACCATGAAGATCGTGCGCCGCGCGTCCGGCGAGAGCCTGCCCGGTGTGCCCAACCTCCATACCGAGGAAATCAGCTATGGCGACGCCGATACCCTGGAGCAGGAGATCGTCGCCTTCCTGCGGGCGGTCCGGACGGGGTCGCCGCCGGAGGTGACGGGAGAGGACGGCTGGCGCGCGCTCAATGCCGCGCTGATGATCACGCGCAGCCTGCAGGCCTATTGGCAGGCGGTCGAGGACGGCGATCCGGCCGCGGGCGCCGTCGCCGCCGCAGCGCGCGGCTGACGCTCGCCCACCCTCAAGGCTCGGCCCGGCGCCTCGCCAGATCCAGCACCACCGCGGCCGCGCGCTCGCTCGGCCGGCCGTCCACCGCGAGCCGGGCCAGCGCCTCGGCGAAGCCGGCGCGTTGCGCCCGGCGCGCCCCGTCGTCGGCAAGCAGCCGCTCCAGCGCAGTGGCCAGCCGACCCGGCGTGCATCTTCCTTGCAGGAATTCCGGAACGACGGAACGATCGAGCAGCAGGTTGACGAGCGTGGCGTAGCGCACCTTGAGCAGCGGCCGGAGCAGCAGCGCGGTCAACGGGTTCGCCCGGTAGGCCGCGACCATCGGCACGCCCAGGGCGGCGAGCTCGAGGACGACCGTGCCGGACGCGGCGAGCGCGGCGTCGGCGGCGGCGAAGGCGTCGAACTTGCGCTCCGCGTCGCGCAGCACCAGGGTCGGCACGCCCCAGGCCGCCGCCGCCGCGTCGACCCGGTCGGCCACGGCAGGGACGGTCGGCACGACCGCGCGTAACGTCGGGTAACGCAGGGCGAGCAACCGCACGGCCCGACCGAACACCGGCGCCAGACGCGCCACCTCGCCGCGGCGACTGCCCGGCAGGACGCACAGGACCGGCGCGTCGGCCGGCAGGTCGAAATCGCGGCGAAAGCGAGGCCCGTCATGCCCGGCGCCGACCGTCTCGAGCACGGGATGTCCGACATGGGTGCAGGGCAGACCGTGGACCTCGAAGTAGCGCGGCTCGAAGGGCAACAGGGCGAGCAAGTGGTCGAGGATGCCGGCGATGAGGCGCGCCCGGCCCGGGCGCCACGCCCAGACCGACGGCGCCACGTAGTGAATCAGGGGAATGCCGCTGCCGCGCAGACGCGCGCAGACGCGAAAATTGAAGGCGGGCGCGTCGATGGTGACGACCGCCGCCGGCCGCGCGGCGCGGATCGCGGCCGCGGTCTCTGCGATGCGTCGGCGCAGGCGCGGCAGGTGCGGCACGACCTCGAACAACCCCATCAGGCTCAGCTCCGCCATCGGGAAGCGGCTGACGAGGCCCGCGGCCGCCATCGCCTCGCCGCCGACGCCGGCGAAGCGCACGCGGCCGCCCGTGCAACGCTTGAGCGCCGCCATCAACCGCCCGCCGAGCGCGTCGCCCGAGGGTTCGCCGGCGATCAGAAAAATGAGAAGATCGTCCGCCGTGGCTTCGGCCGCGGACGCCGCGGGCCGAGTCACGCGCCGACCTCGACCCCGACCACGAACAATCCGTCGGCGTCGGCCGTCCGCGCCACGATGTCGCGGTCGATCACCAGCACCGCGCCGGACTCGACGGCGATGCCGCGAAGCCCCGCCGCGGCCGCGCGACGCACCGTCTCCGGCCCGATCGCCGGCGGGTCGAGCCGCCGGTCCTGCCGCGGTTTCATGACCTTGACCAGCACGCCGCCGGGTGCGTCGCCGCGCCGCGCGCGACAGCGCTCGAGCAAGGCGTCGGTCCCGTCCGCGCCCTCGACGTCCAGCACGCCGCCGTACCGCGTCACGACGGCGTGCCCGCGGTCGCGGGCGCCGTGCCGGCGCGCCGCCGCAACGCCACAGACGATGTCGCGCGCGTCTTCGGCCCCCGGGCGCAGCCGGCCGAACGGGCCGAGCGGGGCCACCAGATCGGCAAGCACGCTGTCGGCGCCGACGATGCGGAAACCCTCATCGCGCTCGATGACCGCAGCGAGCGCGCGCAGCAGGCCGTTGTCTCCGATCAAACGCGGACCCAGCCGCGCCAGGAAGCGGGCCGCCTGCCGGTCCGGGCGCAAAGCGGCGAGCGAGGGGCGGCGCACGGCCCCGGCCATGACCAGCTCTTCGACGCCGGCGGCGCGCAGCAGCTCGACGGCCCGCCCGGCGGCCCCCAGCCGCACCCAGGCGTGCGGCGTTCCGGCGACCGTGTCGGGGTCGGCTTGGTCCTCGAAGGCGAGAACGAAAAACTCTCGACCAGCGGCGCGGCAGGCGGCGATCACGCGGGCGGGGAGCGCGCCGCCGCCGGCGAGAATCCCGAGTCTAGTACCCACTTTCATAGAAGGATGCCACGTCAGACGGTTTCGGACGCGCGCCGGCTAGAAGCGAAGCCGCAGGCGATGCTGGACGCATCGCCAAGGCATCGCGACGACGCCGGCGCACGTCCGAAGCCGCCCGGAAGGGTCGCGGGGGGTGGGGGGGGGGGGGGGGGG
>JBBECF010000214.1:0-9993 GCA_040881945.1 Dongiaceae bacterium | reverse complement strand
TTCCTCGTCGATGAAGGCGCGGATGATCTCGTCGATGTCCGAATCGGCCTCGAAGCCGAGGCGACGCGCCCGCGCCGCGTCGAAGCGCCCGGGCCAGCCCGCGACGATGCGCTGGATCTGCGGGTCCGGCTGCCAGCTTATGCGGGCGACCGGGCCTTCGCCGGCGACCCGGCGCAGGCCCTCGACCATCTCGTCGACGGTGATGCCGATGCCGGGCAGGTTGAGGCTGCGCTGGCCGTCCCAGGCGGCCGCCGGCAGGTCGTGGGCGTGGCGGAACGCGGCCACCGCCTTGCGCGGCGACAGGATCCACAGCCGCGCGGCGGGCGCCACCGGGCAGATCGCCTCCTGGCCGCTCAGCGGCTCGCGCAGGATGCCGCTGGCGAAGGCCGAGGCGGCCTTGTTCGGCTTTCCCGGCCGCACAACGATGGTCGGCAGGCGCAGCGACCGCCCGTCGATGAATCCCTTGCGGCTGTAATCGGCGACCAGCAGCTCGCCGATCGCCTTCTGCGTGCCGTAGGAAGTCTGCGGCGCCGGCGCCGTCGCGTCGTCCAGCCTTTTCGGCAGGTCGCCGCCGAACACCGCGACCGAGCTGGCGAACACGAGGCGCGGCGGCCGGTCGAGGGCGCGGCAGGCGTCGAGCACGGCGCGCGTGCCGTCCAGGTTCACCCGCATGCCGAGGTCGAAATCGGCCTCGGCGGCGGCGCTGACCACGGCGGCGAGGTGGAAGACGCTGTCGGTGCCCGCGTCGATAACGCGGCGCAGCACGGCGCGGTCCGCGATGTCGCCGGTGACGATGCGCACGGCGCCGTCGCCGCCCGCGATCGGCGCCGCCTCGATCGCGTCGAACAGCACCAGCTCCTCGATCGGCTCGGGCGCGCCGTCGCGGTTGCGCAGGTGGGCGTGGGCGAGCAGCGTCCGCGCCAGCCGGTGCCCGAGGAACCCGGCGCCGCCGGTGATGACTACCTTCATCGAATCCTCCCGGCGCCGATCCCATGGGGCGCCGCCCAGGCGAGCCCGGCGCTTGTGTCGCCGCGTGGCCGGTACTCGCAACCGATCCAGCCGTCGTAGCCCAGCCCGTCGATCAGCTCGAACAGGTGGCGATAGTCGATCTCGCCGGTGTCGGGCTCATGGCGGCCGGGCACGCCGGCGATCTGGAAATGCCGGGTCAGCGGCAGGTTGGCGCGGATCCGCTCGCTCAAATCGCCGCCCATGATCTGGCAGTGATAAAGGTCCATCTGCACGAACAGGTTGTCGGTCCCGGCCTGGGCGATGACGCGGCGCGCCTGCTCCGGCGTGGTCAGGAAATAGCCCGGCATGTCGCGCGTGTTGATCGGCTCGATCAACAGGCGGATGCCGTGCGCCGCCAGCCGCGCCGCCGCCGCGTGCAGATTGGCGACATAGGTCGCCTCGGCGTCGGCCGGGGCGGCGCCGACGGGCGGGATGCCGGCCATGGCGTGCAGCTGCGTGCAGCCGAGCGCGCGGGCGTAGTCGAGGCCGCGATCGACCCCGGCGGCGAATTCGGCCTCGCGGCCCGGCAGGGCGGCCAGCCCGCGTTCGCCTGCCGCCCAGTCGCCGGGCGGCAGGTTGAACAGCACCTGCCGGAGGCCGAACCGCTGCAACCGCGCCGCCAGCTCGGCCGGTTCGTGATCGTAGGGGAACAGATACTCGACGGCGCGGAAGCCGGCATCGGCGGCGGCCGCGAAGCGGTCGAGGAAACCGACCTCCTGGAACATCATGCTGAGATTGGCGGCGAAGTTCGGCATCGGCAAACTCACGGTCCTACGTCTCGCCCGGCGCCGTCAACCCGTAGCGGGCGGCGAGCTTGGCCGGAACGGGCACCGGCAGGTCGAGAAGCATCTGGGCAAAGGCCTTGCCCTGCGGGTCGTTGCGCAAACTGGCCGCGCCGCCGCCGCCGAGCGCCGCCTCGAGCACGAAGTTGAGCGCCTGCACGCCGGGCACGTCGTAACGCCGGACGCGGCCCGGCTTGAGATGGCGGAAATAGTCGGCGACGGCCGCCTCGGTCAAGGCGGCGCGCAGCGCCGGCAGGAATTCCGGGCGCCGCGCGATGATCGCGATATTGGCGCTGTCGCCCTTGTCGCCGCTGCGCCCGTGGGCGAGCGCGATCAGCGGCACAGTCACGGTTGGCCCGGTGGGCGCCGGCGACGGAACCGGCGGCGGCGCGGCGGCTGCGGTCTCGGGGACCGCGCCCTCGGGGATAGTGACCGGGTGCAGCGCGCCGCCGAAATCGACGCTCGCCGGCACCTCGCCCTTGGGCACGAGGAACGAGAACAGCCGGGCCACCGACTGCACCGCCGGCCGGCCGCCGAGATAGCCGGTCGTGCCCGGCGCCATGGAGGTCACCGGCGCCGCCGCCTCGCGCGCCAACAGCTCCAAGGCCCGCCGGTCGTCGTGGCGCGCCGACAGGCGCAGCACGACCTCGCGCGTGGCGGTCGCGCGGGCGTGCGGCCCATAGCCGTCCTCGGCGCCGAGCAGCTCGATCCTGGTTTCGCGATAATCCGCGAGGTTGTGCGCGCGGAACATTGCGCGGGTGCGCGCCAGCAACGCCTCGCCGGTGCGCCGCGCCTTGGCCGCGGCGTCGCTGCCGACGATCGTCAGCGTCATCGACAGGCGGAAGCCGTCGAGCCAGGTGGCGCTCACCTTGTAGTCCCGCGGCGGCGGGCGGCCGCGCGCGCCCGTCGCCCGCACCCGGTCCGGTCCGGCCTGCGCCAAGACCACGCCGGTAAAGTCGCAGGTCACGTCGGGCAGCAGGTACGCGGCGGGGTCGCCGACCTCGTAGAGCATCTGCTCGGCCGTCGTCGCCGGCGTCACCAGCCCGCCGGTGCCCGGCGGCTTGGTCAGGACCAGGCCGCCGTCGGCGGCGCATTCGACGATCGGATAGCCGATGTCCGCCCACCCCTCGACCGCCTGCCAGTCGGTGAACAGGCCGCCGGTCGCTTGCGCGCCGCATTCGATGAGATGGCCGGCGAGGCTGCCCGCCGCCAGCCGGTCGTAATCGTCGGCCGGCCAGCCGAATTCGTGGATCAGCGGCCCGAGGGCGAGCGCGCTGTCGACGCAGCGCCCGGTCAGCACCACGTCGGCGCCCGCGGCCAGCGCGGCGGCGATCGGCCGGGCGCCGAGATAGGCGTTGGCGCTGAGCAGCGCCGGCGGCAGCGTCGCGCCCGAAGTCATCTCGGCAACGCCGCGCGCGCGCAAGCCCTCGGCCCGCCCCAGCAGGTCGTCGCCGAGCACGACCGCGATCGCCAGCTCGACCCCGGCCGCGCGCGCCACGGCGGCGAGCGCGTCGCGGCAGGCCAGCGGGTTGACGCCGCCGGCGTTGCTCACGACCTTGATGCCCTTGGCGGCGATGTCCCTGACGATCTCCGCCATGACGACCGCGACGAAATCGGTGGCGTAGCCGCCGCCGGCCTCGCGCGCCTTGGCGCGGGCCATGATCGACATCGTCACCTCGGCCAGGTAGTCGAAGACCAGATAGTCGATCCCGGCGCGGCGCACGAGCTGCGGCGCGGCCATCGCCGAATCGCCCCAGAAGCCCGAGGCGCAACCGATGCGCACGATCTTGTCGGTCATGGCCCGCGGCTCCCCTGCCGTCCGGCGACAGGATACATAAACGCCGGCGGGTGCGGGAATGAGAGTCGCAACCGGTTACCACCGCCGGGCGCCGGGGCGCGGTTAGACTGCGTCGCCCTAGTGTCCTGTCCCAGAAATTCGTTTCCGAATTTCTGGGATAAGCAGGCCACTAGATTCAAATAGTTAGTGGCCCGTTCACCCCGAAATTTCCTAAAGGAATTTCGGGGACGGGACACTAAGGGCGGGAGGTCGTCATGCGCGGCGCGGTCTTGGGATTGTCGGTGCTGCTCGGCCTGGCGCTTGCCGCGCCGCTGTCCGCGGCCGAGGACCTGGAGGGCAAGACGTTGTTCGGCAAGGCTTGCGGCACCTGCCATAGCTCGGAGAAGGGCGCCGCCGGCCGCCAGGGGCCCAACCTGTTCGGGGTCGTCGGCCGCGCCGCCGGGACCAAGCAGGGCTTCGCCTACTCCGCGGCGTTCCTGAAGGGGAGCGACGGGATCGTCTGGGACCGGGCGACCCTGGACCGCTGGCTCGAGGACCCGCATGCGGTCATTCCCGGCGCCATCATGCTCTACAAGCAGAAGGACCCGGCCGTCCGCGCCCGCGTCATCGCCTATCTCGACACCCTGCATTAATCCGGCGGCGGCGGGGCGCCCGTCCGCAGATCGAAGACGCAACAAGAGGTTTGGTCCCAATTTGGGACTATGATAGGCTCCTGCGGTGAGGATCATCGCACTCGGCGCGCTCAAGGCATTTCTGAAAAGCAGGCCCGCTCATGCCGAGGCGCGAGAGCCGCTCATGGCATGGTATCGGCAAGTGCGAGCGGCCGACTGGGGAACGCCCGCCGACGTCAAGCGTGACATTGGCAGCGCCAGCATCCCTCAAGGACGGACGCGTGGTCTTCAACATCGGAGGCAACCGGTATCGCATCGTCGTTTGGGTCAACTATCCCTATCGAGTGGTGTATGTTCGTTTCATCGGCACGCACCGGCAATACGACGCGATCGACGCGCAGACGGTATAAAAGGCAAGAGCCATGGAGATCACGCCGATCAAGACTCATCGGGATTACCGCCGGGCCCTGAAGGACATCGAGGGGTTGATGGGCGCCCGGCGTAACACGCCCGGGGGCGACCGCCTGGACGTGCTGGTCACTCTCGTCGAAGCGTGGGAGGCCAGACGCTATGCATTGGACCTGCCGGATCCGGTCGAGGCCATCAAGTACCACATGGAGCAGAACGGTCTCGAGCCCCGCGACCTGGTGCCCTTTATCGGCAGCCGAAGTCGGGTCTACGAGGTCCTCGCCCGCAAGCGCCCGTTGACGCTCAAGATGGTGTGGCGGCTCCACAGCGGGCTCGGCATCCCCGCCGAGTCGCTGATCAAGATGCGGGAGGAGCGGGCCGCTTGACCGATCGGCTTGATCGCCGGGAAAATCGTTCTACACTCTCGACGATCGGCAAGAGGCGGCGGCGGGCGTGACAGCCGGCCGTCCGCACAACAATGAAAAAGAAGAAACTTCGCGGAGAGGAGACGTCGGGATGTGCCGGATTTTCTCCGGACAGGATCCGGATCTGTACAAGGCCGTAACGCGCTCGGTCCGTCTCAACGGATACTGCACGAGCATTCGCCTGGAGGCGCTGTTCTGGTCGATTCTCGACGAGATTGCCGCGCGCGAGAAGATGACCACGCCGCGTTTCATCAGCACCCTCTATGACGAGGTGTTGGAACGACGCGACGCCGTCGGCAATTTCGCCTCGCTCCTGCGGGTGACCTGCGCCGTTCATATGAGCGGCGCCCCGTTGCCCCGCGCAGACCTGCCGGAGATGGCGGGGCGGGACGCGAGCTCGCGCGTCGCCGCGCCGGCGTAGTAAACGGCTACCACCACCGGGCCCGGCGGCCTTCTACAGTCGTTCGAGTCCGGGGACCGATCGGAACGACGATGGCCAAGCCGATCCACCTGATGATCCGCGTCAAGGATCTCGACGCCGCCATGAAGTTCTATGGCGACGCCTTCGCGATGAATCCGGCCGACCGCTTCGACTTCGACGACTTCACGCTCGTCTATCTGCGCAACCCGGAGAACGACTTCGAGATCGAGCTGACCTGGAACCACGGGCAGAAGGAACCCTATGGCCACGGCTCCGGCTACGGCCATGTGGCCTTCGCCGTCGACAACCTGGAGGCCGAGCATGCCCGGTTCACGGGCCTCGACCTCGATCCCAAGCCGATCAAGGAGTTCCGCCGCGACGGCGGCCTGATGGCCAAGTTCTTCTTCGTCCAGGACCCGGACGGCTACAAGATCGAGGTGCTGCAGCGGCACGGCCGCTATCGATAACGAGAAGGGAGGAAAGGCGACCATGAGTCAGACAGGCATGAACCGCCGCCAGTTCCTGCACAGCAGCGGCGTCGCCGTCGCCGGCACGGTGGCGGCGGTGGGCGCCGGCACGGTGCTGATCGACGCCGACGGCGCCTGGGCCCTGAGCCTGAAGGCGCTGGACGAGCACACGGCCAAGACCCTGGTGCAGCTGTGCCGCCAGATGTATCCGCATGACCGCCTCGGCGACGTTCACTACGCCAAGGTCGTCGAGGGCCTCGACGGCAAGGCGGCCGGCGACCCCGCCACGGCCAAGCTCCTCACCGAGGGCGTGGCCGGCCTCGACCAGGCCGTGGGCGGCGTCAAGTGGCTCCACCTCAGCGACGGCTACAAGCTCGAGGCCCTGAAGCGGATCGAGAGCACGCCGTTCTTCCAGGCCGTGCGCGGCGCCGTCGTCACCGGGATCTACAACGATCCGAACGTCTGGCGGCATTTCGGCTACGAGGGCTCGTCGTGGGAGTTCGGCGGCTATATCAACCGCGGGTTCGACGATCTCGCCTGGCTGAAAGACGTGTAAGGGAGGACCGAGCGATGGCTGCGAAATACGATCTGAACGACGACAAGGTCGTCGTCGTCATCGGCTCCGGCGCCGGCGGCGGCACCCTGGGCAACGAGCTGGCGCAGAAGGGCGTCGACGTGGTGGTTCTCGAGGCGGGCGGCCGCCACGAGATCGAGGATTTCGAAAACAACGAATGGCCGATGTTCGGCAAGATCTCCTGGCTGGACAAGCGCACGACCTCGGGCGGTTGGCGGGTGGCCCGCGACTTCGCCGGCCTGCCGGCCTGGATCGTCAAGGCGGTGGGCGGCTCGACCGTGCACTGGGCGGGGGCTTCCCTGCGCCTCCAGGAGCACGAATTCAAGACCAGGACCGTCTACGGCGACGTCCCCGGCGCCAACCTGCTCGACTGGCCGCTGACCCTCAAGGACCTCGAGCCCTATTACGACAAGGCCGAGGACAAGATGGGGGTGACCGGCACCCACGACATCCCGCGCCTGCCCGGCAACAACAACTACAAGGTCATGGCGGCCGGCGCCAAGCGCCTGGGCTACAAGGATTTCCATACCGGCAACATGGCCATCAACTCAGCGCCGCGCGACGGCCGTGGCTCGTGCCAGCAGATCGGCTTCTGCTTCCAGGGCTGCAAGTCCGGCGCCAAGTGGTCCACCCTCTACACCGAGATCCCCAAGGGCGAGGCCACCGGCAAGCTCGAGGTGCGGGCCAACGCGCAGGCCCTGCAGATCCAGCACGACGACAAGGGCAAGGTGACCGGCGTGCTCTACGCCGACAAGGACGGCAAGCAGCAGGTGCAGAAGGCGCGCGTCGTCTGCGTCGCCGGCAACTCCATCGAAAGCCCGCGGCTGCTGCTGAACTCCGCGTCCAGCATGTTCCCCGACGGCCTGGCCAACTCGTCCGGCCAGGTCGGCAAGAACTACATGCGCCACATGACCGGCTCGGTCTACGCCATCTTCGACAAACCGGTGAACATGTACCGCGGCACGACCATGGCCGGGATCATCAAGGACGAGGGCCGCTTCGACCCGGCGCGCGGCTTCGTCGGCGGCTACGAGATGGAGACCCTGTCGCTCGGTCTGCCGTTCATGGCCGCCTTCCTCGATCCCGGCGCCTGGGGCCGCGACTTCGCCTCGGCCATGGACGGATACGAGAACATGGCCGGCATGTGGCTGGTCGGCGAGGACATGGCGCAGGAGAGCAACCGCATCACCCTGCACGCGACCGAGAAGGACCAGTACGGCCTGCCGGTCCCGAACGTGCATTTCGACGACCACGCCAACGACCTGGCCATGCGCAGCCACGCCTTCAAGCAGGGCTCGGCCGTCTATCAGGCGGTCGGCGCGACCCGCGTCATCGAAACGCCGCCCTATCCCTCGACGCACAATCTCGGCACCAACCGCATGAGCGCCAAGCCGAGCGACGGCGTGGTCAATAAATGGGGCCAGACGCACGACGTGAAGAACCTGTTCATCTCCGACGGCAGCCAGTTCACCACCGGCGCCGCCGAGAACCCGACGCTGACCATCGTCACCCTGGCGATCCGTCAGGCCGAGCACATCGCGGAGCGCATGGCCAAGAAGGACATCTGACGACGCGCCGCCCCTCACCCTACCCTCTCCCCCCGAAATCGGGGGGAGAGGGATACGCAGGGTTGGCGCGGCGTCTGCCGCGCCTTACCCGGAGTTGGGTGAGGGGGGGTAGTTCCACTCGACCAGAAGGCGCTCTAACCGCCGGGCCTTCTCGCCTGCCGGCAATAGTCGATCAGCCCGTTGGTCGAGGCGTCGTGGCCGGCGGCGGGCTCCTGCGCGCCTAGCTCCGCGAGGATGCGCCCGGCCAACTTCTTGCCGAGCTCGACCCCCCACTGGTCGAAGGCGTTGATCCGCCAGATCGTCCCTTGCACGAATACCTTGTGCTCGTAGAGCGCGATCAGCGCGCCGAGCGTGCGCGGGTCGAGCCGGCGAAACAGCAGGGTGTTCGACGGCCGGTTGCCGGGGCAGACGCGGTGCGGCGCCTGCCGCTCCACGGCGGCGCCGTCGAGCCCGGCGGCCGTCAGCTCGGCGCGCGCCTCGGCCGCGGTCTTGCCGTTCATCAGCGCCTCGCTCTGCGCCAGGCAGTTGGCGAGCAGCATGGCGTGCTGGCCGTCCACGGTGTAATGGCTTTCGAGCGGCGCCAGGAAGTCGACCGGCACGACGGCCGTGCCCTGGTGCAGCGCCTGGAAGAAGGCGTGCTGGCTGTCCGTCCCCGGCGCGCCCCAGACGACCGGCACGGTGGCGTAATCGACCGCCGCGCCGTCGCGCGTCACGTGCTTGCCGTTGCTCTCCATCTCGACCTGCTGCAGGAAGGCGGGGAACCGGCCGAGCGACCGGTCATAGGGCACGACAACGTGGCTCCCGGCGCCGAGGAAGTTCGTGTACCAGACGCCGAGTAGGCCGAGCAGCACCGGCATGTTGGCGTTGAGCGGCGCGGTCCGGAAATGCTCGTCCATGGCGTGGGCGCCGTCGAGCATCTCGGCGAAGCGGTCGAACCCGATGCCGAGCGCGATCGGCAGCCCGGCCGCCGACCACATCGAAAAGCGCCCGCCGACCCAGTCCCACATCTCGAACCGGCGCGCGGGATTCAGGCGGAAATCGGCGACCGCCTGGGCACTCGCCGAGACCGCCACGAAATGCTTGTCGAGGGCGTCAGCCGCGCCGCCCTTGCCCAGGAACCACGCCCGGGCGGCGCGCGCGTTGGCCAGGGTCTCGGATGTCGTGAACGACTTTGAAACGACGACGAACAGCGTCGTCGCCGGGTCAAGCCCGGCCAGCGTCGTCGCGATCTGCGCCCCGTCCACGTTCGACACGAAGCGCACGCGGCAATGCGGCGTCGCATAGGGCCGCAGCGCCGCGACCGCCATCTCCGGCCCCAAATTCGACCCGCCGATGCCGATGCCGACCACGTCGCCGATGCGCCGGCCGTCGAAACCGGTCCAGCTCCCGCCGCGCACGCCTAGGGCGAATTCGCGCATCCGCGCCAGCACGGCGTTGACCGCCGGCATGACATCGACGCCCTCGACCTGGATCGGCCGGTTCGACCGGTTGCGCAAGGCGACGTGCAGGACGGCGCGGTCCTCGGTCGTATTGATCCGGTCGCCGCGGAACATGCGCTCGATCCAACCCTCGAGCTCGGCCGCCCGCGCCAGGTCCAGAAGCAGCGCCAGCGTCTTCGTCGTGATGCGGTTCTTCGAATAGTCGAGCAGCAGGTCGCCGAGGCGGAGCGAGAAGCGGCCGAACCGCCCCGGCTCCTGGGCGAACATCTCGCGCATCTGGACCCGCGCCAGGGTCTTGGCATGGCCCTGCAACGCCTGCCAGGCGGCCGACTGGGTAAGTGCGGACATGGGGCTTGGCTCCCCTTGCTGATGACTGCCAACTGTTGACCGATCAAGGCCGCGGCGCAAAGCGGAATTTCGAGGGCGCCCTCACCCTTCCCTCTCCCCCCGAAATCGGGGGGAGAGGGATACGCAGGGTTGGCGCGGCGTCTG
>JBBECF010000213.1:0-1640 GCA_040881945.1 Dongiaceae bacterium | reverse complement strand
ACGCCTATGCCGAGCCGGGCGTGATCTTCATCGACCGCGTCAACCGCCGCAACAACCTGTATTACTGCGAGACGATCGGCGCCACGAACCCATGCGGAGAGCAGCCACTTCCCCCCTACGGCGCCTGCCTGCTCGGCTCGGTCAATTTGGCGGCGCTGGTCGAGCGACCGTTCGCCGCCGACGCCGCCATCGACCCGGCCGAGCTCGACCGGTTGGTGCGCGTCGCGGTGCGCCTGATGGACAACGCCATCGACGTGTCGCGCTTCCCGCTGCCGCAACAGGCCGAGGAGGCGGCGGCCAAGCGGCGCATCGGACTCGGCGTCACCGGCCTGGCCGACGCCCTGCTGATGTGCGGCGCGCGCTACGGCAGCAGCGCCGCCGTGGCGTTGAGCGAAGGCTGGATGAAGGCGATCCAGCGCGCCGCCTATCTGGCGTCGGCCGAGTTGGCCGCCGAACGCGGCGCGTTCCCGCTCTACGACAAGGACAAGTACCTGGCCGGGGAGACCGTGGCCGCGCTCGACGCCGACGTGCGGGCGGCGATCGCGCGCAGCGGCATCCGCAACGCGCTGCTCACCTCGATCGCGCCGACCGGCACCATCTCGATGTTCGCCGACAACGTCTCCTCGGGCATCGAGCCGGTGTTCAGCTTCAGGTACACGCGCAACCTGCTGATGCCCGACGGCAGCCGCGTCGCCGAGGAGGTGACCGACCACGCCTTCCGGGCGTTCCGCCGGCTGCACGGGGAAACGGCGCCGCTGCCCGACCATTTCGTCGACGCCCAGCGCCTGACGCCGGGCGATCATCTGGTGATGCAGGCGGCGTTGCAGAAATACGTCGACAGCTCGATCTCGAAGACCATCAACTGCCCCGCCGACCTCGGCTTCGACGCCTTCAAGGACGTCTATCTGCAGGCCTACGAGCTGGGCTGCAAGGGCTGCACGACCTACCGGCCGAACGTGGTGACCGGGGCGGTGCTGGAAACCGGCACGGCGGCCGAAAAGGCGGCCGCGGCGGCCGAGCGCGAGCCGCAGGCCGAGCTGCCGCTCGAGGCGCCGCCGGCGCGCCCACAGGACGTCTACGAGGCCGGCGGCGTGATCTACATGACGCAGCCGCTCGACCGGCCGGAGGCGCTGCCGGGACACACCTACAAGGTGCGCTGGCCGGAGACCGACCACGCGATCTACATCACCGTCAACGACATCGTCCAGGACGGCCGGCGGCGCCCGTTCGAGGTGTTCATCAATTCCAAGAACATGGAGCATTACGCCTGGACGGTCGGGCTGACGCGGATGATCAGCGCCGTGTTCCGCCGCGGCGGCGATATCGCCTTCGTGGTCGACGAGCTGAAGGCGGTGTTCGACCCGCGCGGCGGCTGCTGGCTCGAAGGCAAGTACGTGCCCTCGCTGCTCGCCGCCATCGGCGAGGTGATCGAGCGGCACATGATCGCCATCGGCTTCCTGCCGGACCGGTCGCGCGCACCCCGCGAGGCGGCGCGCGAGCGCAAGGCGGTCAACTGGCCCGGCGACGGCGAGGCCGCCGCACCGTTGCGCCAATGCCCGAAATGCGGCTCGGCCGCGATGATCCGCCAGGAAGGCTGCGACATCTGCACGTCCTGCGGCTACAGCAAGTGCGTGTGAGGC
>JBBECF010000212.1:47641-53437 GCA_040881945.1 Dongiaceae bacterium | reverse complement strand
CCCCATGCCGAACAGCTCCAGCCCGTCGAGCATGGCCGCCACGGCGGCCGCCGGCGCCGGCTTCAGCACGACGCCGAACAGCCCGCTGGCGCCGGCGAAATCGCGCCGCCACAGCGCGTGTCCGGGATCGTCGGGCAGGGCCGGATGCAGCACGCGCTCGACCTCGGGCCGCTCGCCCAGCCAGCGGGCCAGCGCGAGGCCGGTCTCCTGGTGCCGGCGCAGGCGGACAGCCAGCGTGCGCAGGCCGCGCAGGGCGAGGTAGCAATCGTCGGGCGCGGCGCCGTGCCCCATGCCGTGGATGGCGTTCTTGAGCGGGCGGTAGAACTCGTCGCGCAACGTGACGAGCCCGAGCATCAGGTCGGAATGACCGGCGATGTACTTCGTCGCCGCGTGGATCGCGATGTCGACTCCGTGCTCGAACGGTTTGAAGAACAACGGCGTCGCCCAGGTGTTGTCCATCACCGCCAGCGCGCCGCCGGCATGGGCCGCGGCGGCGATGGCCGGGACGTCCTGCACTTCGAAGGTCAACGAGCCGGGCGATTCGACATAGACGATCCGCGTCGTCGGCCGCATCAGCGCCGCGACCGCGGCGCCGGCGAGCGGATCGTAATACGTCGTCTCGACGCCGAAGCGCGCGAGCATGTCGTCGCACAGCCGGCGCACCGGGTCGTACACGCTGTCCACCATCAGCAGGTGTTCGCCGCCGCGCAGCAGGCCGATCAATACGGCGCTCACCGCCGCCAGGCCGGACCCCAGGGCGATCGCCTTGTCCGCGCCCTCAGCCGCCGCCGCCGCTTCTTCCAGCGCGAAGGTGGTCGGCGTCCCGTAGCGGCCGTAATAGACGCCGGCGAACTTGTCCTTGAGCCCGCGCTCCATCGCCGCGACGGTCGGGAACAGCACGGTCGAAGCGCGATAGACCGGCGGATTGACGATGCCGTGATGGTCGCGCGGATGGTTGCCGGCATGGCCGATCAGCGTATCATCCTTGAATCGGCGGTCGGCCATCGGCGACGTGTCCCAGGGGCTCTTGTGCGCCGCCGCGGGCGGGTTCCGGGCAACGCCCGCGGGGCTGGCGAGCGCCCGCCATTTCTTGTAGCATTGCGCAGACGTATGTTAAAGCTTGGTCGCAAGTCCATGGCCCGTCCAGGGTCAGGGTGAAGTATTTCCTCAACCGCGACAGGGAGGGTTCGAACCATGATGCAACTCAGGATATTCGCGGCCGCCGCGACGGCCGCTCTCGTCGTCGCCGGCGCCGCCGGCGCGGGCACACTCGATGACATCAAGGCCAAGGGATTCGTCCAGTGCGGCGTGACCACCGGCCTAGCCGGCTTCGCCGCGCCCGACGACCAGGGCAACTGGAAGGGGCTCGACGTCGACGTCTGCCGGGCGATCGCCGCGGCCATCTTCGGCGACGCGACCAAGCTCAAGTTCACGCCGACCAACGCCAAGGAACGGTTCACCGCCCTGCAGTCGGGCGAGGTCGACCTGCTGTCCCGCAACACGACCTGGACGTTCTCGCGCGACACCGATCTCGGCTTCGATTTTGTCGGCGTCACCTACTACGACGGCCAGGGCTTCATGGTGCGCAAGGACCTGGCGGTGGACAGCGCGCTCAAATTGAGCGGCGCCTCGGTCTGCGTGCAGACCGGAACCACCACCGAGCTCAACCTCGCCGACTATTTCCGAGCCAGCAACATGGAGCTGAAGTCGGTGGTGTTCGAGACCAACGAGCAGGCCCGTCAAGCCTATGACGAGGGCCGCTGCGACGCCTATACGACCGACGCCTCCGGCCTGGCGGCCGAACGCTCGGTGCTGGCGAAGCCCGAGGACCACATCATCCTGCCCGAGATCATCTCCAAGGAGCCCCTGGGCCCGCTGGTCCGCCACGGCGACAACAATTGGGGCGACGTGGTGCGCTGGTCGCTCAACGCCATGATCATCGGCGAGGAGTTCGGCATCACCCAGGCCAACGTGGACGAGATGAAGGCCTCGTCGCAGAACCCGGAGGTCCGGCGCCTGCTCGGCGTCGAGGGCGAAATGGGCAAGATGATCGGCCTGTCGAACGAATGGGGCTACAACGTCATCAAGCAGGTCGGCAATTACGGCGAGAGCTTCGAGACCAACGTCGGGCTGAAGACGCCGCTCGCCCTGGCCCGCGGCCTCAACGAGTTGTGGAGCAAGGGCGGCCTGCTCTACGCCCCGCCGATCCGCTGATCGGCGAGGGGTCGACGCCGGCGACGCGCCCCTAGCGGAGCGCGTCGCCGGGCCCTCATGGCCCCGAGCGAGAGAGAAACCCGGTGGCCAGTCGAGCCGACGACCGGGCCCGGCCGGCGACAAGGTCGCTGCTGAACGATCGGCGGGTCCGGGATTTCGTCCTCCAGGCCCTGGCCGTCGCTGCGGTGGTGGCCGGCGTCGCCTACATCGTCCACAACACCGCGACCAACTTGCAGCACCGGGGCATCGCCTCGGGCTTCGGCTTTTTCGACGACGTCTCGGGCTTCGACATCGGCATCGCGCTCATCCCCTACAGCCTGACCTCGTCCTATGGCCGGGCGTTCCTGGTCGGGCTGGTGAACACGCTCGTGGTCGCGGCGGTCGGCGTCGTGCTGGCGACGGTGCTGGGGTTCGTGCTCGGCGTCCTGCGCCTGTCGAAGAACTGGATCCTGGCGAGGCTGGCGACCGCCTATGTGGAGGTGATCCGGAACATCCCGCTGCTGCTGCAGATCCTGTTTTGGTACTTCGGCGTGCTGTCGACGCTCCCGGCCCTGCGCAACAGCCTCAGCATCGCCGATTGGTTCTTCCTCAACAATCGCGGCGTCTATTCTCCGGCGCTGATCCCGGAGCCCGGCTTCTGGGCGATGCCGGCCGCTCTCGTGCTCGGCCTGGTCGGCGCCGCCGTCCTCGCCCGCTGGGCGCGCCGCCGGCAGGAGGCTACCGGCCAACAGTTTCCGTCCTTCCGGGTCGGCCTGGCCCTGGTGGTCGGCCTGCCGCTGCTGGCCGGGCTCGCCACCGGCTTCCCCTTCTCCTGGGAGTATCCGCAGCTCACGGGCTTCAACTTCTCGGGCGGCTGGGCCATCCTGCCGGAGTTCATCGCCCTTCTCCTCGCCCTGACCCTGTACACCGCGGCCTTCATCGGCGAGATCGTGCGCGCCGGTATCCAGGCGGTCAGTCACGGCCAGACCGAGGCGGCGCTGGCGCTCGGCCTGCGACCGGGCGTGACGACGCGCCTCATCATCATCCCGCAGGCGCTGCGGGTCATCGTGCCGCCGCTGACCAGCCAGTATCTCAACCTGACCAAGAACTCGTCGCTGGCCGTGGCGATCGGCTATCCCGACCTGGTCAGCGTGTTCACCGGGACGGTGCTGAACCAGACCGGGCAGGCGGTCGAGGTCATCGTCATCACCATGCTGGTCTACATGAGCATCAGCCTGTCGATCTCGCTGTTCATGAACTGGTACAATCGGCGAATCGCCCTGGTGGAGCGATAGGCGATGGCCGAACCTGCACGCCGCCATCCGCCCGGGAGCCACCCCGACCTGCCGCCGCCGTCCATTGTCGCCGTCGGGGCCGTCGGCTGGGTGCGCCGCAACCTGTTGTCCTCGCCGCTCAATGCCGCGTTGACCCTGGGGTCGATCTACCTGCTGTACGTCGCCGTTCCACCGCTCCTGAACTGGGCGCTGTTCGACGCCAACTGGAACGCCGGGACCTCGCGCGCCGACTGCCTGCGCGAAGGCGCCTGTTGGACCATGGTGAGGGCGCGCTTCGGCCAGTTCATGTACGGCTTCTATCCGCCGGACCAGCGTTGGCGTGTCGACCTCGGCTTTCTGCTGCTGTTCGTGGGGGCGGCGGCGCTGCTGATCGAGCGGGTCCCCGGCAAGATCTACGCGGCCCTGTTCCTGTTCGGCCTTTACCCGGTGCTCGCCTACGTTCTGTTCTACGGCGGGTTCGGCCTGGAGGTGGTCGAGACCCGGCTTTGGGGCGGCCTGACCCTGACGCTCATCCTCGGCGCCGTCGGCATCGTCGCCGCGCTGCCCATCGGCATCGTGCTGGCGCTGGGCCGGCGATCGAAACTGCCGGCCATCCGCCTGTTGTGCACCGCGTTCATTGAATTCGTCCGCGCCGTGCCGCTGATCACCGTGCTGTTCATGGCGTCGGTGATGCTGCCGCTGTTCCTGCCCGAGGGCGTGACCTTCGACAAGCTGCTGCGGGCGATGATCGGCATCGCGCTCTTTGGCGCCGCCTATATGGCGGAGGTGGTGCGCGGCGGTTTGCAGGCCATTCCGCGCGGCCAGATGGAAGCGGCGATGGCGCTCGGCCTCAACTACTGGAAGATGACGGCGCTCATCGTCCTGCCGCAGGCGCTGCGCATCGTCATTCCCGGCATCGTCAACACCTTCATCGGCCTGTACAAGGACACCACCCTGGTGCTGATCATCGGGCTGTTCGAGCTGCTCGGGGTCGTCCAGGCCGCGACGCGCGACGCCGCCTGGGCCGGGCTGAGCCGGGAGGGCTTCTTCTTCGCCGGCATCATGTTCTTCGTGGTCTGCTTCGGGATGTCGCGCTACAGCCAGTATCTGGAACGCCGGCTGCACACCGGCCACGAGCGCTGACGGGAGTCCGCCGATGTCGAAGGAAGCCGCCGCCCAGGAACCCGCCATGCGGATCTCCGAGGAGGTCATGATCGAGATGTCGGCCGTGCACAAGTGGTTCGGTCAGTTCCATGTGCTGAAGGACATCAACCTGACGGTGCGCACGGGCGAGCGCATCGTCATCTGCGGCCCCTCGGGCTCCGGCAAGTCGACGCTGATCCGCTGCATCAACCGCCTCGAGGAGCACCAGCGCGGCCGCATCGTCGTCGACGGCATCGAGCTGACCAACGACCTCAAGCACATCGAGCAGATCCGCCGCGAGATCGGCATGGTATTTCAGCAGTTCAACCTGTTCCCCCACCTGACGGTGCTGGAGAACCTGGCGCTGGCGCCGATCTGGGTGCGCAAGATGCCGCGCGCCGCGGCGGAAGAGCTGGCGATGCAATACCTCGAGCGGGTCAAGATCCCCGAGCAGGCGCACAAGTTTCCGGGTCAGCTCTCCGGCGGCCAGCAGCAGCGGGTCGCCATCGCCCGCTCGCTGTGCATGTCGCCCAAGGTCATGCTGTTCGACGAACCGACCTCGGCGCTCGACCCGGAGATGATCAAGGAGGTGCTCGACGTCATGATCGAGCTGGCGCAGTCGAGCATGACCATGCTATGCGTGACCCACGAGATGGGCTTCGCGCGCACCGTGGCCGACCGGGTGATCTTCATGGACTTCGGCGAGATCATCGAGGAGAACGAGCCGGAAGCGTTCTTCAACAACCCGCGGTCGGAGCGCACCAAGCTGTTCCTCAGCCAGATCCTGCACCACTAACGGTGAATTTTCGCCGTCCCCTTGCCGATGAATCGATTGCTCGAATCTTTCCGCGACCGTACTCAGACCCGCGCAAGCTTGGAGAACGGGTGCACGGATACGCGAACCTTCACCTGCTGGTCGAGCCGGTTGAGTATCGTCATTAGCCGATCCACAGTGAAGCGATCCAGTTGGGCGTTGCGGATGCGCGAGAAGTCGGCTGCGGCTATACCGGTGATTGTCCGCGCCTTGCGCACGGAAATCTCCTGGTCATCCAGCACGCCGATGATCTTGGCCGCGAGGATGGCTTTCAGTTGCTCAAGGTCGGCGTTTCCGTGGCCGAAGTCGCGGAAGACGTTGCCGCTGCCTCTCACGATTTCGATGTCGTCGGTCATCTCAGCGTCTCCTTCA
>JBBECF010000212.1:0-47541 GCA_040881945.1 Dongiaceae bacterium | reverse complement strand
TCGCGACACCAGGGCAGCAGGTCCCATTCGACGCCGCGCCGCATCAGGTTGTAGAGCACCTGATTTGTGGCGGTCGCGGCGCCGCCGGGCTTCGACGACCATTCCGCCATCTCGCCGGCGTCGAGGTTGCTGACGCCGTAATGGCGGATCTTGCCGGACCGGACCAGATCGGCGAAGCCCGCGAGCGTCTCCTCGAACGGCGCCGCGCCGCGCCAATGCAGCAGGTAGAGATCGAGGCGGTCGGTGCGCAGGCGCCGCAGGCTGCGCTCGCAGGCGGCGACCACGCCGCGCCGGTCGGCGTTGTGCGGATAGACCTTGCTGACCAGGAAGACGTCGTCGCGGCGCCCGGCGATGGCCTCGCCGACCAGCTCCTCGGTCGATCCGTCGCCGTACATCTCGGCCGTGTCGACCAGCGTCAGGCCGAGGTCGAGGCCGAGCCGGACCGCCGCCACGTCGTCGCGCCACCGCGCCGGGTCGATGCCGAGACCCCAGGTGCCCTGGCCGAGCGCCCGCACCGCTTCGCCCGAAGGCAGGGAAACCGTTCGCATCGGCCGTCTCCTACCCGTAGCGAACGACCCGCACCTTCTCGAGCGTGACGAGGCCGCCGCGGATCATGCCGTCGAGGACCGGGAGAAAGGCGTCGATCCCTTCCTCGCTGTCGACGATCTCGATGACCAGGGGCAGGTCCTCGGACAACCGCAGGATCTTCGTCGTGTGCAGCCGGCTCGACTTGCCGTAGCCGATCGACCCACGCAGCACGGTGGCGCCGGCCAGGTGCATCTCGCGCGCCTTCAGCACGATCGCCTCGTGGAGCGGCCGGCCCTCGTGACGGTCGCTTTCGCCGAGGAAGACGCGCAGCAGCACGGCGGCTTCCGGTATCTGCATCCTCAGGCTCCCTTGAGCTGATTGAACGCGGCGGCGGCGACGTGCCCGAGCCACACCGCGACCAGGCACAGCACGACCGAGAGAACGACGTACCCCGCGCCCTTCAGCCACTCGCCGCCGGCGATCAGGTTGAGGGTCTGCAAGCTGAACGCGGAGAACGTCGTGTAGCCGCCGAGCACGCCCGCCATCACGAACTGGCGCGGCACGGCGCCGATGAACACGCGGCCGTCGGGCGCGGTCAGCGTCGCGAAGAAGCCGATGACGAACGACCCCAGCACGTTGACGGCGATGGTGCCCCACGGGAAGGTCTCGCCGAAATGCCGGGCGACGAGGCCGGAGCACCAATAGCGGCCGACGCCGCCGAGCGCGCTGCCGATCGCCACCCACACATACATGCCCATGCCGCAGAACCCCCGACCCGCGACCATAGCCCGCGCGCCGCCCGACCGGCAATCGGAACCGCGGGGAAGACGGAGACGCGGCTCAGACCCAGCCGCCGTCGACGATATAGTTCTGGTTGGTGCAGGCGCCGCTGTCGTCGGCGGCGAAGAACAACACCACCCGGGCGATGTCGGCGGGGACCAGCTTGCGCTTGAGGCACTGCCGTTTCATCAACTCCTGCTCGCCCTCGGGCGTCAGCCACAGCTTGATCTGCCGCTCGGTCATGATCCAGCCGGGCAGGATGCAATTGACCCGGATGTCGAGCGGGCCGAAATCGCGCGCCAGCGATCGGGTCAGGCCGGCGACCGCCGACTTGGCCGTCGTATAGCAGGGCATGCCGCCCTGGCCGATGACCCATGACGTCGAGCCGAAATTGACGATCGAGCCGCCGCCGGCCGCCGCCATGTCCTTGTAGACCGCCTGGGCGGCGAAGAACTGGTGCTTCAAGTTCACCGCGAAGCGGTTGTCCCAATACTCCGGCGTCACGCTGTCGATCGGATGACGCTGGTCGTGGGCGGCGTTGTTGACGAGGACGCGGATCGGCCCCAGCTTCGCCTTGGCCTCGGCGATCGCCGCCTGCAACGCCGGCGTGTCGGTGACGTCGCACGGAATGAACAGCGGCGCGGACCGGCCCTTGCCGGCGATCGTCTCGACCAGCGCCGCCGACGCTTCGCGATCGATATCGACGAAGGCGACCTTCGAGCCCTGGTCGCAGAAATGCTCGACGATCGAGGCGCCGATGCCGGAACCGCCGCCGGTGACGAAGACGACCCGGTTCTCGAGGCTGGGATAATGCGCGGTGTCCGTCATGGGGTTCCTTCCGTCGTGTCAGGCCCGGGCGATCGCTTCGGCGGCGTCGCCTTGCACGATCAGGCCGAGGACTTCGTCTTCGGTCGTCGCCGCGATGCGGCGCTCGCCGACGAAGCGACCGCGCTTCAGGACCATTACCCGGTCGCCGACGGCGAAGATGTCGTGCAGCCGATGGCTGATGATGATCTGGGCGACGCCCTGGCCCTTCAGTTCCAGCATGGTGTCGAGGAGCCGCCGGGTCGCCGTCACCGAGAGGTTTGCGGTCGGCTCGTCCAGGATCACCACTTGCGGGCTGGCGCTGATCGCGCGCGCGATGGCCACCGACTGCTGACGCCCGCCGGACAGGCTTTCGACCCGCTGGCGCACCGAGTTCACATCGACCTTGAGCCTGCCGAGGACCGCCAGGGCCTCGGTTTCCATGCGCGGCCGGTCGACGAACCAGCCCTTGGTCGGCCAGCGCCCGAGGAACATGTTGGCGGCGACGTCCATGTTGCCGCACAGCGCGAAGTCCTGATAGATCATCTCGATGCCGCGCGCGCGCGATTCGTGCGGGTTGCGGAAATGCACCGCCTCGCCGGCGACCATGATGTCGCCGGTGTCCTTCTGGTAGGCGCCCGACAGGATCTTCATCAGCGTCGACTTGCCGGCCGAATTGTCGCCGACCAGCCCCAGGATCTCGCCCGCCATGAGGCGGAGCGGCACGTCCTCGAGGGCCTGGATCGCGCCGAAGCTCTTGCCGATGCCGCGCATCTCGACGATCGGCAATGATGTCGTGTCGATCATGCGGTTGCCTCGCGGCGGCGGCCCGCGGCGCCGAAACGGTGTGCCAGGCGCTGGAACAGGCGCTCCTGACGCAGCCAGATGTCGCTGAGCACGGCGACGATCAGGATACCGCCGATCGAGACGTTGACCCAATGCTGCGGCATGACGAAGGAACTGCCGTCGGCGGCAATGATTTGCAGCGACAGCAACGCGCGGATCAGGGTGATCACCAGGGTCCCGGCGAGCGCGCCAAGCACCGAGCCGTAGCCGCCGAAGATGCTGCCGCCGCCGATCACCACCGCGGCGATGACATCCAGTTCGCGCAGCATGCCCGCCGACGGATTGAACGAACGGAAATAGGCGATGTAGATGAGGCCGGCGAGCGAGGCGCACATCGCCGAGAACAGCAGGCTCAGGAAGCGCACCCGGTCGGTGTCGATGCCGGCGTAGCCGGCGGCGCGCCGATTGCCGCCGGTCGCGGTCACCATATAGCCGAACGGCGTGCGCCACAGGATCACGCCGAAAACGAGCGCGATGACGAACAGGATCAACGTCTGCGTGCTCATGGCGGCGGCGAGATCGGCGGCGAAGCCGCCCGGCGCCGGCGCCATGTCCCAGGCGCGCAGCACCTCGATCAGCTTGCGGCCGAGCAGATTGTAGCTTTCGGGGAACTGATTGAGCTGACGCCCCCCGACCAGCCAGGCGGCGACCCCGCGCGCGATGTAGAACATGCACAGCGTGGCGACGAAGGCGGGCAGCCGCGCCTTGGTCGAGAGGAAGCCGTTGACGACGCCCGCCAGCGTGCCGGCGAGGAACCCGGCGAGCGCCGCAAGGGCCGGATCGGCCGCCATCATCTTCATCATGAAGGCGGCAGTCGAGCCGGACAGCGCCAGCACCGCGCCCACCGACAGGTCGATGTCGCCGTTGCGGATGACATAGGTCATGCCGACCGCCATCAGGCCGATCTCGCTGAACGCCAGCAGCAGGTTGAAGCTGTTGTCGAGGCTGCCCCAGAAGTCCGGCCGCAGATAGAAGCCGATGAGCCAGAGCACGATGACGAAGACGACCGCCGCCGTCTCGCGATAGCCGAGCAGCCGGGCCAGGCCGCCCCGCTGGGCCCCGCGCGCGGCGAACTGGCTGCCATGGGTGCGCGGCGCCTCGATCGCCACGGTGTCGGGAACGATCGGCGGCGGCGGCAGGCCGCGCAGGCGCGCGACCAGGCGGGCCGCCAGCCGCCGCCGGATCACCCACGGTTCGACCAGCACGGCGGCGACCAGGATGAGGCCGAGGAAGGCCGGCACCGCCCCCGGCGGCAACTGGGCCATCGCCTGGACTTCGAGCAGCTCGCCGCCGATGTCGATCACGCGCGTTATCGGCACGCCCTCGCGCAGCACCTTGTCGATCAGCACGATCAGGACGGCGCCGAGACAGGAGCCAAGAATTCGGCCGCGGCCGCCCAGGATGCTGGCGCCGCCGATGATCACCGCGGCGATGACGATGAGCTCGTGGCCCTGACCGTACTGGCTGTGGACGCCCTTGTCCTGCGCCATGTTCATCAGGCCGGCCAGCGCGGCGCACAAGGACGAGATGACGAAACCGCGGATGCGGACCAGGTCGGTGTCGATGCCGGCATAGGCCGCGGCGGTGGCGTTGCCGCCGGTCGCATAGGTCTCATAGCCCCAGCGGGTGCGCGCCAGCACCACCCCGCCGAGCGCGGCGACGATCAGAAACAGCAGAATCTGATTGTTGAAGCCGAGCGCGTTGGTCTCGCCGATGGCAAAAAAGCTGTAATCCCGCGCCTTTTCGGCGAAGCCGATGTTCTGCCCGCCGGTCAGGCCCAGCACCAGACCGCGGCCGATGAACAGCGTGGTCAACGTCGCGATGAAGGCCGGCACCCGCAGATAGGTGACCAGCACCCCGTTGACGAGGCCGATCGCCAGCCCAAGCGCCAGGCAGAACCCGACCGCCAGCCACGGCGACAGGTCGTAATAGCTGGGCGCGACGGCGAGCGAGAAGATCACCGACGACAACCCGAGGGTCGAACCCACCGACAGATCGAGATCGCGGTTGATGATGACGAAGGACATGCCGACGGCCATGACGCCGAAGCGCGCCGCGTCGCGCATGACGCTGATAAAGGCGTCGGCGTTGCCGAAGAACTGCGGATTGATCCAGGCGCCGACCAGATAGAGCAGCGCCATGAAGACGAGCAGCCCGAACTCCCAGCTGCCGAAGATGCCGGAAGGGCGCGGCGGCGTTCGTGTCATCGGTCGATCGCGGCGCGACGGACCGCGCGGCATAGGGGCGGGCTGTCAACCCGCCCCTATGAGTCCACGCGCGGACGGCCTAGTTCTCGAAACGCTTGCCGACCGTGTCGACGTTGTCCCTGGTGACCAGCTGCGCCTTGGTATCGAGATCGGCGGCGGACACGCCGCGATCGATCTGCAGGTACAGCATCGTCACCGGCCAGAAACCTTGCAGGAACGGCTGCTGGCCCAGCGACCCGTCGAGATCGCCCTTGCGAATCGCATCGAGCTGCTTCGGCCCGAGATCGAAGCCATAGGTGCAGATCTTGTCGCCGACGCCGAGCTGCGCCACCGCATCGGCGATCGCCGGCGTGACGAAGGCGTTGGCGCCGAACAGGCCGACGACGTCGCCGCGCGACTCGATCAGGCTGACGATCGAGCCGGTCGGGTTGTTCGGATCGACGTCGACGCCGATGTTGGTCGGCCCGGCGTCGATCTTATAGTCGGCGAGCTTGCCGGCGCGCTTCAGGGTCTCGACCGCGGCCTGGAACGCCGCCGTCACCCGGTTGTTGACCTCGACATTGCCGAGCGTGGTGGTGCTGGGAAAGAGCAGCGTCCCGGTCTTGCCGAGCGCAAGCGCGCAGTTCGCCATCGCCTCACCGCCGATCGCCGCCGCCGCCGCCTGCTGGCCGGTGTGGCTGATCTGGTTGCGGTTCTTGATCACCGGGTCGAAGCTGTTGGTGGTGGCGACGGGGATGCCGAGCTCGAAGGCCTTGGCGACGATGTCGTCATAGGCGCCCGACTGCGGTGTGGTCATGATCAGCCCGTCGAGCGTCGGGTCCTGCATCAACTGGTTGATGATCTCGAGCGAGCGCGGGATGTCATCGACCGGCGCCTCGGAGCCGAGCATGAGCAGGTTGATGCCGAAGGCGTCCGCGGCGACCTTGGCGCCGACATAGGTCGGGTCGAAGAACCCGTTGCCGGCCGTGTGGGTGACGATGGCAAAGGTCAGCTTGCCGTCGTTGGAGCGATGGTTCTTGGTGTCGGGCGATGCCTTCGCCGCCTCGTCGAAACTGTAGCCGCCGACGGCCTTCGAGACCGTCCCGGTGGATTGCGCCCAGGCCGGCGCGGCGAGCAGCGCGGCGACTCCGACAATCGTTGAAAACAGCGTTCTCCGGTTCATGGCCTAAGTCCTCCCTGTCGTGATTCCCTTCGATCTTCGGCGCCCGGCCGTTCGCCGGCGCCCCTGGCGGCACTGTCCTACGACAGCCCCGGCCAGCTTCGCCAAGATTTGCATAATTCCGTTGTGCCAGCCAGACAATCCGGCTGTTCGGCCGGCCGGCACGGCGCTACTGCGGCTCGCTCGGGATCGCCACGTCGGCGTGGCGGAACAGCAGGGCGAGATTGGCCGAGTCGCGGAGGAGCTGCTGGAGCAGGGCGTCGAGCTCGGCCGGCAATGCGTCCCGACCCGGACAGCGCCTTGTCATACGCCGGCAGGAGCCGATAGGATCGCGGCCAGGGTCGCGATGGGGAGGCGGGGATGGTGGCCGTGGAGTGCGTCCTCGACTGCAAGTGCTGGCTGGGCGAGGGGCCGACCTGGCACCCGGCGGAAGGCGCGCTCTATTGGACCGATGTGCCGGCCAAGCGCATCCACCGCTGGCGCCCGGCGACCGGCGAAACCGAGAGCTGGTCGATGCCCGAAATGGTGACGACGCTGGCGGTGCGCGCCAGGGGCGGGCTGATCGTCGCCTCGGCCAGCGGCATCGACTTCTTCGACCCACCGAGCGGCCGGCTCGAACGCTTCGTCGCGCCCGAGGCCGACAGGCCCGGCAACCGTTCGAACGACGGAAAATGCGATCGCCAGGGCCGGTTCTGGTACGGCACGATGATGAACAACTTCGCCGCGGACGGCAGCGAGGTGCCGATCACCGCCAACACCGGGGCGCTCTATCGCGTCGATCCGGACGGCGCCGCCCACCGCATGGAAGACGGGCTCGGCATCGCCAACACCTTTGCCTGGAGCCCGGACGACCGGACGATGTATTTCGGCGACACCTTCGACGCGATCTACGCCTACGACTTCGATGCGCGGACCGGCGCCGTCGCCAACCGGCGGACCTTCGCGAAGACCGCCGGCTACGGCGTCCCGGACGGCTCGACCATCGACGCCGAGGGTTTCCTGTGGAACGCCCGGTGGGACGGCGGCTGCCTGATCCGTTGGGCGCCGGACGGCAGCATTGACCGGATCGTCGAGCTGCCCTGCCGGCGGGTGACCAGCGCGATCTTCGCCGGCCCCGACCTCGACGTGCTGTACGTCACCACGGCACGCTACGGCCTCGACGCGGCGGAGCTCGCCGAGCAGCCGTTGGCCGGCGGCATCTTCGCCGTCGATGCCGGCGTCCGGGGCCTGCCCGACGGACAGTTCGCGGGCTAGGCGATGGGCGGCGTGCCGTTGCTGCGGATCGAGGGGGTGTCGAAACGCTTCGGCGCGGTCCAGGCGCTCGACGACGCCGGCTTCGACATCGCCCGCGGCGAGGTCGTGGCGTTGCTCGGCGACAACGGCGCCGGCAAGTCCACCCTGGTCAAGGTAATCTCGGGGACCTGCGTGCCGGACCGCGGCGGTTTGGCCTTCGACGGCCGTCCGGTGCACATCCACAACCCCGCCGATTCGAAGCGGCTGGGCATCGAGACGGTGTACCAGGACCTGTCGCTGTGCGAGAACATGAACGTCGTCGCCAACTTCTTCATGGGCCGGGAGCTGTGCCGCCGGATGCTCGGCTTCAGCGTATTGCGGGAACGCGACATGCAGACGCGGACCGAGGAGGCGTTGCGCCGGATCGGCGCGAAGATCCCCTCGGTGCTGACCAACGTCGAATTCCTGTCCGGCGGCCAGCGGCAGGCGATCGAGCTGTGCCGCTTCGTCGCCTGGGGCGGCCGGCTGGCGCTGCTCGACGAACCCTTTGCCGCCCTCGGCGTCGAGCAGACGACGAAGGGGCTGGAGTTGATCCAGCGCGTCAAGACCGAGGGGTTGTCGATCATGGTCATCACCCATAACCTCGGCCACGCGTTGCAGATCGCCGACCACATCGTCGTGATGCGGCAGGGCCGCGTCGTCGGCGACATGCCGCGCGCCGCGGCGACGACCGACGGCCTGGTCGGCCTGATTACCGGCGACGTTTCGTTCAGGAACCGGGCCTGACGAGGCGGCGGAGGGCAATATCCCGGAATCTATGGGCGGCAAAGGCACGCCGTTCGACCATAACGTCACGTCTGGCAGGGAGGTTCACGACATGAAATCAGCATTTCCGACTCTCGCAGGACTGCGCTCGCTCGTCGCGGCCGCGGTCCTGCTGGTCGCGGTCTTCGGACCGGCCGCGGCGCAGGACAAGGGGACGGTCTATTACCTGGCGCCGACGCTGTTCGACGAGTTCCAGGTCGAGAGCAAGAACATGATCGAGAAGGCAGTCGGCAGCCTGGGCTACAAGGTGACGACGCTGGATGCGCTGAACCGGGCCGACGAGCAGCTCAACCAGTTCGACAACATCATCGCGCTCAAGCCCGCGGCGATCGTCCTCGCGGCCGTCGACTTCTCGACGATCATCCCGGGCATCCAGAAGGCGCGGGCGGCCGGCATCCCGGTGCTGATCTACGACCGCCAGATCAAGGACACCGAGGTCGATCTCACTTCGGTGGCCGGCACGGTCGAGATCGGACGCATGTCCGGCAAGGAAATCGTGCGCCTGCTGACCGAGCGCCACGGCGCGCCCAAGGGCAAGGTGCTCGACATCATGGGCGACCCCGGCGACGCCTATACCCTCGACATCGAGGACGGCTTCCAGGAAGTGATCAAGCAGTACCTCGACATCGCGGTCATCACCAAGCCGGCGGTCATGTGGGAACCGGTCAACGCGGCGAACATCGCCGACGACCAGCTCCAGGTGAACAAGGACATCGACTTCATCTTCATGCACGCCGACCACCTTGGCCCGCCGGTGGTGCAGGTGCTGGAGAAGCACGGCTACAAGAAGGGCGACATCATGCTACTGATGTCGGCCGGCATGCCGGTCGGGCTCGACCTGATCCGCGAGGGCTGGGCCCAGGTCGTGGTCGAGCAGCCGCTCTACGGCCAGGTCTATGGCCTGGCGATGTTTCTCGACAAGATCGTCCGCAAGGAGCCGCTCGCGCCCGGCAGCTACGACATCATCGGTTTGCCGTCGACGCTGTCGGTCGAGAAATGGGGGCCGAACCTGAAGGTGCCCGGCCACGCCATCACCGCGGCCAATGTCGACGACACGGCGAACTGGGGCAACCTGACGCCGCCGGCCCAGCCGGTGACGCCGGTGCCGTAGACCCACGGATCCGTCCGCCTCCGGCGCGCTTCGGCGCGCCGGGGGCGGCTGGCGCGCCAGATGAATTTCGCCGTACTCAATCGCCGGCGGCTGTTGGGGCTGTTCCTGGACAATCTGGTCTGGGCCATCCTGCTCGTCATTCTCGTCATTTTTTCGGTGACGATCCCCGGCTTTTACCAAGTCTCGATCTTCACCAATATCATCTACCATGCGACCTTCGTCGGCATTCTCGCCGTCGGCCTGTCCTTCTGCATCATCAGCGGCCATCTCGACCTGTCGATCGAATCGGTCATGGCCTTGGCGGCGATGCTGGTGGCCTGGCTGGCCGGGCAATCGACGGCGGCCTCGGGATTGCTGTTCAGCGGCGAGGCCACGCTGCTGGTGGCGCTGGCGGTCGGCGCGCTGATCGGGCTGGCGAACGGTGGGCTGGTCCTCGGGCTCGGCATCAACTCGTTCATCGCGACGCTGGCGACCTATATCGCGGTCCGCGGGCTGGCGCTGGCGCTGACGCAGGGGCGGTCGATCTTCAACCTGCCCGACATCTTCGGCTGGGTCGCCAATTCCGACGTCTTCGGCCTGCCGATCGTCGTGATCGTCCTGCTCACGGTCTATCTGGTGTTCCAGTTCGTGCTCGGCCGCACCCGCTTCGGGCGCCACCTCTATCTCATCGGCGGCAACGTCACCGCCGCCTACCGTGCCGGGATCGCGGTCAACCGCACGCTCTATCTGGTGTTCGTGCTCTCCGGCACGCTCGCCGGTTTCGCCGGTTGGCTGATCGCGGCGCGCACCAACGGGGCCACGCCAAATATCGGTACCGGCATGCTGTTCGAGGTGTTCGCCGCGGTCGTCATCGGCGGCGTCTCCTTGAGCGGCGGGGTCGGCCGCCTGACCGGCGTGTTCGCCGGCGTGCTGCTCTTGAGCGCCATCGGCACGGCGATCAACATCATGGGGATCGGCCCCTACTATTTGCAGGTGATCCGCGGCGGGCTGGTGCTGCTCGCCGTTCTGCTCGACTCGCTGCGCCGGCTGCTGCGGCCCTACTACGATTGAGCCTTAGCGAATGATTGCCGCCTGCATCTCCGGCAGCAACTGGCCGCCATCGACGACGATGCTCTGGCCGGTGATGTAGCGGGCCTCGTCCGAGGCGAGGAAAAGCACCGCATAGGCGACCTCCGTGGGCGTTCCCAGGCGGCCGAGCGGCACCGCCGCCGTCTGGCCGTCGATGAAGGCCTGATCGCGGTGCTGGCGCATGCCCTCGGTCAGGATGTTGCCCGGCTCGACGGCGTTGACGGTGATGCCGTGCGGCGCGAATTCCAGCGCGGCGGTACGAATGAACCCGATCAACCCGGCCTTCGTCGCCGCGTAATGGGCGTGGCCCGGGGCGCTGACGCGCGGCCCGGTGATCGACGACGTGACGACGATGCGCCCGTCGCGCTGACGCTTCATCTGCGGTAGGCAGGCCTTCGCCGCCAGGAACGGTCCCTTGAGGTTCACCGCGCAGACCTCGTCCCATTCCGCCTCCGAGATATCCTCGATGCGGGTCTCCGGGTAGATGCCGGCGTTGGGGCAGAGGATGTCGATGCGGCCGTAACGCTCGACCGCGGCGCGCGCCGTCGCCTCGGTGTCGGCCGCGCGGCTGGTGTCGGCCTTGAGGAACGAGACCTCGAGGCCGGCGTGGCGGAATTCCGCGACGGTGGCGTTGCCGCGCTCCTCGCTCAGGTCCGTGAACAACACCCTGGCGCCGGCCCGCGCCAAGACCTCGACGATGCCCTTGCCGATGCCGCGCGATCCGCCGGTGACGATCGCCGCCCTTCCGTCCAGCCTCTTGTCCATGGTGCCTCCGCTTTAGACGTCCTGACGTGACGCGGCGCCGCGCGCACCCCGGCGCAGCCGCGGCAGCCACTTCCCGAACATCGCCGCGGCGAAAAGCGGGGCGCCGATGCCGGCGGCGACCAGGAGCGGCGCGCCGCCGTCCAGCGCCACGGCCAGGGGCACGACCAGCATGGCGTCGTCGGGGTCGAAGCCCGGCACGCCTTTCAGCTCTGCGGCGCGCGCGCCTTCGCGGTCCTCGACGCGCACGACCAGCGCGATGACCGCCGCGACTGCGCCGCCGGCGACCAGGCCGAGGACGATCGCCCAGGCGCCGAGGTTGCCGCCGTAAAGCCCGACGCCGAGACCGACGAAGGCCAGCGCGTTGACCGCGCCGTCGGAGATCAGGTCGTAGCGGTGCCCCCAGGGGGTCGATTTGCCGGTGGCGCGGGCCAGTTCGCCGTCAATCCGGTCGAGGAGCATCGACAGCACGAACAGCCCGGCGCCCCAATACGGCCAGGACGAATCGCCGGCCGCGAAGGCCGCCGCCGCCGCCAGCCCGGCCGCCAGCCGCATCGTCGTGACCTGGTTGGGCGTGACCGACGCCCGGGCCAGCGGCCGGATCGCCGGCCGCACGAGGCGGTGTATCAGCGTGTTGTGGCTCATGATCCGCCTCCCTTGTTCGCTTCATGACCGCCGAGCCGCCAGGGAAATATAGATCGGTCGGGGGCGGTGCTCTATATACCATGGGATGCTGAGAGTTCCGGTACTGACCGACCCCCAGATCGGGGCCCACAAGCGCGACGGTTTCGTGGTGCTCCGGGCTGCCTTCGACGCCGCCGAGATGCGGCGGATCGAGGGCATGGCGGCCGAGGCGGCCGCCATGCCGGAGGAACCCGGCCGGCACTGGGTGTTCCACGAGCGCAGCCGCCTGGATTCGCGCCAGGACCTGATCTCGCGCATCGAGTACCTTGCGCCATTCCACGCCGGCTTCGCCGAGCTGTGCGAGGCGCTGAAGCCGTCCGCCGCGCAGCTCCTCGGCGAGCCGGCCGTCCTGTTCAAGGAAAAGATCAACTTCAAGATGGCCGGCGGCGACGGCTTCAAGCCGCACCAGGATTCTCAGGCCGGCTGGGAGACCTATGCCAGCATCTTCGTCACCGTCGCGCTGACGATCGACGAGGCGACCGCGGCGAACGGCTGCCTGCGGATCGTCGCGGGCCATCACAAGCGCGGGTTGTTCCGCGCCTGGGAGCCGCTGACCGACGAGGACATGGCCGGCATGCGGTTCGTCGACTGCCCGACGCGGCCGGGCGACCTCGTGTTCATCGATTCCTATGCGCCGCACGCCTCCGAGCCGAACCTTAGCGACGGCCTCCGCCGACTGTACTTCGCCACCTACAACCGCCTCTCCGAAGGCGACCACATGGCGCGGTACTACGCCGACAAGCGCAAGAATTACCCGCCCGACATCGAACGCGAGCCGGGCCGGCAGTACGTCTTCCGGGTGTAAGGGTCCGCCGCCTATTCGGCCGCTCGCCGGTCGGCGGCCGCGCGCAGCCGGGGCATGATCTCGGTCCTGGCGTGGGCGAGGTCGGCGGGCGTGTCGATCTCGATCCAGGGCAGGCCCGTGATGTCCTCGACGGCGAAGGCGCCCGGCTCGCTTAGCATCACGTCGCGGATCGCTTCCTCGTAGGGCTCGTCGCGGCGGCCGGCCGCGACATAGGCGTCCAGCGCCTCGGCCACGCGCCGGCCGATCGGCGGCGACAGGCGCAGGAATCCCGGCCATTCGCCGACCACATCATAGACGCCCTCGATGGCCTTGCGGAATTCGACCGGGACGCCGCCGCGCAGGCACAGCTTCACCGGCTGCTCGGCCGACCTGAACTCGCGGTCCAGGAGGAAGCAGTTGCGGTGCGCCGAATTGGCGAGGCGGCCGATCAACAGAGGGTGGTAGAGAACATCGGCGTCCATGAACAGAACGCTGTCGCCGCCGGCCAGCACGTCGCGCGCCGTCCACAGCGACACCGCGCTGCCGCGCCGGAACTCCGGATTATACACGGTGCGCGCGAAGGACCCGGCGCCGATGGCGTCGATCTCGGCCGCGATCTCGCCCCGGTGATAGCCGACGACGACGGTCATCTCCTCGACCCCGTGGCCGCGCAGCGTCTCGACGTGGCGGTGCAGCAGGCTCTTGCCGTCGAACCGCAGCAGGGCCTTCGGCGCATGCGTGTCGTTGTTACCGGACAGGCGGCTGCCTATTCCGGCTGCGAGCATCAGGGCCTGCAAGATAGCGCCTCCTCAAGACCGCGTTGGCGCGCGATCCTGGCAGGTTCGTCCGCCCGGTGCAACGCTGCGCCGAACCGCGATTGGGCTTGTCGCGGCGGTGCGCGCACGTTATCGACGGCCGGTGCGAAAACTGACCGTCCTCGCCCTTTTCCTTGGCCTCGCCGCCGTCGCCGCCATGGTCGCGCGGCAGGACGCGGCGGGCGTCGCCGCGGCGTTGGTCGCCATGGGCGCCGGAATCCTGCTGCTGCCGCTGGCCTATGCGCCGCATTTCCTCCTCGCCGGCGTGTCGTGGCGTCTGCTCTTCCGTCGCGGCCGCGCCGCCGGCTTCTGGGCGACGATGGGGGCGCTGTGGATGGGCCTATCGGTGGAAACGCTGCTGCCAGTGGCGAGCATCGGCGGCGAGGTGGTCAAGGCGCGCGTCGTGATGCGCTCCGGCGTTTCCGGCGCGGACGCCACGGCATCGGTGGTGGTCGACAAGACCGTGCAGGCGGTGTCCCTGATCCTGTGGGGCCTGGTCGGAGTGGCCGCTCTGGCCTGGGTCGGCGGCGGCCGAGCGGTGATGAATACGGCCCTGTCGGGTATCGCGCTGCTGACGGCCGGCGTCGCCGGTTTCATCGTCGTGCAGCGCGTCGGCATGTTCGGCATTCTTGCCCGGGTCGTCGGCAAGGCGACGGCGCTGGCCGATAGGCCCCGGCTGGCCGGCAGCGCGGACGGTCTGGACGCCGCGATCGGGGCGCTCTACCGGCGGCCCGGGCCGATCGTGGCGGCGGGTATCTTGCGTCTTGCGGCGAGCGTCGCGCTCACCGCCGAAATCCTGCTGGCCGCCTATCTGATGGGGCATCCGCTGCGACCGTGGGACGCACTCATCCTGCAAAGCCTGACCAGCCTGCTGCGCGGCGCCACCTTCGTCGTCCCGAACGGCTGGGGTGTTCAGGAAGGCGGCTACTTGGTGCTCGGGGGGGTCATCGGCCTCTCGCCGGAACTCATGCTGGCGGTCTCGCTCGCCACGCGCGCCCGCGACCTGTTGGTGAGCGCGCCCGGCCTTCTCGCTTGGCAGCTCGTCGAGGGCCGCTCGCTGTGGCGGCGGCGCTGAGGCCGGCGCACGGCGATCAGCGCAGCGCCGCCAAGGCGCGCACGAAGGCGGCGGCGTCGGCGCGCAGGGCGGCGACGCTCTTGCCTGGCGTGTAGAGAGCCGAGCCGACGCCGAACCCGGATGCGCCGGCGCGCCAATAGTCGCCGAGGCGCTGCGTGGTGACTCCGCCGACCACGACGATGGCGGCCTCGGGCGGCAGCACCGCGCGCATCGAGCGCAGCACCGGCGGCGGACAGGCCTCGGCCGGGAACAGCTTGAGCGCGTCGGCGCCCTGCGCCAGGGCGGCGAACGCCTCGGTCGGCGTCAGCACGCCCGGCATCACCGCCAGCCCGGCGGCCCGCGCCGCGGCGATGACCGCGGCGTCGCCGTGCGGCATGACGATCAGGCGTCCGCCGGCTGCCTTGACCGCCGCCACATCGGCCGGCCGCAGCACGGTGCCGGCGCCGACCAGGGCGCGCTCGCCGCAGGCCGCGGCGATCGCCGCGATGCTGCGCAGGGGGTCAAGCG
The DNA here is from genome assembly GCA_040881945.1 of Dongiaceae bacterium. Taxonomy (GTDB): domain Bacteria; phylum Pseudomonadota; class Alphaproteobacteria; order Dongiales; family Dongiaceae; genus JBBECF01. The sequence goes on along the minus strand of JBBECF010000212.1, from coordinate 32,353 downwards.
AGTTGAGCGGCACCTCGATGATGGCGACCCCGGCCTTGACCAGGGCCGCGCCGACTTCGGCGGCGGCGGCCGGCTCGATGCCGCGCAGGATGGCGACCAGGGGCAGGCGGCGCAGCCAGGAAACCAGGTTCGGGGTCGGGTCCATGGCCCTTCTCAGCCCGTGGCGATCGCCAGCAGCAGCGACAGCCCGGCGACGGTCGCCCGCTCGCCGTCCACCGCGGCGGACGCGCAACCGTGCCGCAGCAGCGCCTCGGCGTAAAGCGCGCACAGCGCCGGGGCGCCGACCAGGGCGACGGTCTCGGGCCGCATCGCCGCGACCATGGCGGCGACCTCGTGGCCGACGAGGATGCCCGACAGGTACGAGCGCAGGCCGGTCGCCGGGATCGCGCCGAACAGGCCCTGCGCGCGCACCCCGAACAGGTGGTGCAGCAGGCCGCCGTCCTGGCCCGACCGGTCCAGGCCGCGCCGGAAGGCCGCCGAGTCCTGCGCTTCGCCCGTCATCAGCGCACCGAGGATGCTGTGCGCCTGGAGCACCGCGTACACCTCGCCGGTCATGGAGGTGGCGAACCAGACGATCCGTCCGTCCTCGACCACTGCCCACTTGCTGTGCGTGCCCGGCAGGCACAGCACGCGCCGGCCGGTGCTTGCGCCCGCCAGGGCCCCGAAGATTTGCGTTTCCTCGCCGCGCATCACGTCGTGCCGCCCGTCGGCGGCGGCGAACGAGACGCCCGGCGCCACCCGGACGCCCGCCGCGCCGGGCACCTCGACGATGTGTCGCGCCAGATCGGCCGGAGCGGCGGGGCAGGGCACGTAGGGCGCCTCGACCCAGCCCTGGCGGCTGCCGATCATCCCGGCCATCAGCACCGGGCTGGCCGGCGCCGCCGCCCGCCAGTCGCCGACGAGGTCCCGGAGCGCGCCCGCGAAGTCGCGCCCCGGCACGTGCAGGATGCCGCTCGGCGCCTGCCGGCGCTCGCGCGCGGCGCCGTCGAGGCCGAGGCGGAAGGCGCGCAGATTCGTGGTGCCCCAGTCGACGAGGATGGCGGTCGTGGCTTGATCGGTTCGCATGTTCGGGTCTAAGCAGTACGATCGGAGGGTCCGGCAAGCGAGGCGAGGAAGATCGATGCTATCACGGCGACCGCGCGCGCAAGTACGCCCGCCGCGCGCCGCCTGAGCGGTGCCCGCATGTTCGTCGATCGAGCGGATGCGGGCCGCCGCCTGGCCGGCGAGCTGCGCCATTTGCGGGACGAGGACCCGATCGTCCTGGCGCTGCCGCGCGGCGGCGTGCCGGTGGCCTTCGAGGTGGCGCGCGCGCTCGACGCCCCGCTCGACCTGCTGTTGATCCGCAAGATCGGCGCGCCCGGCCAGCCCGAGCTCGCGCTCGGCGCGGTGATGGACGGCGACCGGCCGGAGACGGTGATCAACGAGGAGGTGCGGCGCGTCTTCGCCGTCACCGACAAGGAACTGGCCGAGCTGGTCGCCGCCAAGCTCGCGGAGATCGAGCAGCGCCGCCGGCGCTATCTCGCGGGACGGCCGCGCGCGCGGCTGGGCGGGCGAACGGTGATCGTCATCGATGACGGCGTCGCCACCGGCGCCACCATGCGGGTCGCGCTGAAGGCGATCCGGCGCGCCGGGCCGCGGCGCCTGGTCGTCGCCGTCCCGGTCGCGCCGCCCGACACCGTCGCGGTCCTGAAGCGCGAGGCGGACGAGGTGGTCTGCCTCGACAGCCCGGAATTCTTCGGCGGTCTCAGCGTGTTCTACCGGGATTTTCGCCAACTGGAAGACGACGAGGTCGTCGCCCTGCTGGACCGCGCGCGCCGCCCCGAGGCCGCCGGCGCGGGCGGATCGGAGCGGGGGTGAGCCGCAGGGCGCGGCGCCGCGTCAGGTTTTGGCTACCTTCTGGCGCAATGACTCGATCAATCCGTCGATGCCCTGGTTCTGGATCACGGCGCCGAAGTCGGACCGTTGGGTGATCAGCAAGCTGACGCCCTCGACCACGACATCGACGACCTTCTGGCCGCCGCCGGCGTCGCGCACACGCCAGCCATAGTTCAGCGGCGGAGCATCGGGTCGCTCGATCGTCGTCTCGACGATCACCTGCCGACCGTCGATCTCGTGCGCGGCGATGACGGCAAAGCCGCTCACCGTTTCGCCGGCGAGGCGGTCGGCATAGTTCTGCGCGAAATAACCGTGGTAGGCGTCGAGATAGGCCGCCTGTTGCTCCGGCGTCGCCAGCCGCCAGTAACGGCCGAGCACGAAGCGGGCGATCGTCTCGATGTCGAAGCCGCGCTGGAAGATGTCGCGTATGGCGACCTCGCGCTCGGCCAGCGGGCCGCCGGATTGCAGCGCGGCGACGACCTCGCCGCCGATTTCGGCAACGAAGGCGCGGGCGCGCTCCACCGGCACGCCCTCGTCCGGGACCGCCGGACCGGGCGCGACGGCGAGCGAGAGCGCGAACACGACCGACAGGAGACGGAGCGGCGCAGCCAATGACATCACTCCCGAAGCCCAGCCGCGGCGAGCGGATGCTGGCCGCGCCGGCGCCGCCACCTTAGCACATGCGGGCGCCGGCGGGCTGATCACATGCGGCGGCGTCGGATCAGGCGGCCGAGACGTGCAGCGCGATTCCGGCCGTGGCGACGGCCTCGGCCAGGGCACCGCCGGGCGGCGCATCGACGACGAGATCGTCGAGGGCGTTCAGCGGGCAGACGACCTGGAAGCTCGGTTGATCGAACTTGCTCCGGTCGACCAACAGGACATGCCGCTGCGAGCGCGCGATCATCGCCCGCTTCACCCAGACCGCCCCGGCGTTCGCCTCGCCTGGCCCCTCGGGCGTCAGGCCGCTCGCGCCGATCAGCGCCGTGTTGGCGTGGAAGCGCTCGAGGAACGCCGTCGTCTCCGGTCCCAACACCGCGCCCTCGCGCGCGTCGTAGGCGCCGGGGCAGAGGATGACGCGGATCCCCGGATTGGCGCCGAGGATCGTCGCCAGGCCGAGGCCGTTGGTCACGACGGTCAGGTCGCCGAGCTCGGCGGCGAGGCGGCGCGCCAGATGCGCGGTGGTCGAGCCGGCGTCGATCATCAGTACCTCGCCGGGGGCGACCAGCGTCGCCGCCAGCCGGCCGATGCGGGTGCGCTCGGCGACCAGCCGTCGATAGCGCTCGTTGAGGCTGGCCTCGACGCCCATCGGCGGCAGGGCGGCGCCGCCATAGGTGCGGTTGACGCGGCCGTCGCGGCTGAGCTCGTCGAGGTCGCGGCGGACGGTCTCGCTCGACACGGCGAAGGTCTGCGCCAGCGCGCCGATGCGCACCGCCGGGTCGGCGTGCAGCTCGGCGAGGATGCGCTCCTGCCGCTCCCGCTTGCGCGGCCGCCGCGCCGCGCTCACCGGAGCTCCGGCAGGGTTTCGACCAGTGCGCCGAGGCCCGGGCCCACGGCATCGTCGGCGAGGTCGAGGAAGGTGTAACGATCGCGGATTTCGCGCGCATGCAGGACGGCGGCGCCGAAGAAGGCCGGCGGCCAGTGCAGCTCGGCGGGCGCCGTCGGCGCTCCGGCCCGGCGCAGCACGGCCTCGAGCTCGACTGCCGGCCGGACGATTGCGCCGATGCGCCGTCGGATCTCGTCCCAGCGCGTCGCCAGGCGGGCGTTCAGCGCCTCGGCGCCGGCGTCGTCGAGCCGCTTGGCGGCGAACTCGCGCCAGCACGAACGGCCCAGCGCGGTGCCGAAGTGCCGCAGGACCGCCGCTTCGTCCGCCACGGTCGGGCCGAGCCGCGGCGGGTCGCCGTCGAGCATCCGCGCCTGCAACCGCGCCATGGTCAGCGTCGCGACGCCGATCTGCTCGCCGTGGAAGGTCTCCGGCCAGGCCGGGTCGCCCATCATCTCGCCATAATGGGCGATCAGGTGTTCGCCCTCGCTGGCCGGGTGGCTGCTGCCGCACAGCGTCATGCCGAAGCCGGACAGCACCAGCGTGCGCGCGAGCCGCCGCATCGCCTCGATGTCGCCCGCCATCAGGGCTTCGGGCTCCGCGAACAAGGCCGCCTCGTCGGCGGCGAGCAGCGCATAGGGCGCCTCGCGATAGGGCCGGTCGAGCAGCAGGTAGGCGAGCAACCAATCCGCCTGCGCCGTCGGCCGGCACAGGCTGTCGCCGAGGCCGGAGCGGATCATGCGCGGCGGCGCCGCCGCGAGCACCCGGAGGTCGAGGAACACACCCGCCGCGGATTGCGCCGGTAGCGACGACTTGTGGCCGTCGACGGTGATCGCCGCGTTGACCGACGTATAACCGTTCATCGATGGCGCGGTGCCGAAGACAGCATAGGGCTTGCCGTCCAGGGCGCCGGCGTATTTGCACAAATCGTTGATCGTGCCCGATCCGACGGCAATCAACGCGTCGGCCGACGCCGTCGCGGTGCGCAGGCGCGCGGCCGTCGGCGCGTCGGCGTGCGGCCGGTCCGGCAGCACCGTGGCGGTCACCTCGGCGACGGCGGACAAGGCCCGCTCGACGCGCCGGCCCAGCACCTCGCGCGTCGTCGCGTCGCTGACCACCGCGAGCCGTCGGCCCAGGCCGAGCCCGGCCACCAGCCCGGCCTCCCTGCCATCGAGGTTATCGGCGATGACGACGGCGCGGGTCGGCACGGTCAGGGGCGCGTCCGTCTCCGGGTCGCGCCAGGCGCCGCCGAGCAGCCGCGACAGGATGTCGTCGCTCAAGCCGGCCGATCCGTTCAGGCGCAGGCCGCCAGCACGTCGCGGAGCTGCGACAGCAGCGCCCCCTTGTGCGGCGAGAACGCGCCTTCGAAGATCGCCGAGCCGATCGTGAACGCGTCGGCCCCGGCCGCCGCCAGCTCGTTGATGCGCCGGGGCGAATCGATGCTGCCGGCGACGATCAGGTAGCCGCCGCCGAGGGCGGCGCGCGCGGCGCGCACCAGTGCGAGCGGCTCGGCCTCGACCGCCCGGTAGGCGAGCAGGTCGGCACCGGCGCAGCCCTTGGCCATGAACGCCCGGCAATGCTCGGCGACGTCCGCTTCCTTGCCGGCGAGCCGCGTCGGGTGGCCGCGCGGGAAGCCGGGGAAGGGGTAGTATCGGATAGTACTGCCGGCGAGCAGGCGCAGGACGGCGTCCACGTCGGTGCCGCCGAGCAGGCGGTCGATGCCGATCTCCACTGCCATCTCGGCCGAGCGCAGGCACGCCTCGGGCGTCGTACTGACGACCTCCAGATAGCTCGTCGCGCCGCTCTCCTTGATCCGCCGGTTGAGCGCGTGCAGCGTCTCGGCGTCGACGCCGACGTCCTTGAAGCCGACATGGGCGAGGCCCAGCGGGCGGATCGCGTCGAACAGCTCGAGACAATCTTTGACAGTCTCGTCGCCGCGCGTGAGCATGAAGATGAAATCCATCGGGGACTCCGCAAGACCCGGTCCGCGTCGCCGCCATTATGTCAAAGGAACTGTGGTGACCGCCACAAGAAATGTTGTTACTCTGTCAAAAGCCATGCTAGGCTGGCGCCGGGGCGTCATTCGAGAAAAAAGCGAAGACGAGGAGGCATCATCATGACAAAGCTGAGATTTCTGAGCGCGCTACCAGGCGTCACCGCGGCCGCCCTGCTGGCCGTCGGACTGACCGCGGGCGGGCCGGCCGGCGCCTGGACCCTGGAGGAGGCGGCCAAGCCCTATGCCGGCGTGACGCTGCGCACGATCGGCGAGGCCCTGCCGCCGCTCGAGGCCATGAACAAGCTGAAGGGCGAGTTCGAGAAGCGCACCGGCATCGAAGTCATCATCGAGATGTACGAGCACTCCGAAGCGGTCAACAAGGTGATGCTCGACCTGAACTCGAAGCGCGGCCGCTACGACTTCATCCTGCAGCCGCACCGCGAGCTCGGCCGCTTCGTCAAGAACGGCCACGTCGTCGCCCTCGACCGTTTCATGGGCGATGCAAAGCTGCGCGACCCGTCCTTCATGCCCGAGGAACAGCTCTACCAGGGCCTGTGGAAGGAGATCTCCTGGTACGAGGGTAAGGCCTACGGGTTCCCCTTCACCGCCCTCACCATGTACATGTGGTATCGCCAGGACCTGATGGACGACCCGAAAGAGCGCGAGGGATTCAAGGCGAAGTATGGCTACGACCTGAAGCCGGCGACGACCTGGCAGGAATACACCGACATCGCCGAGTGGTTCACGCGCCCCGAACAGGGCTTCTACGGCACCGCTCTCCAGGGCAAGCGGCATGAGGCGCTGTGGTATGAGTGGCTGAATTTTCTGTACAGCTTCGGCGGCGACATGATGGAGGTGAAATCCGGCAGCGAGTGCGGCCCGATCATCGTCAACGGGCCCGAGGCCGTGGCCTCGCTCGAGTACTACAAGAGCCTGATGAAATTCTCGCCGCCCGACACGCTCAACTATTTCTGGGACGACGTCATGGCCCTGATGCAGCAGGCCAAGGTGTTCGAGCTCATCATGTGGAACGACGCCACCTACGCCGTCGCCGAGGATGCAAGCCAGAGCACGGTCGCCGGCAAGATGGGCTTCGGCCTGATCCCGCAGGGCAAGGGCGGCAAGGTCGGCCAGGTCGAAGGGTGGACCTACCTGATCCCGGCCTATACGAAGAACCAGGAAGCCGCCTATCTGTTCATCCAGTGGATGATGGAGTTCGACCAGCAGCTCAACCAGCACTTGAACGGCGGCGCCACCGCCCGGCCCGATGTCTATGCCCACCCGGACGTGCAGAAGATCAGTTACTCGAAGGCCTCGATGGACACCAATGAGGTCGCGATCCCCAAGCCGACGATCCCGGAATCGCCCGAGCTCACGGACATCCTCGTCCGTGAGCTGAGCGAGTATCTTTCCGGCACAAAGTCGGCCAAGGCGGCGCTCGACGCCGCGGCGGTGGACATGAACAAGCTGCTCGGCGACTGCGCGCCGCTGAAGTATCCGGTGCAGTAGCGGCGCTGCCGGCACGCCTCACGGCCCGATGAGCGCGAGGAGGATTCTCGGGGGCGTCCTCGATGGCGGTGTCGTCCCGCTGTTGCTGGCGCCGTCGCTGGTCCTTCTCCTGCTCATCCTGGTCGGGCCGTTCTTCTACATGGTCGGGGCCAGCTTCACCGACCTCAGCTTCTCGATACCGGGCCGCGACGGGAACTTCGTCGGCTTCGATAACTACCGGCGGCTGGTGCGCGACGACCCGGTCTTCTGGAGCAGCTTCCTGCTGACCCTGCGGTTCGTCGCCTGGGCGGTCGTCGTCGAGTTCATCCTCGGCTTTGCCCTGGCGCAGTTGCTGTACCACCATGTCCGGCGCCGGCGCTTCCTGCTCACCGGGCTGCTCGTGCCGATGATGATCGCCCCGGTCGCCGTCGGCCTGATCTGGAAGCTGCTGTTGCAGGGCGATTTCGGGATGCTGACCTATTACCTGCGGGCGGTCGGGATCATCGATTTGCGCACGGCGCTGCTGTCCAGTCCCGATCTCGTGCTGGCGACGATCGTCGCGATCGACGTCTGGCAGTGGACGCCCTTCGTCACCCTGGTCATGCTGGCCGGGCTGCTCAGCCTGCCGCGCGAGCCGTTCGAGGCGGCCGTGATGGACGGCGCCCGGCCCTACCAGGTGTTCCGCGACGTGACGCTGCCGCTGCTGCGGCCGATCATCGCGCTGGTGCTGCTGCTGCGCGGCATCGACGCCTTCAAGGAATTCGACAAGGTGTTCATCCTCACCGGCGGCGGGCCGGGTTCGGCGACCGAACTGCTGTCGATCTACACCTACCGGGTCAACTTCAAGAATTGGGACCTCGGCTATGGGGCGGTCTGCGCCTTCATGGTCTATCTCGTCGTGCTGATCCTGTGCTCGGTTTTCTACAAGGCGGCGTTCTGGGGCCAGGGGCGGCGGAAGCGGGCCGGGGGCCGGGCGGCATGAGGCGCGGCTGGCGCGCCCTGGCGCTTGCCGTCGTCGCCGCGGTTCTGGTGGCGGCGCTGACGCCGTATCTCTGGGTTTTTCTGACGTCGTTCAAGACGCGTATCGACGCGCTCTCCGGCACGCCGGTCTGGCTGTTCGCGCCGACCTTCGAGCACTATCCCCAGGTGTTCCTCGACAAGGGCTATCTGCCACTCGTCTGGAACAGCGTCGTCATCGCCGTCTCGACGACGCTGCTGTCGCTCGGCGTCGGGACGCCGGCCGCCTATGTCCTCGCCCGCCACGACTTCCCCGGCCGCGAGGACCTGTTCTTCTTCTTCCTGACCACGCGCATGGCGCCGCCGATCTCGGTCGTCGTGCCGATGTTCCTGCTGTTCACCGCGCTCGGCATCACCGATACGCCGCTGGCGGTGATCCTGGCGCATTCGACCTTCAACCTGTCGCTCGTCGTCTGGGTGATGCGCGGTTTCTTCGCCGACATCCCGCGCGAGATCGACGAGGCGGCGATGATGGACGGCAACACCCGCGTCGGGATGTTCCTGCGCGTGCTCGTGCCGCTGGCCGCGCCGGGCCTGGCGGCGACCGCCATCCTGTGCTTCATCTTGAGCTGGAACGAATTTCTCTATGCCTTTGTTCTGGCGGCGTTCGAAAGCCGCACGCTCACCGTCGGGATTCCCGGCCTGATCACGCCGCACGGGACGCTTTGGGGGCAGGTGGCGGCGGTCGCCGTGGTGGCGACGCTGCCGATCATCCTGTTCACCTTCCTGGTCCAGCGGCATCTGGTGCGTGGGCTCACCTTCGGCGCGGTCAAGGGGTAGGCGGCGATGGGTGTCGTCTTCGAGCGTGTCAGCAAGGCCTTCGCCGACGGCACGGTCGCGCTCGACAGCCTCGACCTCGCCTTCGATACCGGCGAATTCGTGCTGATCCTGGGGCCGTCCGGCAGCGGCAAGACGACGGCCTGCCGCATCCTGGCCGGGCTCGAGACGCCGAGCTCGGGGACGGTCAGCGTCGACGGCCGGAACATCACGCGCCTGCCGCCGCGCGAGCGCGGCATGAGCATGGTCTTCCAGAACTATGCGCTCTATGCCCACAAGACGGTGTACGAGAACATCGCCTATCCGTTGCGCGTCCGCGGCGCGCCCAAGGGCGGGATCGACCGGGCGGTGCGCGACATCGCCCGCATGCTGCAAATCGACGCCCAGCTCGACCGCCGCCCGGCCCAACTCTCGGGCGGGCAGGCGCAGCGCGTCGCCGTCGCCCGGGCGCTGGTCTGGCAGCCGGACATCTGCCTGATGGACGAGCCGCTGTCCAACCTCGACGCCTTGCTGCGGTTGCAGACGCGCACGGAGTTGAAGCGTTTGCATGCCGAGCTCGGCAAGACCTTCGTCTTCGTCACCCACGATCAGGAAGAGGCGATGACGCTGGGGACCCGCATCGCCGTGCTCAACGAGGGCCGGCTCGTACAGTTCGACGCGCCGCGCCAAATCTACCGCCGGCCGGCCAGCCGCTTCGTGGCGGAGTTCATCGGCCGCCCGGCGATGAACACGATCGACGGGGCGGTCGCCGGCGGCGTGTTCCGCGCCGGGCCGTTCGAGTTGTCGGTCGGCCGGCCCGACGGACCGCTGGCGCTCGGCATCCGGCCCGAGCAGATCGTCGTGTGCCCGGCGCCGACGCCCGACTCGATCGCCTTCCAGCTCGACGTGATGGAGCTGGTCGAGCCCGAGACGCTGCTGTTCCTGCGCAAGGGGCCGGTCGCGCTCATCGCCCGCGTCCTGCGCGATCTCGGCGACCTCCGGCCCGGCACCGACATCCACCTCGAACTGCCGCCGCAGGCCCGCCACTTCTTCGACTCGCGGACCGGCGCGCGGCTGGCCTGAGACCATGAGCGTAATCCTCGGCCTGGTGCCGATCCCGCTGGCCGCCGTCGTTTGGGTCGCGCTGCACCGGCTGAACCGCCGCACCGGCTGGTTCCGCATCGGCGAGCTCGTCTTCTGGGACGCCGTCGCCCTGGTGCTGATCTACCTGCTCTGGCTGCGCTGGTTCTGACAGCGCCGGTCAGTGCATCTCCTGGCCGGCGGCGACCGCCCGTTTCAGCTTGTCGACGTTGAACGCCGGGTCGCGGCAGGCCGCGAGGACGACCGCCTCGCGCCGCGCGACGGCCTCGGCGGCGGCTGCGACCCGGCGGGCGACGGCGTGCGGGACGATGACGGCGCCGTGCTCGTCGGCATGGATCAGGTCGCCCGACCGGACCACCATGCCGGCGACGTTCACCTCGCCGCCGAAATCGACCATGTGCACGAAGGCGTGCGACGGCCCGACCGAGCCGGCGAGAAGCTGGAACCCCTCGGCGATCATGCGAATGTCGCGCACGCTGCCGTTGGTGACGACGCCGAGGCAGCCCAGCGCCTTGTGCACGGCGGTGTTGACCTCGCCCCACAGGGCGCCGCGTCCGGCCTCCGGCCCGTCGAGGTCCTGAACCATGCTGATCCGCGGGCCCGGCCCGGCCGCGACGTAGTCGTAGTAATCGAACATCAGGCGGTCCTGATCGGCCTTGGCGCGCGCGCTCGGCTGGGTGGCGCGGATCGTCGCCGTGCGCGCGTAGCCGACCATCGGCGGCAGCTTGGGAAAGACGCAGACCAGCGGGTGAATCGTGAACCCGAAACCGCGCCGCTCCGGCGCCAGCAACTCGAGGGCGTTGCACACCGTCGGCGTGTCGAGGGCGCGGAGCGCCGCCAGCTCTCGGTCGTTCAGGGGGGTGTCGGTCATAGCCGCCGATGTCCTTTCGCGGTTGTCTGTCGCCGATTGCGGCACATCATGCGGCCCGCCGCTCGGGAGGGCAAAAAAATAGCAGGGTGCCGCCGGGCTGGACAGGCGCGGCGGGCCGATCTTTACTTGCACGGAAAACTCGGCAAGGGAGACCGACTCATGACGGAACGCATCGCCGTCGGCGATCGCGACGTGCTGCTGGCGGTGGACGTGCAGAACGACTTCTGCCCCGGCGGCGCGCTGGCCGTGCAACGCGGCGACGAGGTGGTGCCGGCGATCAACCGCCTCGGCCGGGCCTTCGCGCATGTCGTGATGACCCAGGACTGGCACCCGCGCGGCCACCGGTCCTTCGCCAGCGCGCACCCGGGCCGCCGGCCGTTTGAGACGATCCGCGTCGCTTACGGCGAGCAGACGCTGTGGCCGGACCATTGCGTGCAGGGCACGCCCGGCGCCGATTTCCACAAGGGGCTGGAGCTGACGGGCTGCGAGCTGATCCTGCGCAAGGGGTTCCGGCCGCACATCGACTCCTATTCGGCGTTCTACGAAAACGACCGCGCAACCGCGACCGGACTCGCCGGATACCTGCGCGAGCGCGGCCTCGAGCGGCTGTTCGTCGTCGGCCTGGCGACCGATTACTGTGTCCATTACTCGGCGCTCGACGCCCGGCGCGCGGGCTTCGACACGATCCTCGTCGAGGACGCCTGCCGCGCCATCGATCTGCAAGGCTCGCTCGCCGCCGCCATGCGCGCCATGCATGAGGCGGGCGTCAAGGTCGCGCGCGCGGACGAGGTTTCCCCGGCGCGCTGATCCTGACGGCGCGCCGCGGAATTCGCTTGGCGGCGGCCGGCCGTTCGTGGGATTGAGGGCAGGGGTCTCGGGCACATCTCATGAACGACGGGCGCTACGACATCTCTGACGCCGCGGCGGCGGCGGCGGCCGATGCAGGCGGTCGGGCCGTGGGCGAACGCTACCTGTTCGGCGTCGGCACGGTGCTGTTCGCCATGCTGCTGTGGAGCTCGAGCGGCATCCTGATGCGCAGCATCGAGACCGCCAGCCAATGGCCGGTCGTGTTCTACCGCTCGGCGACGATGGCGACGACCGTGTTCGCGATCGTCGCCGTGTCGCACCGCGGTCGCGTCGCCCGGGCGTTCCACGCCGCCGGCGGGCTCGGCGTGCTCGGCGGCCTGTTCTTCGCCGCCAGTACCATCTGCTTCATCTTCTCGATTACCTCCACGACCGTGGCGAACACCGCTTTCTTGTCGGCGACCGCGCCGCTGTTCGCCGCCGTGCTTGCCTGGATCGCGCTCAAGGAACGGGTCCGCGCCGCCACCTGGATTGCCATGGCGGCGGCCCTGCTCGGCGTCGCCCTGATGGTCGTCGAGGGTGTCGCCGCCGGCCGGCTCTCGGGCAATTTGCTGGCGGTCGGCTCGGCCCTGTCCTTCGCCGCCCTGACGGTGATCCTGCGCGGCGGCCGGCGCGTCGACATGCTGCCCTGCGTCTGCCTGGGTGGCGCCTTCGCCGCCCTGGTCGGCTTGCTGCTCGCCGCCGACCTCGCCATATCGGCGCGCGACCTGGCGCTCTGCGTCGTCATGGGGACGGTGCAGTTGAGTGCTCCCTTGGTCCTGTTCATCGTCGGGTCGCGGCATTTGTCGGCGGTCGAGCTGAGTTTGCTGTCCCTGCTCGACGTCGTGCTCAGCCCGTTGTGGGTGTGGCTCGGCATCGGCGAGACGCCGAGCGGCCTCACGCTGGCCGGCGGCGCGATCGTGCTGACGGCGATCGTCGGCCAGGCGTTGTCCGGCGCCCGCCGCCTGCGCCCGCCGGTCGGCGCGGTCTAGCGGGATCGAGACACGGAACCATGATCGGCCTCGCGCAGCCCGCGACCGCAACAGAGCACGATGCCGCTTCCCATCGGCGCGGCCTTGCGCTCGTTGCCGTGGCGGCGTTGCTCTGGAGCACGGGCGGGCTGATCGTTCGCTCCCTTGACGCTGCGGATGTCTGGACCACGGTCTTCTGGCGGTCGGTCTTTGCAGCCCTGTTCCTTGTGCTCTTCATTGCCGCGCGCGATCGGAGCAAGGCGGTCCAGGCCTTCCGGGCCATGGGGTTTCCGAGCCTCGTCGTCGGCGTCTGCTTTGCGACCGCCTCCATCGGCCTTGTCGTTGCGCTCAACCTGACCACCGTCGCCAATACGCTGATCATCTTCAGCACCTCGCCCTTGATCGCGGCGGTGCTCGGGCGCGTGCTGCTCGGAGAGCGGGTGCGAGGTCGGAGCTGGGTCGTCATGACGGCGGCGCTTCTCGGGATCGCCGTCATGGTCTCCGACTCTTTTGCCCGCGGCTCTGTGGCGGGCGATCTGATCGCCTTTGTCGTCGCGGGCGCCGCCGCCGTCGCCACCGTCACGATCCGAAAAAATCGCGACGTGCGGATGACGCCGGCGACCTGCCTCGCGGCCGTGATCGCCGCGCTGCTGGCCCTGCCGCTCGCGGCGCCGTTGTCGGTCACGGGCGCCGACTTCGGCCTGCTGTTCGTCTTCGGCGCGATTCAGCTCGGGGCGGGGCTGGCGCTCTTCGTCACCGGCGCCCGTCTGGCGCCGGCCGCCGAGGTTGCGCTCATCTCGGTTCTCGAGCCGATCCTCGGGCCGGTCTGGGTCTGGGCCTTCCTCGGCGAGAACCCGGGCACCTTCGCGCTCATCGGTGGCGGCATCGTGTTGTCGGCGCTGGCGATCCATACGGCCCTGGACCTGCGCGCCGCCAGACCGATTCTGCCGGCCGTCTGAGACCTCTGTCCCGAAAGAAATCAGCGGTCGAGTTCGAAATGATTCCAGATAGTTGATGGAGTATTCTAATCTGAATTAAAAGCGCGTCAGGGCGAACCCATCGAGGTCGAGGTTGAAATCGGGGCGGCCGCCCTCGACCAGCGCCGCGGCGGCGAGCGCCGAGCCGCAGGCGAGCGTCCAGCCGAGCGACCCGTGCCCGGTGTTGAGGAAGAGGTTGCGGTAGGGCGAGGCGCCGAGGATCGGGCGGCCGTCGGGCGTCATCGGCCTGAGGGCGTTCCAATGCTGAGCCGGCTGCCGCGCCGGGTAATCGGGGAACAGCTCGGCCAGGGCCGCGAGCAGAACCGCGCCGCGGCGCGGATTGTCGCGGGTGTCGTAGCCGGCGAACTCCGCGGTGCCGGCAATGCGCAGCCGGTCGCCCAGGCGCGTGAGCGCGATCTTACGGTGCTCGTCGAGGATCGGGATCGTCGGCGCATCGTTCCATCCCGCGGTCGAAACGGTTTCGGAATAGCCCTTCACCGGATACACCGGCAGGCCGAAGCCGATCCGCCGCGCCAGCAAGGGGCTGTAGCTGCCGAGCGCCAGCACGTAGCGGTCGGCGGCGATGCGGCCGGCGTCCGTCGCGACGCCGGCGATGCGGTCGCCGTCGGTCTCGAACCCGGTGACCGTCGTTCCGTAGCGGAAGCTCACGCCGAGCCCGGCGCACAGCCGCGCCAGCTCCTGCGTGAACAGGAAGGCGTCGCCGCTGCGGTCGCCGGCATAATGCACGCCGCCGGCGATGCGCTCCGCCGCCGGCCGCAGCGCCGGCTCGAGCTCGAGGCAGCCGCGCCGATCGAGGACACGGTAGGGCAGCCCGAACTCGGCGTACATGTCGGCGTCGACGTAGGCCTCATCGAGGGCGCGGGCGTCGCGATAGACGCGCAGCGTGCCTTTGTCGCAGCGGTCGTAGCGGATGCCGGTCTCGGCGGTGAGTCGATCGAGCGCGTCGCGGCTGTGGACGGCGAGGCGCAGCACGACCTCGGTGTTGCGCCGCCAGCGCTGCCGCCCGCAATTCTGCAGGAAACGCAGTCCCCAGCCGGCCATGCCGGGCACCGCGCGCAGGCGCAGCAGCAGCGGCGCATCCTCCCTGCCCAGCCATCGGATCATCTTGAGCGGCGCGCCGGGGGCCGCCCACGGGTCCGACAGGCTGGGCGTGACCAGGCCGCCGTTGGCGAAGCTGGTCTCCAGCCCGGGGCCGGTCTGGCGGTCCACGACGGTGACCTGGTGGCCGCGGCGCGCCAGGTAGTACGCGGTCGTGACGCCGACGACGCCGGCGCCGAGGACTAAGATGTGCATGCGGGCTTCGCTCCGGAAGGCGGCGGGCGGTGTTAGGGCAATGCGGCCGGGATCATGCGTCGCGCCGCCGGCGCCGGTCAAGACGGCGCCGGCGATCGGGCGCGGCGGGAACGGGGCCGGCCGGAAATCGACTTTGACACCGGTGCCGGCGCGTCATTAGTATTTTTCGCTGCCGGTGACGACAAGCCGACAGCGGGCGAGGCGCGCCATGGCCCTGGATGTCTTTTCCGCCAAGAAGATCGAGCACGAGACGCACCTCGACCCGCGCGCTACCGCGGTGCTCGTGGTCGATATGCTCAACGAGTTCTGCAAGCCCGGCGGCGCCATGGTGCTGCCCGGCTACGAGGCGCTGGTCGAGCCGCAGAAGCGCGTGATCGAGGCCGGGCGCAAGGCCGGGGCGCCGATCGTCTTCGTCGTCGACACCCATCGCCGCAATGTCAGGCGCGAGCGCGAATTCCTGAAGCGCACCCCGCACTGCCTCGAAGGCGGCTGGGGCGCGCAGGTGATCGCCGATCTGGAGCCGCGCCCGGACGACATCTATGTGACCAAGCGGCGGTACTCGGCGTTCTTCAACACCGATCTCGACGTCACGCTGCGCGACCTCGAAGTCTCGGCGGTGATCGTCATGGGGCTGGTGACGAACATTTGCGTCCGCTCGACCGTGCACGACGCCTTTTTCCTCGGCTATGGCGTTGTGGTCCCGGAGGACTGCGTGGCGGCGACGGGACCGCGCGAGCAGGCGTCCTCGCTCTACGACATCGCCACGCATTTCGGCACCGTGTCCGGATCGCGTGACGTTGTCGCGGGCCTGCTCGAAGGGGCGCCGGTGCCCAATCGCGAAATTGCGGCCTGAACCAACAACGCAAGACAGGGGGGTAATACAATGGCAAATACGAAATTTCCGATTTCGACCTCGCGCCGCCAGTTGCTCAAGGGCGCGGCGGCGACCGTCGCGACGATCGCCGCGCCGCGCATCCTGCGTGCGGCCGAGCCGATCCGGGTGGGGATCCTGCAGCCCTTCTCGGGCGGTCTCGAGGTGCTGGGCGAGCAGGGGGCGCAGGGCACCGAAATGGCGCTCGAGGAGGCGAACGCGGCCGGCGGCGTGCTCGACGGCCGCCCGTTCGAGATCATCCGCGCAGATGACAAGACCGAACCGAAGACGGCGGTCGAGCGCACGACCGAGCTGATCCAGCGCCACAAGGTGACCGCCATCATCGGCCCGGTGACCAGCGCCAACCGCGACGCCATCCAGCCGACCATCGAGCGCTTCAAGACACCGCTGCTCTACGCCACGGATTACGAAGGCGGGGTGTGCAGCCGCTATATCACCTGCTACAGCGCGCTGCCGGCCCATTGGGTCAACCCGTTCATCCCCTTCCTCAAGGACAATTACGGCGATTCCTTCTATCTGTTCGGCAGCGACTACGTTTGGCCGCAGAAGATGAACGAGGCGGTCCACAAGGTCGTGGGGGACATCGGCGGCAAGGTGGTCGGCGAGGAATACACGCCCTTCGCCGTCAAGGACTTCACCGCCACGGTGCGCAAGATCGAGGGATCGGGCGCCAAGGTGCTGGTGCTGTCGGTCGTCGGCGCCGACGCCACGACCTTTGTCAAGCAGTTCGTCGCCGCCGGCGTCAAGTCGAAGTGCAAGATCGCCTGGCTCGGCTACAGCGAGAACTACCTTTCGGGCCTGACCACGGACGAATCCGAGGGCGTCGTCACGATGGCCAACTTCATTGCCACCCTCGATCGCCCCGAGGCCAAGGACTTCGCGGCGAAGGTCAAGGCCAGATACGGCCAGGACGCCGTGGTCAGCAACACGGTCGACGCCCACTACAACCTGACCCGCTTCTTCATTGAAGGCGTGAGGAAGGCGGGGTCGGACGACAAGGAGAAGATCACCGACGCCATGGTCGGCCAGTCGTTGCTGTCGGGCAACGGCGAGGTGTATTTGCGGCCGAGCGACCGCCATGTGGACCTCAACGTGCTGATCGCCGAGACCCGCGCCGGCCGGCTCGATCTGGTGAAATATATCGGCCGGGTCGAAGCGCCCAGCCAATGTCCGGCCTGAGGCGGCCGCCGACGGCATAGGCCGGCCGGCGGCGGTCCCCTTGTCCCCCTTGCTCGAAATCCGCGACGTGGCGAAGGCATTCGGCGGCGTCCGCGCCCTGGCGGGCGTGCGCTTCGCGATGGGCGAGGGCGAGCTGCGCTGCATCATCGGGCCGAACGGCTGCGGCAAGACGACGCTGTTCAACGTCGTCACCGGGGCGTTCCCGCCGACCGCCGGCCGGGTCTATTTCCGCGGCGCCGACATCACCGGGCTGCGGCCGCACGAGATCAGCCGCCTGGGCATCGGCCGCAAGTTTCAGGTGCCGGGCATCTATCCGACGCTGACGGTCGGCGAGAACCTGGAGATACCGCTGTCCGCGACGGCCGGCCGGCACGGTCCGATCGGCGTCCTGCGCCGCGGCGCCGCCGCTTCCGACCTGCACGGGCTGCTCGACCGGTTCGGCCTTGCCCGCGACGCGGCCGTGCCGGCCGGCGCGCTCGCGCACGGCCAGAAGCAGTGGCTGGAAATCGCCATGCTGCTGGCCGGCAACGCGCGCCTTCTGCTGCTCGACGAGCCGACCGCGGGGATGACCGGGCCGGAGACCTTGGCGACGGCCGATCTCATCCTGCGCATCCGGGCGGAGACCGGGGTCGCCGTCCTCATCATCGAGCACGACATGAATTTCGTGCAGAGCCTCGGCTGTCCGGTCGTCGTGATGATGCGCGGCGCCGTCTTCCGCGAGGGCAGCTTCGAGGAGATACAGCGCGACCCGACGGTTCGGGAAGCCTATCTCGGCGGGGCCGCTTCGTGCTGACGGTCGCCGGCCTGACCGCCGGTTATCAGGCCGGCAGCCGCGTCCTGCGCGGGCTGGACCTCGAGATCGCCGACGGCGAGACCGTGGCGCTGATGGGCCGCAACGGCATGGGCAAGACCACGTTCCTGCGCGCCGTCATGGGTCACATCGTCGTGTCGGCCGGCCGCATCGCGTTGGCCGGCCGCGATCTCGTCGGGCTCCGGCCCTTCGAAATCAGCAACCTCGGCGTCGGCTACGTGCCGCAGGGGCGCGAGGTGTTCAAGGATTTCACGGTCGAGGAAAATCTTCTGCTCGGCGTTCTCGGCAAGCGCCGCCTGCCGGCGCGGGTGCCCGACAGGATCTACGGCTATTTCCCGATCCTGGCGGAGCGCCGGCAGCAGCGGGCCGGCACGCTGTCCGGCGGCGAGCAGCAGCAGCTCGCCATCGCCCGCGCGCTCGCCGGCCGGCCGCGGCTGCTGCTGCTCGACGAGCCCGCGGAAGGCATCCAGCCGTCGATCGTGCAGGCCATCGCCGAGACCGTGCGCGCCGTCGCACTGGAGGAGGCGCTGACGGTCATTCTCGTCGAGCAGAATCTCGACCTCGTGATGCGCCTCGCCGGCCGCTGCCTGTTCATCGAGAACGGCCGGGTCGTCGGCGAGGCCGACCCGGCGCGACTGCGCGATGACGGCTCAATCCTGCACCGCTACCTGTCGGTCTAAGGGGCGCCCCCCGTGGAACAAATCGTCATCATCGGTCTGGACGCGGCGAACTTCATGCTGGCGCTGCTGTTGGTGTCGCTCGGGCTGGTCATCGTTTTCGGCCTGATGAACGTCATCAACATGGCGCATGGCGAGTTCTTCCTGCTCGGCGCCTATACCGTGGTCGTCGTGCAGGGCGCCGGCGGCAGCTTCTGGGTCGCCTTCTTCGCCGCGCCGCTCGTGCTGGCCGCGGTCGGGCTGCTCGTCGAGGAGATCGTGATCCGGCACGTCTACCACCGCTTCATCGACACCATCCTGGCGACCTGGGGCGTGTCGCTGGCGATCAAGCAGCTCGTGATCGTCGTCTTCGGCCCGGCCTCGCAACAGGTCGTCGGCCCGTTCCCCAATCCGGTCGACATCCTGGGCACCGTCTATCCGTCCTACCGGCTGTTCATCATGGCGGTGTCGGTCGTCGTCGCCGCGGGCACATTCCTGCTGTTCTACCGCACCAAGCTGGGCCTGGCGGCGCGCGGCGTCATCGCCAACCGCCTCATGGCCAGCAGCCTCGGCATCGACACCCGCCGCATGGACCGCGCCACCTTCGCCTTCGGGGCGGCGCTTGCCGGCTTCGCCGGCGCGGTGATGGCGCCGCTGATGAGCGTGGACCCGCAGATGGGTGTCGGTTTCCTCATTCCCGCCTTCCTGTCGATCCTCGTGGGCGGCGCCGGGACCCTGCTCGGCCCGCTGCTCGGCACCGCGCTGATCGCCGGCTCGAACACGATCGTGGCCAGCCTGTGGACGCAAGTGGTGGCGCAGATCGTCGTCTTCAGCCTGGCCATCGTCGTCATCCGGGCGTTCCCGCAGGGCCTCACCGGGCGCCGGGGCTGAGATGCCGAACGGGCGCGCCCGGATCGCGGTGACGGCCGGACTGTGGGTCGTTTTCGCCGCCGCTCCCCTGGCCGTCGACGATTGGCAGCTCACCCAGCTCGCGCAGCTCATGACCTACGGCATCTTCGCCATGAGCCTGGCCTTCATCTGGGGCCAGATCGGGCTGCTGTGCTTCGGTCAGGCGATCTTCTTCGGCATCGGCGGCTATGCCATGGCGGTGGTGACCAAGGGGATGCTGCCGGGGCTGCCCGAAAGCACGGCGCTGGGCCTCGTCGCGGCGGTCGTCTTGCCCGGCCTCGCGGCCTTCGTCCTCGGGCAGTTCCTGTTCCGCGGCCGCGGGCTGTCGGGGGCGTATTTCGCTATCGTCACCCTGTCCGCCTCGGTCATCGCCGAGCGGGCGGCCAGCCATTGGACCTTCATCGGCGGGTTCAACGGGCTGCTGAACGTGCCGCCGCTGCGCGTCGGCTGGGGCGGCGTCGCGGCCGAGCTCGTCGATCCGCTGCCGACCTATTACGTCATGCTCGGCGCCGCCGCCGCCGTGTTCGCCGGGTTGCTATGGCTCGACCGGTCGCCGCTCGGCACCGTCTTCCGCGGCATCCGCGACAACGACGAGCGCACCGCCTATTTCGGCTACGACGTGGCGGCGTACAAGACGTTCGGCTTCGCCCTTTCGGGCGCGGTCGCCGGGCTGGCCGGCGCCCTGTTCGTCACGCAGTTCGGATTCGTCTCGCCGGCGTTGATCGGCTTCCCGTTGTCCACCGAGGTGCTGATCTGGGTCGCCCTCGGCGGCAAGGAGGTGCTGCTCGCCGCCTTCATGGGCGCCATCGTCGTGCGCTCGGTCGAGGGCATCCTGTCCGAGACCCTCGGCTATTACTGGCTGCTGGCGCTGGGCGTCCTGTTCGTGCTGTCGGTGGTGTTATTGCCGCGCGGGCTGCTCGGCTGGTCACTGCGCCTGCCGATGCCGGCGCGGCTGGCGCGGCGCGCGGCAGACCGCCTGCCGGTCGAGGTCGTCAATACGTCGCGCGGCCGCCCGACAGATCGAAGGTAAATCCGGTCGTGAAGCTGCAGGCGGGCGAGACGATCCAGGCGATCATCTGCGCCGCCTCGTCGAGCTCGCCGCAGCGGCGCATCGGGATCTTGTCGGTCATGTAGGTGACCGTCGCCTGCGGCAGCTTGTCGACCATCGGCGTGCGGATCACGGCCGGCGCCAGCGCGTTCACGGTGACGCCGCTCTCCGGGTAGTCCTTGGCGAGCGACTTGACCAATCCGATCAGCCCGGCCTTGGTCGCCGAGTAGGCGGCCATGCCGGCGTTGCCCTCCTTGCCGGCGATCGAGGCGACATGCAGCAGCCGGCCGTAGCCGTGCTTCAACAGGCGCGGCAGCACCGCCTTCGAAACGACCATGGCGCCGCGCAGATTGATGCGGTAGACGGCGTCGAAATCGGCGAGATCGACCTCATGGCCCTTGATGTTGGTGCGGCCGGTGATGCCGGCGCAATTGACCAGGCCGTGCAGGCGGCCGAACGCGGCCTCGGCGCGATCGAGGGCGGGATCGACCGAGGCGTCGTCGGTGACGTCGGCCGGCGCCGCCAGCGCCTGCCCGCCGGCAGCGGCGATGGCGCGCGCGGTTTCCTCGGCCGCGCCGAGGTCGCGGTCCAGGCAGGCGACCGAAACGCCCTGGCCGCCGAGCAAAGCCGCGGCGGCGCGGCCGATGCCGCTGCCCGCGCCGACCACGGTGACGGTGTAGGGCCGCATCGAAAAGTAGTCGACCATCGCTGTCCTCCCCGAGCGCAGGTTGATACCCGCTCGCGCCGTGTCTGGCGAGCGAAAACCCGTGGGGTCGCGGCGTTGGCGCGCTAGTGGCTCGTGACCAGGGGCAGGAAGCGGACCGGCAGGATCTCGGTGGTCTTGATCCGGCCCGAGCGGTCCTTTTCGACCAGCATGAGCTGCTGCGCGTCCTCGATGCCCGCGGGCAACACCATGCGTCCTTCGGGCTTGAGTTGGTTGAGCAGGGGCGGCGGGATCAGCTCCGGCGCCGCCGTGACCAGGATCTTGCCGTAGGGGCCGTGCTGAACCCAGCCCTGCGAGCCGTCGCCGAGGCGCTGCTCGATCTTGTCGTAGCCGAGCTGCTTCAGTCGCCGGCGCGCCTCGGTCGCCAGCTCCTCGATGATCTCGACGCTGTAGACCCGCCCGGCGAGCTCGGACAGGACCGCCGCCTGATAGCCGAGCCCGGTGCCGATCTCGAGGACGGTGTCGTCGGGGTTCAGGTCGAGCAGGTCGGTCATCAGCGCCACGATGAAGGGCTGCGAAATCGTCTTGTCGTAACCGATCGGCAGCGGCGAATCGACATAGGCGAACTGCCGCAACTCGAGCGGAACGAACTCGTGCCGCGGCACCTTCGCCATCGCCGCGAGCACGCGTTCGTCGATGCACTGTCGGCCGGTCCGGTCCGCGACCATGCTCGCGTAGGCGGCAATCATTTCCACCATTTCCCGGCGCAGGGCGCTGAGGGTCGATTCGTTCATGGCGTCGAGCTTGGCTTGGTCGGGCGGCGTCGGCATCGCGGCCGCGCCGGCGATGCGCCTGAGCATAGCACATCCGGCGCTCTCGGGGTCAATTCGTCGAGGAGGGCGCCTGGCGCCCCTGGGTTAGGCCTGTTTCGCGGTGGCGAATTTGTCGCCGTCGAACGACAGCGCCACATCGTCGCCGCCGAGCCGGGTTTCGAGGACCACCTTGCGGCCCCACAGCCGGTACAGGTGGCGCAGGGTCTTCTCGGCGTATTCGACGAGCAGCTCGCGGTCGTCGTGCTCGTGGCGCAGCAATAGCGCCCGGGCGCCGCCGAAATCGGCGTCGATGATCCTGATCACCGGCACCGAGCCCAGGCCGACATTGGCCAGCAGGGTATTCTTGACCCCGCGCCAGTCCTGTTCCGAGGATACTTTGGAAATTACGAGCTTGCCGTTCTTCGGCTCGAATTCGAACAAGTCCAGCTCGCGCATCAGCGACTCGGTCAGGAAGCGGCGCAGGAACGACACGTCGCGATCGACGTCGCGAACCCGAAACATCATTTCGCGACCGCTGCAATCGGGCTCGCCGAATTCGTCGATCTCCGCCGGCGTCGGGCGGTCGCAGCGGCGCTCGATATCGTCCCAGAGCTTGAGGCCCAGGTGATACGGGTTGATCTCGCCGGCGATCGGGCGGACCACCTGGTTGTGCCGCACCAGGAACTCCAGGTGCAGCTCCGCCGGCAGCTCCAGGCTGTTGAGGATCGTCCGGTGCCAGTAGGACGCCCAACCCTCGTTCATGATCTTGGTTTCCATTTGCGGCAGGAAGTAGTTGGCTTCCTCATGCGCGATGGTGAGCAGGTCCTTCTCCCAGTCGGCGAGCTGCGGCGCGTGGTCGCGGATGAACAGCAAGAGGTTTTCTTCCGGCTCCAGCGGCACCCGGTCGAGCTGCGGCGGCTTGTACACCGGGCGCCGGTGAATGGCCCGATAAGGGTCCGACGGCGGCTCGGCCTGGCGCAGCGCCTGCTGGCGCTGCTCCGCCGGGTCACGCCGCCGAATGGCGGGGTTGCGCCGGCACTGCTGCGACAGCGCGTGCGCGGCGTCGAGGATATCTTCGACCTTGCGCAGCCCAATCGACGGGTCCTCGATGTAGCCGCGCACGCGGTTGGCGTGGCTCTTGAAGGTCGCGACGGTCAGGTCGGCGCGCAGGTGGCGGAACGAGAAGTTGCTCTTGAAGAAGTCGTTATGGCCGTACACGTGCGCGATGGTGAGGATCTGCAGCGCCAGCGAGTTGTCGCGCATGAGATAGGCGAGGCAGGGGTCGGTGTTGATCACCAGCTCGTAGGGCAGCCCGGCGACGCCGTGGTCGTACAGTGTTTTCTGCCGCTCATAGGACTTGCCGCACGACCAGTGCGGGTAATGCGACGGCATCCCCGAATAGGCCATCAGGCTGAGCATCTGGAAGTGGTCGCATAGCTCGAACTCCTGGGTATAGCAGCTCAGGCCGAAGGCCTCCGTCTTCTCGCGAATGCGGGCGTCCCATTGCTCCAGCTCGGCGATGTCATAGGGCTTGGTCATGGCGCTCAGGTCGTAAGCCGTTCCTTGGAGAGGAAACTCTTCAGGCTTTTCCAGACGTCCGACTTGCTCTCCAGGCGCAGCGCCTGAAAGTTGTCGGCGTCCAGACTTTTGAACAGTTTCAGCATCGAATCGCTGTGCCAGTGGCGGCCATCCGGCCGGATCTCGCCGTAGCCGAACAGGTTGCATACGTCGCACAGCTCGCGCGCCAGCTTCAGCGCCTCGGCGTTGTCGTTGTCGAAATTGTCGCCGTCCGAGCAGTGAAAGGCATACACGTTCCACAGCGAGGGATCGTAGCGCTCCGCGACGATCTCCAGCGCCTTGGCATAGCCCGACGAGATCATCGTGCCGCCGGATTCGCCCTTGTGATAGAAGGCGTCCTCGTTGACCTCGCGCGCTGTCGCGTCGTGGGCGATGAACACGACCTCCACCTGCATGTAGCGGATGCGGACGAACTGGTAGAGCAGGAAGAAGAAACTGCGCGCCAGGTACTTCTTCATCGTGTCCATGGACCCCGACGTATCCATGATGCACAGGACGACCGCGTTCGATTCGTAATCGATATCGGGACTGCGCCGGCGAAAGCGCAGGTCGTTGGCGTGGAACGGGAAGCGCGCTTCGGCGGCCTCCGGCGCGGCGCTTTCGGCGGGGGCGAGGCCGGTGGCGACGCGCCGACGGATGCGCGCCTTCGCCGTGCGCTTCTTGTCCAGGTGCACCTGGACGCCGACCCGCCGGTAGCCTTTGCGCTTGGTGGAACGCTGGGCGATGCTCGCGCGCAGCGCCTTGCGTTCAAGGTTGGGCAGTTCGAGATCTTCGAACATCAACTCGATCAGCTCGTCGAGGGTGATGTCGGTCTCGTAGTAGTCGACGCCCGGCCGGTCGCCGGCCGCGCCGGGGGCGGCGCCGTCCTTCGGCGCCTGGCCGACCACCTGCCCGGGCTTGCTGTCGCCCTGGCCCTGACCGACGCCGGCCGCGTTGCGGCCGAAGATGAAGCGGTATTCCTTGATGCCGCGGATCGGGACCTTGATGATCGCGTCCCGGCTGCGTCCGATGATCGACTGCTCGGCGATCAGGTCGGCGACGTTGTCCCGGATGGCCTCGCGCACCTTCTCGCGGTGACGTTGGCGGTCGCCGGACGAGCGGTCCGAGTGCAGCGCCTCGGACGAGGAGTACGAGCGGAAGACCGTCGTCATCGGGCGCCGGTCGGCATGTCGGGGTCGCCGTCCGCGATCGCGGCTAGTCCTTCCACAGGTGGTTGGCGGCGTATTTCAGCACGACTTCCGCGGAATACGGGGTGTAGCCGTGCTGCAGCAGGCTCTCGAGCAGGGCCTCGTACTTGTCCTTTTGTTCCTCGTCGCGCGTCCGGGTCTTGGTGATGATGCGGCTGATGTCGCGCACCGAATCCATCAGCTTCTTCTCGATCGCCTCCTTCAGCGGCTCGTAGCTCGCATAGCTGACCTTCGCGCCGCGGCGGCTGGCCGCCCACAGATAGGCGATGACCTCCTGGCGAAAGCCGTCGGCGGACGACCCGATGATGGCGATCTGCTCCTCGATCGACTTGAGGAACGGCTCGTCGGGCTGGAGCTCCTCGCGCGTATCGCGGTCCTTGACCGTGGTCTTGTTGACGAAGGCCTCGGCGTGGTCGAGGTAATTCTGGAACAGCGTCTCCGCCTGCTCCTCGTAGGCGTAGACGAAGGCCTTGGTGATCTCGTTTTCCAGGATCTCGAGATACGCCTTGTGGATGTTGTCCTGCAGGAACTCCAGATAGCGCTTGCGCGTGTCGTCCGGCAGGTCGCCTTCCTTCACCATCTTGATCAGCACCTCGCGGATGTGGATCGGCGTGATCCCCTCCGGGCTCTGCGACAGTGCGGCGTCGATCGCCTTCATGATGAAGCGCGCGGAGATGCCGCTCAGGCCCTCGCCCTTGGCGTCCTCGCGCAGCTCGCTCTGGTCGATGCGCTTGGTGTGACCCTTCTCGACCACCTCCTCGCCGTTATACAGCTTGAGCTTGGTCATCAGGTCGCACTTGGAACTCGGCTCCAACCGCGTGAGCAGGGCGAACATCGCCGCGATCTCGATGGTGTGCGGCGCGATGTGCGTGCGAAAGCCGGAGCGGCGGAGGATCTTGTCGTAGATCTTCGTTTCCTCGGACAGGCGCAGGTTGTAAGGCACCTTGATCGTGACGATACGGTCGAGCACGGCCTCGTTGGTGTGGTCGGCCTTGAATCTCTGCCACTCCGCCTCGTTGGAATGGGCAACGATCACCGTGTCGGTGTAGATCGTGCCGTGGCGGCCGGGCGCCGGGACGAATTTCTCCTGCGTCGCGGTGATGATCGCGTGCAGGTATTCGGTTTCGTTCTTGAAGACCTCGATGAATTCGATCAGCCCGCGGTTGCCGGCGTTGAAGGCGCCGTTAAGATCGAGCACGCGCGGGTCGCCCTCGGCGTATTTGTCGAGCTTCGAAATGTCCTCGGACCCGATCAGCACCGAGGTGTCCTGGTTGTTCGGATCGACCGGCGGCACGACCGCGATGCCGCGGCGGTCGTTCTTCGAAAAGGCCATCGTCGTGACCGGCATCTGCTCGTAGCGCCCGCCGAATTCGTGCTCGAGCCGGTAGCGACACACCGGGCAGAGTTCGCCCTCGATGGTGGCGTCGAGCATCTTCTCGAACTCGCGGCGCAAGCGGCGCGGGATGAGGTGAAGCGGCTCCTCGTGGATCGGGCAGCCGTCGATCACATAAACCGGATCGGCGACCTCCAAGCCTTCCTTGAGGCGCTCGACCAGCGAGCTCTTGCCGGCCCCGACCGGTCCCATCAGATACAGGACCTGGCGGCTCTCCTCGCCCTTAAGCGCCGCGGCATGGAAGTAGTGCACGATCTTCTCGAGCACCTCTTCGATGCCGAAGAATTCTTCCTTGAAGAAGTTGTAGACCTTGGGCGGCTCGCCGCCCCACAACCGGGTCCGCCGCGAGGCGTCGGAGTCGTCCGGCTCGCCGACGCCGGCGTTGATGATCACGTCGTAGAGATGCGCATGCGCCAACCGGCAGACGCTCGGGTCCGCGCGGACCTTTTCGAGGTAGCCGAGGAAATCGCCCTTCCAGTCTTCGATTACGCGATCCGCATGATCCTTGCGAATCAGTTCGGCGATGCGATCTTGCTTCGTGGCCATGCAGCGATCTCCCGTTTGCAATGCCCCCCTTGCTGTCGCCGACCCTTGTCGCGGTTGTTTTCGATGTTCTACCGGTAGCGTTAATTTTCAATTAGCGTTGGCCGTCGCCGATTCAAGTGCGACGACGAAGTGTCACGGCAGGCGATCGCGTCCGCCTGTCGCCCTGCCGCGACGTCCCACCCGACAAGAAAACATGCCGTCGTGCTGTGAATGATCTCGGTTCCGCGATCGCCAACGGGGCAATGTGCGCGTTCGGCGTGCGCGATCGTCGCGGCTGCTTTCGCCATGCGTCACAATTAGGCCGGTCTCGATCGGTTTGGCAAGAGGCTCGTCGCGGCAGGGCGCGTTGCGCGCGGAATTCCGCGGCGATGCGCCGTCGCCGCCGTGCGGCCAAGCGTCGCGCCGCGTCGCGACGGTGGCCAGTCGGTCCGACTCGGTTATAATGACGTTATGATGGGGTCGTCCCGCCGCGACGGCCGCGATCGAGGGTCTTGACCATGGCCGACAGCGACGTTCCCCTGATCCTGGAAGCCGACGAGCTCGAGCGGCGGCTGGGGCGTCCCGGCCTGCTGGTGGTCGATCTCGGCGCCGCTTCGACCCACGCGCGCCAGCACGTGTCCGGCGCCGTGCACCTGGATTATGCACGAATCGTCGCGCCGCGGCCGCCGGTCGGCGGCCTGTTGCCCGACGACCGCCAGATCGGCGAGGTTCTGTCGTCGATCGGCATGACCGCGCAAAGCCACGTCGTCGCCTACGACGACGAAGGCGGCGCCAAGGCGTGCCGCCTGCTGTGGACGCTGGACGTCATCGGGCACCGCGGCGCGTCGCTGCTCAATGGCGGGTTACAGGCCTGGGTGGGCGAGGGGCACCGCACCGAAAGCGGTGTGACGGCGCCGGCCCGCGGCGACTACCGGGTGACGGGCCGCACCGACGCCGTCGCCGACGCCGCCTATGTGCTCGCGCATCTCGACGATCCGAGTCTTGTCGTCCTCGACGCGCGCACGCCGGCGGAGTTCAGCGGCGCCGATCGTCGGGCGGCGCGCGGCGGCCACATCCCCGGCGCCGTCAGCCTGGACTGGACGCTGGCCATCGACCGCACGAACAACCTGCGCCTCAAGCCCGAGGCCGAGTTGCGCGCGCTGTTCGCGGCGGTGGGGGTTACGCCGGACAAGGAAGTCGTCACCCACTGCCAGACCCACCACCGCTCCGCGCATACCTATATCGCGCTCAAGGCCCTAGGCTACCCCCGGGTCCGGGCCTATGCCGGCTCGTGGTCGGAATGGGGGAACGATCCGTCGCTGCCGGTGGAGACCTGAGCGCCGCCGACCGCGGCTCAAGCTCTCCGCCACAGCGTGGCGAGCCAGGGCTGATCGCGGCGCGGGCGACCGGCCGGCCGGTAGTAGTGGTCGAGCTCGACGAAGCCGGCGGCGCACAGAAATCCCCGCCACGCCTCGATGTCGTGGAAGCAGCAGTAGCGGTCGCCGGACCAGCCTTCCTCGTTGCCGCCGCGCGGGTTCGACGCGAACAGAACGCCGCGCGGCCGGAGCGCCGCCCGCAACTCGCCGAGCACGCGCGGCAACTCGCCGCGCGGCACGTGGAACAGCGACGCGTTGGCGAAGACGCCGTCGAACCGCTCGGCCGGCAGGTCCAGCGCCAGGAAGTCCTGGTGCAGCACCTCGCACGCGGTCATGGCGCGCGCCCGGGCGACGAAGGCGGCGCAGCCGTCCAGCCCCACCGCCGCGTGGCCGAGCGACCGGAATTGCCGCAGGTCGCGCCCCGGCCCGCAGCCGAAATCGAGGATGGTCCAAGGGGGCGGGCCCTCGATGGCGCCGAGCAAGGCGGCGATGTTCTGACTTACGTCGTGGTCGAGGGTGTGCTCCTCATAGCTCTGCGCCGCGTGTTCGTAATGCGCGATCGTCGCCGTCGAGAGCTGCGCCAGCGCGGCGCGATCAGAGGGATCGATACTTGCTCGCATAATGCTTGCCCAGAATCCTGCGCTTCTGCTCGGTCAGCCGCGGGTTGGCGGTCGCCGGCCGCGCCGCCTTGGCCTGCTTCGCCGGCTTGCCGTTGCGCTTGCCGGTCCGCTTCATGCCGCACTCCTCGATTCCGGGCCCAGGAGACTCCTCGGGCCGGTCGGCGAACAGCCCCAAGCGCAAGCCTGCCATTGCCGGCGCCGCGGCCGCATTGGCCTCAGACCGGCCACAGGTCGCGCACGCCCTTCGGCAGGGTCTGCTTCACGTCCGCGATCTCGCCCGCGGTCACACGATCGGCGAGCAGGCTGAAGACGCCGCGTGCGATCCGTTCCGGGTCGAGATCCGGATCGCCGGGCATGGCCTTGCGGATATGCGCCAGGAACGCATCCTTGCTGCGCTCCTTGAGCGGTTTGCCGGCGGGGTGCCAGCCCTCGAAATAGAAGCCGCGCACCAGCATCGGAAGCTGGGCGCCGAGATGCGCCGCCTCGTCCGGGTTCATGCGATCGCGGAGCGCGTGCAGCGTGGCGCGCAGCGCCAGATAGGCGCGGTGCCGGTCGGTCCAGCCCAGTTTCTCCATCAGGCTCTTCAGCCAGATGTTGGTGAGCTGCAACGTCTGGTCGAAGACCTGCAAGCCTGTCGTGCTCATCTCTCACCCCTCCTTCACTGAACTTCCGTCCCGACGCGCGCCGCCGCGTCACCCGCCCGATCGGCGAGCCGCACCGGCTGGCGCCGGCTGCCATCGCCCGGCGCGTCCTCGAAGACGCCGGCGCAAGGCGTGCTGCAGCCCCGGCAGCGGCCGTCCGGCCCGAGGTTCCAGGCCGTCACCTCGTACCGGTCGCGGCCGATGACCACGCCGCCGCAGCCGTGGCAATAGGTGGTGGCGCCGGCCGGGTCGTGGACGTTGCCGGTGTAGGCGTAGCGCACGCCATTTCGGCGCGCGATCGCCCGCGCGCGCCGCAGCGTCGCGGCCGGCGTCGGCGGCGTGTCGCGCATCTTCCAGTCCGGATGGAAGGCGGTGAAGTGCATCGGCACGTCGGGGCCGAGATGTTCCGATACCCACGCCGTCAGCCGCTCGATCTCGGCGTCGGAATCGTTCGCGCCGGGAATCAACAAAGTCGTGATCTCAACCCAGACGCCGGTCTCGCGCTTGAGATTGACGAGCGTGTCGAGCACCGGCTGGAGATGGCCGCTGCAGACGCGCCGATAGAAGTCCTCGGTGAACGCCTTGAGGTCGACATTGGCGGCGTCCATCTCCCGGAAGAACTCCTCGCGCGGCTCCGGATTGACGTAGCCGGCGGTGACCGCGACGGTGCGGATGCCAACGGCGCGGCAGGCCGCGGCGACGTCGATCGCATATTCATGGAAGACGATCGGGTCGTTGTAGGTGAAGGCGACGCTGCGGCAGCCGAGGTCCTTGGCGGCGCGCGCGATCGTCTCCGGCGTCGCCCGGTCGGCGAGCACGTCGATCTCACGCGACTTGCTGATGTCCCAGTTCTGGCAGAAGCGGCAGGCGAGGTTGCAGCCGGCGGTGCCGAACGAGAGCACCGCCGTGCCTGGCAGGAAATGGTTCAGCGGCTTCTTTTCGATCGGATCGACGCAGAACCCGCTCGACCGCCCATAGGTGGTGAGGACGATCCGGCCGTCCCGGCAGGCACGTACGAAGCACAGACCGCGCTGGCCTTCGTGCAGCTTGCACAGGCGTGGGCACAGGTCGCATTGGACTCGCCCGTCGTCGAGCGCGTGCCAGTACTTCGTTGCTACGACATCGTCGGCTCGCCGCATGCCGATCCTCTTGAAGAAGTATAATCCGCGGCCCGGGCCGGCATCTTGACGCAGGTCAATTCGCGCCGCCGCCGGGTCCGATAGTCTTAAGTTAGGTTCGGCAGCGCCCGATTACAGGGGCCGAGGGATGGCCGTGGCGACGGTGCGTCCGGCGGAGTTCACGCCGGCCTACCTGCGCCTGCTGCAGAGCGGGGCGTTGGCCGCGCGGGCGCGCGAGGCCGACCACCGCCTCGAGGACTGCGACTTGTGCGCGCGCTACTGCCGTATCAACCGCAAGCGCACGCTGCGGGGCGCCGTGTGCCGCACCGGCGCGCGCGCCGTCGTCTACTCCTACGGGCCGCATCACGGCGAGGAGGACAGCCTGCGCGGCCGGCGGGGGTCGGGGACGATCTTCTTCTCTTGGTGCAACCTGCGCTGCGTGTACTGCCAGAACTGGGAGATAAGCTGGAAGGGGCAGGGGCAGGAGGTGAGCCCCGAGGACCTCGCCGGGATGATGCTGGCGCTCCAGGGGCAGGGTTGCCACAACATCAACTTCGTGACCCCCAGCCACGTCGTGGCGCAGATCCTCGCGGCCCTGGTCCCCGCCGCCGAGCGCGGCCTGCGCCTGCCGCTCGTCTACAACACCGGCGGTTACGACAGCCCCGAGGCGCTCGCCCTCTTGGACGGCGTCATCGACATCTACATGCCCGACATGAAATACGGCGACTCGGCGCAGGCCAAGCGCTACTCCCACGTGCCGGACTATGTCCGGGTGAACCGGGCGGCGGTGCGCGAGATGTACCGGCAGGTCGGCGACCTCGTGCTCGACGAGGCCGGGGTCGCGCGGCGCGGGCTGCTGGTGCGCCACCTCGTCCTGCCCGACGACATCGCCGGAACCGAGAGCGTTCTCCGCTTCCTGACCGAGGAGATTTCGCGTGACACCTATGTGAACCTCATGGACCAGTACCGCCCCTGCTACCGCGCCGGCGACTATCCCGAGCTCGACCGGCCGATCGGGTCGGCCGAGTACGG
This sequence comes from Dongiaceae bacterium, assembly GCA_040881945.1. Lineage (GTDB taxonomy): Bacteria > Pseudomonadota > Alphaproteobacteria > Dongiales > Dongiaceae > JBBECF01. The sequence continues at coordinate 1,163 of JBBECF010000212.1, read as the reverse complement.
CGCCGCCCTGGAGGCCGCTCGCCGCTACGGCCTGTCCTGCCTCGACCGCCATGGCCGCTGAACGAACCCCCATCCTGCGGTTGCCCGAAGCGGTCGAGGACGGTCGCCTGTCGGTCGAGGGGGCGCTGTCGCGGCGGCGGTCCGTGCGCGACTTCGCCGGCGGCGCGGTGACCCTCGGCGAGGTCGGGCAGCTTCTGTGGGCGGCGCAAGGCGTGACCGATCCGGCCGGCCTGCGGGCCGCGCCGTCGGCGGGCGCGCTCTACCCACTCGAGCTGCGGCTTGCGGCCGGCGAGGTGACCGGGCTGCCCTCCGGAATCTACCGCTACGACGCGGGGGCGCATGCGCTGCGCCAAGCCGCGGTCGGCGACCGCCGAACCGAGTTGGCTGCTGCGGCGCTGGGGCAACGTTGGATCGCCGAGGCGGCCGCCGTTCTGGTGATCGCGGCGGTTCATGCGCGCACGACCGGCAAGTACGGCGAGCGGGGGCGCCGCTACGTGCAGATCGAAGTGGGGCACGCGGCGCAGAACGTCTGCCTCCAGGCTGTGGCGCTCGGGCTGGGCGCGACCGTGGTCGGCGCGTTCGACGACGCCGAGGTCATGCGGGTAGTCGGGCTGGACGGGGCGGAGGAGCCGCTGGCGCTCCTCCCGATCGGCCGCGCCCCGGGTTCCGCCGCGCCTGGCTAATCGACTTGGAGCGACTCGATGAAATGGGTGAGGGTCAGGATCCGGACATGGCCGGGCAGGTAGCCCGGTTTGGCCTCGTCGCGGCGGAAGCGGTTTCCGAGTACCGGCATCTGGAAGGTCTCGTGGCCCTTCACGGTTTCGCCGCCCTCGATGATCCGGTACACCCGCCAGAACGGGAACGCGCCGCCGGCATCCTTGGCGACGCGGGTCAAGTCGGACGGCGGCAGGACCAGGAGCCCGGCCATCGGCCCGTCGCCCCGGCCCTCTGGTCCGTGGCAGGCGGCGCAGGTCTCGTCGTAGTCCTGCTTGCCCTCGGCGATGACCTGTGCCTGCTGCGCTGCCGCCGGCCGGCCGGCGAGCGCCAGGACCAGCAGCGCCGCCGCTAGAGCGATCGTGCCGTGGCCGCGCCCCCCGCCCCCCCCCCCCCCCGCCGTGTCGATGCGATCTCATCATCCGTATCTTCCGCTTCCCGTAATCGAT
>JBBECF010000211.1:0-10317 GCA_040881945.1 Dongiaceae bacterium | reverse complement strand
AGTCAGACGGCTTGAGGATCACGAAGTCGGTGCTGCGTCTAGCGAATCCCACAAGGACAAAGACCCAATAATCAGCGGGAGATTTAGCTATCTTCTGTCGATTAAGCGTCCACCACCCACAAGCTCGTAGCGGCTTTTGGAATACTGCCGGCATGTGTGTCGCGAGAAAGTCACGAGAGAACTTCACCTGGAATGAAACTACCCGTTTGTTCTTGGCGTCCGACACCAGAAGATCAATCCCTTTGTCCTTGGCGGGAACCCAAACGTTCACATGGCGGAACGCGCGCTCGATGTAATCGCCGACGACGAATTCCCCGGCATGGATTGTGAATAGTGGCTTCACTGGCGACCTCTAACGACTATCGGCGGCCTCTATAGCAGCAAATTTTAGGCCATCAGAAATTGCTTCCCATTTCACCGTATACGTTCCGCATACCGTAACCCGATCATCTTTTTTACCGGTTGGCTTTTGGATTTGGCCTTGCAGCGGCCGCCCGCCGCGAAAGAAGCCATAGATCCCCTCGGTTGGGCCCCGCCAAAATAGGTGGTCGTCGGCGAATATCAACAGCCCAGTCTGCGAAAATCCTGCCGCCTTCAACTCTTCAACGAACGCTACATCTTTGCAGAAGCTGAACATCTGCTCGGGATGCTGGCCATTGCGTGGATATTTTAATTCGATCCCCCATTTGAGTTCTTTGCGATCAGGCGAGAACACCGCGACATCGATCTCTCTTTTCGTGAACGATGATTTGTCAGGAAAGAAGAAACTCACGTTGCGTTCAAACTGCACCTTGTCTTTCGGGAGCCTCCCACGGAGAAAGATGCCAAGTTCGTGCTGCAAACTGAACTCGTTGTAAACGTCAATTCGGCCGGTCGTGACCGATTCGATAAACGGTGCTATTAGGTCACCGAGTGTTCCCATGGCATCGAAAGAATGCCTCTTGAGGCTATTTTTGGCTAGGCCACGATTTACTAGGCGAGTCGCCAGCCCGTCCGCTCCCGGCAGATACTGTTGAAAAACTCAATCAGCCGGCCGACGGCGCAAGATTGTTTCGTGAATCACCCACGTCGCGCAAGAAGGATTCACGAGAGCCACCAACCGGATTCCAATATTGCGCCGCTGCGAATCGTGTCGGAGTTTTTCAACAGTATCGGCACGAAGCAGACTTCAATCGAAGTGACCGACTAACCATTCCGGGTCAGATTTCAAACTGACCCATTACCTCGCGGCCAGCCGCCTTGCGCCGGCGGCGGCCGAGGACTACAAGAACGGCGACCGACCGAACCGGGCCAGACCCCTTGTTCTCCGCCCTTTTCAAGGCCTTCGCGCAGTTCGCCGACCCGCGTCTGCGGCGCGTCCTGTGGCGCAGCCTCGGGCTCGCGCTGGCGGTGCTGGCGGCGCTCGCCGCCGGACTGTGGCTGGCGATCGGCGCGCTCGGCGCGGTCGGGATCGGCTGGATCGACGCCATCGTCGACGTCGCCGCCGGGGCGGGCGTCGCGGTGGTCGCCTGGCTGCTGTTTCCCGCCGCGGTCTCGGTGACGGTCGGTCTCTTTCTCGAGGACGCCGCGGCGGCGGTCGAGGCGCGCCACTATCCGGACCTGCCGCCGGCGCGCGCCCAGCCGGTGGGCGAGGCGGTCCTGGCCGGCGTCCGGTTCGCCGGCGCGGCACTGCTGCTCAACCTGCTGGCGCTGCCGCTATACCTGGCGCTGTTCTTTATCCCGCCGCTAAATATCTTTGTCTTCTATGGGTTAAACGGGTATCTTCTCGGTCGCGAGTATTTCGAGCTGGTGGCGCTGCGGCGGCTCGACGAGCGCCGGGTTCGCGAATTGCGGCGCGGGCAGTCAGGCCGGGTGTTCGCGGCCGGGGTGATCGTGACGGCGCTGTTGACGGTGCCGGTGGTCAATCTGGTCGCCCCGATCGCGGCGACGGCCTTCATGCTGCACCTGTTCGAGGGACTTCGGCGGCCCGCCGCGTAGGCCGCGGACCGGCGTAAGCGGCGGCGAAGCGCAAGATCAAGGGGCAATGAACATGTTCGGCAGAAAGAAAGATCGCGAGTTGTCGACGAAGAGCGGCGCCGAAGTGTCGGCGCGCGAGTTGAGCGGCGAGATGCCGCATCAACGCACCTATCCCCGCCCGGAGCCGGCGTCGGCCGCGAGCCGGCCGGCCCTGGTCGAAGTGCCGCGGCGTCTGCCGGAGGTCGCCGGCGGAGCGGTCCGCCGCCCCGAACCGCGGCCCGCCGCGAGCGCGGAGAGCGATGGCAAGAAGCTGATCGTCGGCCGCGAGATCGTGCTCACCGGCGAGATCCGCGCTTGCGAGCGGCTGGTGGTCGAGGGCCGGGTCGAAGCGTCGCTGACCGACAGTCGGACCATCGAGATCGCCCAGACCGGCGTGTTCAAGGGATCCGCCCACATCGACACGGCCGACATCAGCGGCCGCTTCGAAGGCGACCTCGTGGTGCGCGAGCGCCTGTTGCTCCGTTCCACCGGCCGGATCGAGGGGTCGGTCCGGTACGGCGAGATCGAAATCGAGCGCGGCGGCGTCATCTGCGGCGAAATCGAGCAGCTCCCCGAAGGGTCGACGGCGACGGGGGCGGCGCTGCCGGAGGCTCCGGCCCGGCTCGTCGAGCCGGCGCCGTCGGAGCGGCTGGCCGAGTCCCAGGAGGGCCTCTTCGAGGCGACAGTCGGATCGGGCGGCGGCGGCCTCTGACCGGCGCGCACGCCGCCGTTTCGACCGAGGAAGCGGGATGTTTCAGCCGCCGGCACGTCCGGAGCGGTGGATCGCGACCGGTCGCTGCCGTCGCGCCGCACCGGCCTGGGCCGCGCTTTCGGCCGTTCTCGCGGCCTGTGCGACGACCGGCCTCGAACCGGCTTCGAGCGCCGTCGAGCCGATGGCGGCGGTCTCGGCCGGAGCGGCAGGGGCGGCGCGCCCGACGATCGGACGGTGGCGGCCGGGCACCGTGCCGGGCGCGGTCTTCGCGCGCGCCGACCGGGCCGCGGTCGTGCCACCGGTCGCGGCGACGCCGGCCGTGGACGACGACCCGGACCGGCTCCTGGACCTCAACCGAATCTCGGTGGAAAAACTGCTCGGCCGGCCGCGCGTCGTCCGCAGCGAGGACCCGGCGGAGGTCTTGCAGTACCTGGCGACCGCCTGCGTCCTCGACCTGTTTCTCTATCCCGACGGCGGCGTCTATCGCGTCGTCTTTGTCGAGGCGCGAACCGCCGCCGCCCAGCCGGTCGCGGCCCGCGGCTGCCTCAACGCCGTCCTCGCCGCCCGACGGTCGCCGACCGCGAGCTAAACGACCGTCTTGCCCTTGAAGGCGCAGAGGTCGCGCACCGGGCAGTTCGGGCAATCGGGCTTGCGCGCCTTGCAGATGTAGCGACCGTGCAGGATCAGCCAGTGGTGCGCGTTCCGCTTCCAGCGCGCCGGTACCACCCGGTCCAATCGATCCTCGACCTCGCGCACCGTCTTGCCGGGCGCCAGCCCGGTGCGGTTGCACAGCCGGAAGACGTGCGTGTCGACGGCGATGGTCGGCTCGCCGAAAGCGTCGTTGAGCACGATGTTGGCGGTCTTGCGCCCGACGCCGGGCAGCGCCTCGAGGGCGGCGCGCTCGCGCGGCACCGCGCCGCCGTGCTCGCTGAGCAGGATCTCGCTCAGGGCGATGATGTTCTTCGCCTTGGTATTAAAGAGGCCGATGGTGCGGATGTGCTCGCGCAGGCCCGCCTCGCCGAGGGCGAGCATCCTGGCCGGCGTGTCGGCGACCGGGAACAGCCGCGTCGTGGCCTTGTTGACCCCGGCGTCGGTCGCCTGCGCCGACAACACGACCGCCACCAGCAGCGTATAGGGATCGACATGGGCGAGCTCGCCGCGCGGGCTCGGATTGGCCGCCGCCAGCCGGCGAAAGAACGTCTCGATCTCGGCCCGCTTCATCGCCGCCACTGTAGCCGCCGCCGCGGTTGCCGGCAAAGTGCCGGGCGGCCGCTTTCAGGGCTATCGCATTTGACCACTCTGCGGTCGTCCAAGGAGACCTGGATCAGCGTCGTGCGTGCTTCGACAGGCTCAGCATGAGGGTTTTTCTTTGTGCCACGAAGAGTTCCCCTCATCCTGAGCCTGTCGAAGGACGCAAGGGCATAATTGCAGCGCCCATGTGCGATAGCCCTGCGCCGCTTTACCCCGTGCGCGGCCGCTCCTATAGTTTAATGAGAATGAATATCAGTCTTCCCGCCGTCGCGGCGCCGCCCGGAGCCTGCACGGTCGAGCCGGTGCTGTTCGACGCCGTGTTGCGCCCGCACCGCAGCCTGGGTCCGGTCGGCTTCGCCGTGCTCATGGGCCTGGTCGCCGCGGTCGGCTTCGGCATCGGCATCGCCTTCCTGATGGCCGGCGCCTGGCCGGTGTTCGGCTTCTGCGGTCTGGAGGTGCTGCTGATCTATGTCTGCTTCCGCCTCAACTACCGCAGCGCGCGGCTGTTCGAGCGGGTGCGCCTGACCGGCGCCGCCCTGACCGTGGAGCGTCGCGACTGGCGCGGGCGGGCGCGGCTTTGGACCTTCCAGCCCTATTGGCTGCGCGTCGCCATGGACGACCCGCCGCTGCACGACAGCCGCCTGACCTTGAGCTCGCATGGCCGCTCGCTGGTCATCGGCGATTTCCTGGCGCCGGAGGAACGGGCGGAACTGGCGCGGGCCCTGAGCCACGCGCTTTGGGCGGCGCGCGCCGCCGGTTAGGACTCTCCGAGCCCGAGCACGTCGGCCATGTCGTAGAGGCCGGGCGGCTTGCCTTGCGCCCAGAGCGCGGCCTTGACCGCGCCGCGGGCGAAGATGTCGCGGCCGGTCGCGATATGGGCGAGCTCGACCCGCTCGCCTTCGGCCGCCAGGATCACCCGGTGCTCGCCGACCACGTCGCCGCCGCGCAACGTCGCGAAGCCGATCTCGCCGCGCGGGCGCGGGCCGATGAGGCCGTCGCGCGACCGCCGCGCCACCGCGTCGAGACCCTGCCCTCGGCCCGCGGCCGCCGCCCGGCCGAGCGCGAGCGCCGTGCCCGAGGGCGCGTCGATCTTGTGGCGATGATGCATCTCGACGATTTCGATGTCCCAGTCGGGATCGAGAGCGCGCGCCGCCTCGCGCACCAGGCGCAGCAGCAGGTTGACGCCGAGCGACATGTTCGGCGCGAGCACGATGGCGGCGTCGCGGGCGGCGCGCTCGACCGCGGCGGTCTGGGACGCGTCGAGCCCAGTTGTGCCGATGACGTGGACCGTGCGGTTGCGCGCGGCGAGGGCCGCGTGCTCGACCGTTGCCGCCGGTGTCGTGAATTCGAGCACGGCGTCGGCGGCGGCAATCAGCGCGGCCGCATCGTCGGTCACCGCGCGGCCGAGCGGATCGAGACCGGCCAACGTCCCCACATCGCGGCCGACCGCCGGGTCGCCCGGCCGTTCGCTGCCGCCGGCCACGGCGCAGCCTGGGGTGGCCGCGACGGCGCGCAGGAGCAGCCGCCCCATCCGCCCGGCGCAGCCGATGACGCCGATCCTCACCGCCGACATGGAGAGCCCCGCCTTCGCCGCCGCCCGGTTATGTACCGCGTCGCGCCGGACCGCCGCAAGACGGCCCTGACCGCCGGCCGACTATTCCTTCAGCTCCTGCCAGAAGTCCTTGACCTTGGCGAAGAAGCCTTCCGAGGCCGGGCTGTGGCGCCGGCCCTTGCCGCCGGCCGCGTCGAATTCGCGCAGCAGCTCCTGCTGCTTCTTGGTCAGGCTGACCGGGGTTTCGACCATGATCTCGACATACATGTCGCCGCGGGCCGACGAGCGCAGCACCGACATGCCCTTGCCGCGCAGGCGGAACCGCTGGCCGGTCTGGGTGCCGGCCGGGACATTGACGCTGGCGCGGCTGCCGTCGACCGCCGGCACGTCGATGGCGCCGCCGAGCGCCGCCGTGCTCATCGGAATCGGCACGCGGCAGTGGATGTTGGCGCCATCGCGCTGGAACAGGCGATGCGCGGCCACCGCCAAGAAGATGTAGAGGTCGCCCGCCGGCGCCCCGCGCAGGCCGACCTCGCCCTCGTTGGCGAGGCGGATGCGGGTGCCGTCCTCGACCCCGGGCGGGACCGCGACCGACAGCGCCTTTTCCTTGCGCAGCCGGCCGCTGCCGTCGCAGGCCTTGCACGCCTTCTCGATGACCTTGCCGGCGCCGTGACAAGCCTGGCAGGTCCGCTCGATGGTGAAGAATCCCTGGGTCGCGCGCACCCGTCCCGCGCCGTGGCAGGACGGGCAGGCGATCGGCTTCGCGCCCTTCTCGCCGCCGCTGCCGCTGCACGCCTCGCAGGTCACCGATGTCGGCACGCGGATCGTCGCCTGCTTGCCGGCGAAGGCTTCCTCGAGCGTGATCTCCATGTTGAAGCGCAGGTCGGCGCCGCGGCCGCGGGACCCCTGGTCGCGCCGGCCGCCCATGAAGTCGCCGAACATTTCGTCGAAGATGTCGGCGAAGCCGGCCGCCGTGAACTCGAAGCCGCCGCCGGCGCCGCGCGGGGCCCCGCCGTTCTCGAAGGCGGCGTGGCCGAACCGGTCGTAGGCGGCCCGCTTCTGGCCGTCCTTGAGGACGTCGTAGGCTTCGTTGAGTTCCTTGAAGCGGTGCTCTGCGGTGCTGTCGCCCGAATTGCGGTCCGGGTGGCATTTCATGGCCAGGTTGCGAAAGGCCTTCTTGATCTCGTCGGCGCTGGCGCCGCGTTCGACGCCGAGGGCCTCGTAATAGTCCTGCTTGGCCATGAGTCAGAAGCCGGAAGTTAGGCGGACTTGTCGCGCCGTTCCTCGTCGATCTCCTCGAAATCGGCATCGACGACTCCGCTCTCGCCGGCCGCCTTGCCGTCGCCGGCGCCGTTCGGCGCGGCGCCGGCATCCTCGCCGGAAGCGGCCTGGCTCGCCTTGTAGACAGCTTCGCCGAGCTTCAGGCTGGCCTGGGCCAACGCCTCGGTCTTGGCCTTGATGGCCTCGGCGTCGTCGCCCTCCGCGGCCTTGCGCACGGCGGCGATGGCGTCCTCGATCGCCTGCTTGTCGGCGGCCGCGATCTTGTCGCCGTGTTCCTTCAAGGTCTTTTCGGTGCTGTGGGCGAGGCCGTCGGCGTGGTTGCGCGCCTCGACCAGGGCGCGCCGCTTCTTGTCCTCGGCGGCGTGCGCCTCGGCGTCCTTGACCATGCGGTCGATGTCTTTGTCGTTGAGTCCGCCCGACGCCTGGATGCGGATCTGCTGTTCCTTGCCCGTCGCCTTGTCGCGCGCCTGGACATTGACGATGCCGTTGGCGTCGATGTCGAAGGTGACTTCGATCTGCGGCATGCCGCGCGGCGCCGGCGGGATGCCGACCAGGTCGAACTGGCCCAGGATCTTGTTGTCGGCGGCCATTTCGCGTTCGCCCTGGAAGACGCGGATGGTGACCGCGGTCTGGCCGTCCTCGGCGGTCGAGAACACCTGGCTCTTCTTCGTCGGGATCGTCGTGTTGCGGTCGATCAGCCGCGTGAACACGCCGCCCAGCGTCTCGATGCCGAGCGACAGCGGCGTCACGTCGAGCAGCAGCACGTCCTTGACTTCGCCCTTCAGCACGCCGGCCTGGATGGCGGCGCCGACGGCCACGACCTCGTCCGGATTGACGCCGCGATGCGGCTCGCGGCCGAAGAAGGTCTTCACCGTCTCGATGATCTTCGGCATGCGGGTCATGCCGCCGACGAGGATGACCTCGTCGATCTCCGACGGCTTCAGCCCGGCGTCCTTGAGCGCGGCGCGGCACGGGCCGACCGTCCTTTGCACCAGCTCGTCGACCAGCGCCTCGAGCTTGGCGCGGGTCAGCTTGATGGCGAGGTGCTTCGGCCCGGTCTGGTCGGCGGTGATGAACGGCAGGTTGACCTCGGTCTGCACGGCGCTCGACAGCTCCATCTTCGCCTTTTCGGCTGCCTCCTTCAGACGCTGCAGCGCAAGCCGGTCCTTGCGCAGGTCGATGCCCTGCTCCTTTTTGAACTCGTCGGCCAGGTAGTCGATGATGCGCGCGTCGAAGTCCTCGCCGCCGAGGAAGGTGTCGCCGTTGGTCGACTTCACCTCGAAGACCCCGTCGCCGATCTCCAGGACGGAAATGTCGAAGGTGCCGCCGCCGAGGTCGTAGACGGCGATCGTGCCGCTGTTCTTCTTATCGAGCCCGTAGGCGAGCGCCGCGGCGGTCGGCTCGTTGATGATGCGCAAGACCTCGAGCCCGGCGATCTTGCCGGCGTCCTTGGTCGCCTGGCGCTGCGAATCGTTGAAGTAGGCCGGCACCGTGATGACCGCCTGGGTCACCTTCTCGCCGAGATGGTTTTCCGCCGTCTCCTTCATCTTCTGCAGGATGAAGGCGCTGATCTGCGAGGGCGAATATTTCTTGCCGTGCGCCTCGACCCAGGCGTCGCCGTTGTCGCCGGCGATGATCCTGTACGGGACCAGCCCCTGGTCCTTCTGCGTCAACGGATCGTCGTAACGCCGACCGATCAGCCGCTTGATGGCGAACAGCGTGTTCTCCGGGTTGGTCACCGCCTGCCGCTTGGCGGACTGGCCGACCAGCCGTTCCCCGGAATCGGTGAAGGCGACGATCGAGGGCGTCGTGCGCGTGCCTTCCGCGTTCTCGATCACGCGGCCGTCCTTGCCGTCCATGACCGCGACGCAGGAGTTGGTCGTGCCGAGATCGATGCCGATTACCTTGCTCATGTCATCCTCTTCGTTCAGCAGGTCCGCGAGGCGGCCTTCCTTAAGAAGCGCCGCCCGAACCCCCGTTGGGACGGTCCCCCGGAAGGGTACCGGAGGAGGCGCCGAATAAACCATGCGGCTCGACGGGATATATAGGCAGGGTCGCCGGTCCTACAAGCGCCCGCGGCGGCCGGAAGCGGCGAAAAATCGCCTATCCCGAGGACGCCGATGGTATTAGGTGGTTAAGGATTTCCTAGGAGGCGCACGAGCCGCGGGCGACGATGATCGTTTCGGCCAGCTACCGCACCGACATCCCGGCCTTCTACGGCGCCTGGTTCATGAACCGCCTGAACGCCGGCTTCTGCCGCGTCGTCAACCCCTATGGCGGCGCGCCCATCCACGTGCCGCTCGGCGGGCCCGAGGTCGACGGCTTCGTCTTTTGGACGCGCAACGCCGCGCCCTTCGCCGCCGCGCTCGACGCGGTGGCGGCGCGCCGCATTCCGTTCGTCATCCACTATACCGTGACCGGCTATCCGCGCGCCCTGGAGGCGGCGACGCCGCTTAGCCCCCGCGCCGTCGCGGCGATGCGCGGGCTCAGCGACCGCTTCGGGCCGCGCGCCGTGGTCTGGCGCTATGACCCGATACTCGTCACCTCCCTGACCGAGACCGGCTGGCATATCGACAATTTCGCCCGCCTCGCCGCGGCGCTTGCCGGCGCGACCGACGAGGTCGTCGTCTCCTTTGCGCAGTTCTACGCCAAGACGCAAACCAACCTGGCGGCGGCGGCGCGCCGGCACGGCTTCGCCTGGCGCGATCCGGAGCCGCCGGAAAAACGCGATCTGCTGCGCCGTCTCGCCGCCAGCGCCGGCGAGCGGGGCATGCGGCTCACGCTCTGTGCCCAGCCGGGGCTCGTCGAGGCGGCGTCGCCGGCGGCGCGCTGCATCGACGCCGAGCGCCTGTCGGACGTGGCCGGGCGGCGCATCGCCGCGCGGACCAAGGGCAACCGGCCGGGTTGCGCCTGCGCCCGGAGCCGCGACATCGGCGCCTATGACAGTTGCCCGCAGGGCTGCGCCTATTGCTATGCGGTGCGCGGCCGGGGGCTGGCGCGCCGGCGCCTGCACGGCCACGACCCGGCCGGCGAATTCCTGGCGGCGCCGCGGCCGCCGGCCGGCGGCGATCAGGCGACGGTGTCGACGCGCCCGCCGGGCGAGGGCGGGGGATCGTCCGCGGCGCCGTTCGGCCCCGGCCCCGGGGAATTGCCCTTGGCGACGCCGACCATCGCCGGGCGCAGCAGCCGGTCGTACAGCATGTAACCGGGCTGCAGCAGTTGCACGACCGTGCCGGCCGGCTGGTCGCTGCCCGGCACCTCGAACATCGCCTGGTGCCGGTGGCTGTCGAACGGCTCGCCGACCGGTTCGAACCGCTGAATGCCGTGCCGTTCGAAGGCGGCGAGAAGCTGGCGTTCCGTCAGCTCGACCCCGGCGGCGAGATTGCGCAGGTATTCGTCGGCCTCGAGCGCCTCGGGCGGAAGGGCCTCCAGCGCCCGGCGCAGATTGTCGGCGACCGCCAGCAGGTCTTGGGCGAAGACGGAGACGCCGTACTTCGCGGCGTCGTCGCGGTCGCGCTGGGCGCGC
>JBBECF010000210.1:19714-54618 GCA_040881945.1 Dongiaceae bacterium | reverse complement strand
ACCTTTTGGTTCGCAATGAGCGCTTTCTGGAGACATTCCATTATTCTTAACGATTCGGTTTTTCTGGCGCGATTCTATGCGAATTCGGCCGGCGTGGCCTTGCCCTCGGTCGCGGTGCCGTTGAAACCGGCGGCCGATTCGGGTTACCTCGCGAACGCGCGGCCTTCGCCGACCGCCCGGTGCCAACCGGCGAAAGGATCTTGCCCTTGTTCCTGCAACCGCTCGACCGATTTCCCATTGCCGCGCGACGGCGCGTGCGCGGCGTGCTCAGCGACCTCGACGACACGCTGAGCACCGGCGGGCGGGTGACCGCGGCGGCCTATGGCGCGCTCGAGCGGCTGCGCGCCGGTGGGTTGCTGACGATCCTGGTCACCGGCCGACCCGCCGGCTGGTGCGACCACATCGCGCGGATGTGGCCGGTCGACGGCGTCGTCGGCGAGAACGGCGCCTTCTATTTCCGCTACGACGAGACCGCGCGCCGTCTCGTCAAGCGATACGGGCAGCCGGCCGAGACGCGCGCCGCCAACCGCCGCCGGCTCGAGGCGCTGGCGACGCAAATCCTCGCCGCCGTGCCGGGGACGGCCGTCGCCTCGGACCAGCTCTACCGCGACTCCGATTTGGCGATCGACTGGTGCGAGGACGTGGCGCCGCTGCCGCGCGCGGCGGTCGAGCGCATCGTCGGGATGTTCGAGGCGGCCGGGGCCACCGCCAAGGTCAGCTCGATCCACGTCAACGGCTGGTTCGGCGCCTATGACAAGCTGGGCATGACGCGAACCTTGCTCGGCGAATGCTTCGCCACCGACCTCGACGCCGAGCGCGAGGCCTTCGTCTTCGTCGGCGATTCGCCGAACGACGCGCCGATGTTCGGGTTCTTCCCGCACGCCGTCGGCGTCGCCAATGTGCGCGACTTCGCCGACCGCCTGACGGCGGCCCCGGCCTATGTCACCGAGACGCGCGCCGGCGCCGGGTTCGTCGAGCTGGCGGAGGCGCTGCTGGCGGCGCGGCCCCCACCCTCCCGCGGCTGACGCCGCGGGACCCTCCCTCCCCCAGCTTTGCTGGGGGAGGGTTGGGGTGGGGGCGGCGGGGCCCCATGCCGTCAATACAAATGGCAATCCACCAGATGCGGCCGGCCGGGGGCGCCGAGGTCGGTCGTCTTCGGCACCTCGACGCGGCAGCGGTCCATCGCCTGCGGGCAGCGCGGGTGGAACGGACAGCCGGGCGGCGGCGCCTCCGGGTTGGGGATGTCGCCGGCGAGCACGATGCGCCCGCGCCGGCGCGCCGGGTCGGGTTCGGGGATGGCCGAGATCAGCGCCTGCGTGTAGGGGTGCTTCGGCGCGTCGAACAGGTCGTCGGCGGTCGCGGTCTCGACGATGCGGCCGAGATACATGACGGCGACGCGGTCGCTGACATGCTCGACCACGGCCAGGTCGTGCGAGATGAAAATGTAGGCGAGGCCGAGCCGCCGGCGCAGCTCGACCAGCAGGTTCAGGATCTGCGACTGGATCGACAGGTCGAGCGCCGAGACCGGCTCGTCGGCGACGACCAGCTTCGGTTCGAGCGCGACGGCCCGCGCGATGCCGATGCGCTGGCGCTGGCCGCCGGAGAATTCGTGCGGGTAACGCGCGGCCGCCTCGGGCTCGAGGCCGACGGTGGCGAGCAGCTCGGCGACGCGGCGCGCCCGCGCCCGCCGGTCGCCGACGCGGTGGATGGCGAGCGGCTCGGCGACGATGGCCCCGACCGTGAGCCGCGGGTCGAGCGAGGCATAGGGGTCCTGGAAGACGATCTGCATGTCGCGCCGGCGCGCGCGTAGAGCGCGCCGGTCGAGGGCGAGCAGGTCGTCGCCGTCGAAGCGGATGGCGCCGGCCGTCGGCTCGGTCAGGCGCAGCACGGTGCGCGCCAGGGTCGATTTGCCGCAGCCCGATTCGCCGACGATGCCAAGCGTCTCGCCGCGGCCCAAAGCAAAGCCGATCCCGTCCACGGCCCGCACCACGGCGCGCCCGTCCGGCCTGCGGAAATGCTTGCGCAAGCCCGCGACCTCGAGCAGGGCCTCGGTCACGGCGGCGGGTTCCAGCAGGCGGCGTCGTGGCCGGGCGCGTGCGCGACCAGCGGCGGCCGTTCGTCGCGGCAGCGCGGCAACGCCCGCTGGCAGCGCTCGGCGAAGCTGCATCCCGTCCCGCGCCGGCCCGGCGGCGGCACCATGCCCGGGATCGTTGGCAGCTTCCGGCCGCGGACCGCCCGGCGCGGCCGCGCCGCCAGCAGCCCGGCGGTGTAGGGATGGCGCGGGCGGCCGAACAGCGCCCCCGCCGCGGCGCGTTCGACGACCCGGCCGGCATACATCACCACGACCTCGTCGCAAGCTTCGGCGACGACGCCGAGGTCGTGGGTGATGAGCAGGATGGCCATGCCGAGCTCGCGTTGCAGCGCCCTCAAGAGATCGAGGATCTGCGCCTGGATGGTCACGTCGAGGGCGGTCGTCGGCTCGTCGGCGATGAGCAGCGCCGGCCGGCAGACGATCGCGATCGCGATCATCACGCGCTGGCGCAGGCCCCCGGAGAGCTGGTGCGGGTACTGATCGACTCGCCCCTCGGGCGCGCCGACGCCGACCTGGCGCAGGATTTCGACGGACTGGGCGCGCGCCGCCGCCGCCCCCAGGCCGCGGTGCAGGCGCAACACCTCGGCGATCTGGAAGCCGACGGACAGCGTCGGGTTGAGGCTGGTCATCGGCTCCTGAAAGATCATGCCGATGCGGTCGCCGCGCACCCGGCGCATCGCCGTCGCGTCCAGCCGTAGCAGATCGGCGCCTTCGAACAGCACGCGGCCGCCCTCGACGAACGCCGGCGGCGCGGGCAGCAGCCGCATCACCGACATCGCGGTCACGCTCTTGCCGCAGCCGGATTCGCCGACCAGCCCGACGGTCCTTCCGGCGGCGACGGCGAACGAGACGTCCTCGACGACGCGGATGCGGCCTTCCTCGGTGGCAAAGCCGACAGACAGCGCCTCGACGCGCAGGAGCGCGGGCGTCGTCGCAGGTTCGGCGATCGGCGCGACGACCGAGGCCCGGCTCACTCGAAGATCACGCGCGGGAAATACATCGACACCACCCAGTTGGGCTGATCGACGATCTCGCTGATGCGCAAATCGCCGGCGACGCTGCACAGCATGTAGGCATCGACCGCGGCGAGGCCGTGCCGTGCCGACAACAGGTCGATCATGCCGGCGACCGCCGCGCGCGCCCCCTCCATCAGGTCGGGGCCGATGCCGGTCGTCACCTCGTAGCCCTTGGCGTCGAAGCCGCGCCGGTCCGGTCCCTGGGTGGTGAATCGCGGGAAGCGCAGCTTCGCGGCTTTCACCAGGTCGAATTTGAGCGCCACGACCATCGGACTTTCGATCGCCGTGCCGCAGACCTCGCCGTCGCCCTGGGCGGCGTGGGTGTCGCCGACCGAGAACAGGCCGCCCGGAACCTCGACCGGCAGATAGAGCTCGGTGCCGGCCGCCATGTCGCGGATGTCCATGTTGCCCCCGACGCGGCGCGGCGGGACGATGCTGTGCTGGCCTGGCTCGGCCGGGGCGAGGCCGATGGTGCCGCAGAACGGCCGCAAGGGCACGCGCCCGCCCGGCCCGAACAGCGCCGGGGCGAGCGCGCCGGGATCGTAGGTCCACAAGTTAAGCGCCGGCTCGGGGAACCGGTCGGCGAGCAGGCCGAAGCCGGGGATGTTGGCGGTCCAGCCCCAGCCCGAGGGCCGGAACGACAGCACCGTGACCTTGACCGCGTCGCCCGGCGCGGCCCCGTCGATGACGACGGGGCCGGTGACCGGGTTGACCTTGCCGAAGTCGAGGGCGGCGATATCCGCGACCGTCGATTTCGGCCCGATCTGTCCGCCCGAGGAGTCGATGGTGCGGAATTCCACCGACTCGCCCGGCGCCACGGTCAGCACCGGCGGGAACGCGTTGTTCCAGCCGATGTGACTGTGGCGCTCGTGCAGCGTATGGGCGCGGCTACTGGGCATCCTTGGCGTAGATGTAGTCGTAGCTGACCGGGATGTGGATCGGGTCGGTGAACAGGATCGGCTCGCCGCCCAGCCGAGCCGAGTGATACGTGAACCGCTTCTCGTTGAAGATCGGCGCCCACGGCGCGTCGGCCATGACGTCGATGAAGATCGAGCGCCACGCCTCCTGCCGCGCCGCCGCCTGGGCGTCGCCGACCATGGCGTCGGCCTCGGCCGCCCGGGCATCGAGTCCCTCGTTGCAGTACCACGACCAGTTCCAGCCGCCCGGCACGGCGCCGGCGCAGCCGAGGATCACGCTGTAGAAGTTGGACGGGTCCGGGAAGTCCGCGATCCACGCCATGCCGCCCGACCAGATCATCGGCGCTTGGCCCTCGGTGCCGCCCGCGGCGATCACCGCCGCCTGGGCCAGGGACTTGATCTCGGCCTTGATGCCGACCGCCGCCAGGTCCTGCTGGATGGCCTGGGCGATGCGCGGGTTCGGGTCGACGTTCATGGCATAGAGCTCGGTCTCGAAGCCGCTCCCGACCCCGGCTTCCGCGAGCAGCGCCTTCGCCTTGTCGGGGTCGAAGGCATAGCCCTGATAGCCCTTGTCGTAGCCCGGCATGGCCGGCGGCAGGGGCTGGTTCGCCGCCGCGCCGCGGTTGTTGATGATGCGCAGGATGCGCTCCTTGTTGATCGCCATGTTGACCGCCTGGCGCACCAGCTTGTTGTCGAACGGCTTGACCTTGACGTTGAGCGTGACGTAGCCGGTGTGCAGTTGATCGCCCTCGACGATCAGGTCCTTGTTGGCGGGGTCGCCGATCTCCTGGACGAACTGGGCCGGCGGCAGGCCGTCGCCCACGATGTCGATCTCGCCGCGCTTCAGGCGCAGCACCGCCACCGTGGGGTCCTGGCCGAACTCGAAGGTGAGCCGGTCGAGGTAGGGAACGCCGGGGCGGAAATAGTCGGCGTTCCGCTCCAGGACCAGACGCTGGCCCGAGATCCACTCGACGAACTTGAAGGCGCCGGTGCCGACCGGGTTCTTGCCGAAATCGGCGCCGTACTTCTCGACATCCTCGCGCGGCACGGCGTAGCCGAAGTTGATCGCCATGACGTGCAGGAACGGGGCATCGGGCCGGCTCAACGTGATGACCACGGTGCCCTCGTCGGGCGCGGCGATGCCGGTCAGCTCCGGGGCCTTGCCCGCGGCGAAGTCGTCGTACCCCTTGATCGTGCCGAAATAGCCGGCGCCGGGGCTCTGGGTCGCCGGGTTGACGGCGCGCTCGATCGAATACTTGATGTCGGCGGCGGTGAGGGCCCGGCCGTTGTGGAATTTGACGCCGCCGCGCAGCTTGAAGGTGTAGGTCAAACCGTCGTCGGAGATGGAATAGCTTTCGGCCAGGTCGGGAACGAGCTCGGTCGTGCCCGGCTTGTAGTCCATCAGGCCGTCGAAGATGCCCTTGATCACCGACCAGTTCTGCCAGTCATAGCCGACCGCCGGGTCGAGGGTGGTCAGGTCGTTGTTGAAGGTGACGACGGCGCTGCCGCCCTGCTTCGGCGTCTCGGCGGCGGCCGACAGCGCCGTCGCGGCGGCAAGCAACGCGGCCGCGGCGGTCATGGCCAAGCGACTCATGTCTTGTTCCTCCCTGTTTCCCCGGCCTGCCGGCGTGCATTAACTTTTGCCGTGCATTAACCTTTGCCGGCGGCGGGTGTCCGGCGCATATCAGCGCAGTCTGATGCGCGGGTCAATGAGCGGCGTGACCAGGTCGGCGAGCAGGTTGCCGAGCACGATCCCCGCGGCGGCCACCAGCGGTTCCTCTACTGGATCGCACCTTCAACCGCCTTCCGAATTCTGGACACGCATTGACCACGGTTCTTGGTAAGCTTGCATTCCCATATGCGTATCACGTTCCATCCTTGATTCCGCAACAGGCGCGTTACTTGGCGGTCCCGAGCCCTGTTGTGATTGATCTTCTGGTGCCACTTTTCAGCGTTTGTTTTCGGAGTGACGTTCTTACCGCAGTCGTGCCCGTGCCAGAAGCACCCGTCAACGAATACGGCTACTTGAAACGCGCCCCATACAAAATCCGGCTTTCCAGGAAGAGGTTGGTGCCGTCGCCAGCCGGACAATCCTGACATTCGGAGTAACGAAGCCAGCCGCTTCTCCGTCGTTTGGTTTCCAGTGCTACGCACGCGAGACATCAATTGCCCACGAGATAAGCCTCCGAAAGTTGTGCATTCCCTTTGAGCGTTTCCAGGCCACCGGCTCATATTCTCGTGTCATCCTTTCGAGAGCGGCGACCGTTCAGTGCCTCCAACACTTT
Source organism: Dongiaceae bacterium (assembly GCA_040881945.1). Taxonomy (GTDB): domain Bacteria; phylum Pseudomonadota; class Alphaproteobacteria; order Dongiales; family Dongiaceae; genus JBBECF01. The sequence goes on along the minus strand of JBBECF010000210.1, from coordinate 48,308 downwards.
CTTGCCGGCCAATTTGGCGTAGAGGGGCGGGACCGCGTTGCCGATCATGTCGCACACTGCGTCCATCTGGTCGGTGACGAAGCGATAGTTCGCGGGGAAGGTCTGAAGCAAGGCCGCTTCACGTACGGAGATGGTGTATCGACGCTTGTCCGGGTGACCGAACCTTCCCTTGCACGGGGTCGTGCATCCGCCGGTGATGGTCGGTGAGGCCTGATCCCAGGCCATCCGCCCGTACACATTCGTGAACCCGTCGTAGCCGTTCCGGTGGCAATGCGGTCGCAGCGACTCCTTGACCTTCAGCCACGTTTGTCCAGGCTGGGCCGCCTTGAGGCGCTTCTTGGTCTGCGGTTGGAGGTCACGAACTACGTGCCAGTCGTGCGACTGCGGACTACCGTTCTCGAGTGCCGCGCTCAGCGTAACCGGGGCACTCATGTGGCTAATGCCGTCTCGCACCGTTCTCCACGAATCCTGCCTGGAACCGGGCTTTGGCGACCGTACGTGCGATGCCGAAGGGAAAGCTATGCGAAACCCACGGCCGGCCAATAGGACCAGCCGTCGTCGTGATTGCGGAATCCCAAAATTCGCCATCTGCTCAACGTGCCATTCATACCTGTATCCGAGCCGCCGAAGGACCTTCAAGAACTTCTTAAAGATTGGCTCGCCCCGATCCGCCAAGCCGGGGACATTCTCCATCATGATCGCTTCGGGTTGAATTCCTTCGATAAGTTGGCCCATGACGAGCAAAAGTTCGTTACGCGGGTCCTCCTGCTCACGCTTGATCGTCAGGGAGCAAAACCCCTGGCAGGGGGCGCAACCGGCCAAGAGGGAAATCCGCTTTCCCCCGGCCGCGCGCAGCAGCTCTTCGGCGGACACCTCGCGTACGTCTTTCTCAATCAACGTGGTGCGCCGGTTGTTCCACCGGTAGGTACGAGACGCTGCTGGGTCAATCTCGACTGCCGCCGCCACTTGAAATCCCGCGTCGCGGAGCCCTTTCGTGAGGCCACCGCATCCGGCAAAAAGGTCGATGGCCACAGGTTTTCCGACTTTCACTTCTTTCGCCTCTTTTTTTTGCGCCCGTCGGCCACGTTTGGCTTGGATTTGGACTTCGCAACCAGTTGGACTTTGGCGGCGCGTTCTTCGCCCTCAAGGGCCGCGGGTTCGTCCACTTCGGTGGCTCTCTTTTGAAATATCTCCCTGAACTGATGATGGCTCCGTTTCGCGCGTTCAATGAGGTCGTCCCAGGTCGTGAAAAAAACCCACCCCTTGTCGGCAAAGGCTACCTTCGTGCTCTCTGCGTCGTCATGCAGTTCGGCGGCGATGAGGTAACTTTGAACGTATGAGTACTTAATCGCCTTCGGATCAGTCAGTTCGTCAAACCGCTTTTTCACGTACTTTCGATACCTGTCCGCTTGGTTGATGTCAGGCGTCGTGGCAACGTGCGCGCCCCGCTTGATTTCGACGATGTGTAACGTTCCCCCGACAGCGACGCAAAAAAAGTCAACGCGGTCCGCGTCGCCCTTCTTCGTTTTCTTATCGAGTCCGAATTCCTTTCTTATCCAGGTGGCGACTCGCCCTTCGGCCTTGTTGAGCATCCAGGTCGGGTCAATGAGCCATGGATTTTTCTCCAGGTGCTTGGAGATGACGCCGCGCTCCTTTGCATCCTGTTGATGCATCTTTTCGAGGGTCTCTATCGCGGCCAGGTTGCTGTCGATGATTTGAAGCAGGGTGACGGCGGTTCTGACCTCCATCTTCGTGAACAACTCGTCCAATTGCTGGAGGTCGGCAATGTCCGTTTCGCGGAGCTTTTGAAGGATGCTTCGCAGCGTCGCGTTCTCAAGGGCGTCAAGAAACCAGGCAAGAATGTCTTCGAACTCGCCCGGCTCCATTTCCACCGACTTGAATTTGTCCACAAATTGAAGGGCGACTGCCCTGTAGGAAGGGGCAAGGCGCTCAATGCGGGCCATCACCTCCGGGCTGACTTCCTTAATCTGTCTGACGCGAAGTTCAGTCCTAAGCTTCGCCCATTCCGCGAGGTACTTTCGCAGCAGTCGCTGTCCCCACTCCTTGAATGCCGCGCCCTGCGGGCTTTCCCAAGCAATGGAGTCCCGTGGAGTCGCTATGTAGTCGGGAGAGTCAACGCCGGCATCGAGCCACTCCGCCCTGACCATGCCGACCAGGTAGCGCAGTCCGTGCTGGCCCGTAACGCCGCCGCTGATTTCGAAGAGCGTCGCCTCTTGGGAAATCTTGTCCCGGGTGTAAACCAGAACCCCGCTAAGCTCCCCTTCGTTTTGTTTTCTCGGCGCGGGCGTGAAGCCGATCCAATAGTGCACCGGACCGCAACCTGAGACCTCTTCCATGGCCCATCCTCTCTCTGGCCATCTCCACTGGAGATCTATGTCCTCCTCGCGCAAGTCCTGGCCGTTGATCCTGACCCGAAACTTCGGGCCAACGAGCAGGAACCGCTGGGCCATGCTGTGGTGGAACCGGTCGGCGTTCTGAACCCTCCGCTGCTGGAGCCGCCGCAGCGTGACCGTGGTCCCCTTTGTCTTTCTGGCTCCGGCGGGAGCCTTGCTCACGGGTCCAGCAAAAATCACTTCGACCGGAGCGGGTCCGCGCTTCACCTTCTTTAGATCGGACAGGTCGAGTTTGAACCATATGAGAACCTTTTCGCGGACGACCGAGTCCGCGTCGTTGTGGACGGTCTGAACCTCCAGCGTGTCGGCAATGCCAAAGCCCGCAAGCTTGCCTACCCCCTTTCGTCCTTGAAGCGGGCGACCGCTAGGAGACCGATCGCTTCTCTCGACTTCACGCCGGTCACGGCCGACGTCAAGATAGGCGTCGCGCACCATGTCCCACGTCATCCCATTGCCGTTGTCCGAAACCTCGATGAACTGCTGATGGTTGTCGGGGTCCCAGGCCTCGTCAAGCGGAAGGCGAACATCGACCTTGATTGCGTCCGCGTCCCAAGCGTTAGAAATGAGCTCCGCGATTGCCGGAACGGGTCGACCGGCGTACATCTGCACGCCGAGATGCTTGACTATGTTGCCCGCAAATGTGAGGACAAGCTCCTCCGGTCTGCGCCCCGGCAAAAGTATCCGTTCCTGGCCAGTCGATGCAGTTGTTCGCCTGCGCGCCACTGCTATTTGCCCTCCAGATAGATGCGGGCGCAGCCAGCACCATCGGCCGTTGTCGCGCGACGCAGGAAGAGACGGAACACGATACGGCCGCGGCGGTCAACGGCAAGCGTATTTTGGTAAGCCTCGCGGGCGTTCTTTGAGCACAACGCCCGGCGTCGGCGCCCATGTCACCGCAGTCTGATGCGCGGGTCAATGAGCGGCGTCACCAGGTCGGCCAGCAGGTTGCCGAGCACGATCCCCGCGGCGGCGACCAGCGTCACCCCCATGATGATCGGGATGTCGATGCGCTGGATCGCCTGCCAGGCGAGCTGGCCGATGCCGGGCCACCCGAACACCGATTCGATCACCACCGCGCCGCTCATGAAGATGCCGATGTCGAGGCCGATCATGGCGATCACCGGCAGGATCGCGTTGCGCAGGCCATGCACCAGGACCACGCCGGGTTCCGACAGGCCCTTGGCGCGGGCGGTGCGGATGTAGTCGTGGCGCAGCACCTCGACCATCGACGAGCGCATCATGCGCGAATACCAGCCGCCGCCGGCGATGCCGAGGGAGAGCGCCGGCAGCACCAGGTGGGCGGGCGTGCCATAGCCGCTCAGCGGGAACCAGCCGAGCAGGTTGGCGAAGACATAGAGCAGCAGCAGCCCGACGACGAACTGCGGGGCGGAGACGCCGACGAACGACAGGATCATGATGCCGCGGTCGGCCGGCCGGCCGCGGCGGGTGGCGGCGAAGATGCCGGCCGGCAGGCCGATCAGCAGCTCGGCCGCGATGGCGCCGGCCATGAGCAGCAGCGTCGCCGGCAACCGGCTTCGGATCAATGCCGCCACCTCGGTCTTCTGGACGTAGGAGCGGCCGAGGTCGCCCTGGGCGAGGCGGGCGAGGTAGCTCGCGTACTGCACCGGCAGCGGCCGGTCGAGGCCGAGCTGATGGCGGATCGATTCGACCACCGCGGGCGTCGCGTTGCGGCCGGCGATCATGCGCACCGGGTCGGCCGGGATGAGGAAGGTCAGGCAGAACGTGACGGCCGTGACGCCGAGCAGGATCAGGAGCGAGGCAGTCAGGCGCCGGGCCAGATAGGCGAGCATCAGCGGCCGCGCTGGGTCGGGTCGAGGGCGTCGCGCAGCGCGTCGCCGACCAGGTTGAAGGACAGCGCCAGCAGCATGATGGCGGCGCCCGGGAAGAACACCAGCCACGGCGCCGACAGGAAATAGGACTGGCTTTCGAAGATGATGCCGCCCCAGGACGGCGTCGGCGGCCGCACCCCGATGCCGAGGAAGGACAGCGTCGCCTCGAGCAGCACGGTCGTCGCGATGCCGAGCGTGGCGTAGACGAGGACCGTCGGCACCAGATGCGGCAGCAAATGCAGGGCGAGGATGCGCGCGTTGGTGGCGCCGAGCGCGCGGGCCGCCTCGATGTATTCGCGCGCCGCCAGCGCCGTCGTCTCGGTGTAGACGACCCGCGCGATCTGCACCCAGTTGACCAGCGCGATGACCATGGCGACGATCCACAAGCTGGGCGCGAAGATGGCGGCGAGCGCGATCGCCAGCAGCAGCGCCGGGAACGCCATCATCAGGTCGGTGAAGCGCATGATCGCCGCCCCGGCCCAGCCCTGGACATAGCCGGCGACGACGCCGAGAAGCGTGCCGACGAGCACCGCCGCGCCGTTCGCCGCCACCCCGATGACGAGCGAGGTGCGGGCGCCGTAAAGCAGCCGCGACAGGAGATCGCGGCCGAGCAGGTCGGTGCCGAGCGGGTACTTGCCGCCCGGCGGCATCGGCGCGCCCTCGAGCGTCAGCCCGTCGAAGAACTGTTCGGACGGGTCATGCGGCGCGATCGCCGGCGCCAGCAGCGCCGCCGCCGACATGACGACGACGACCGCCAGGCCGACCAGCGCGAGGCGGTCGCGGCGGAAACGTTTCCAGGCGTCGGACATGGGCGGACGGGCCGGATTTCGCGGGCTTTCGGCGGCGAGACTAGAGACTCGACGGCGGGGCGGCAAGCGGGGCGCGGCCCGCAAGCTCCTTTTCCCGACGCGGCGGGCGGGGTACGGTCGGGGCCCGGCATCCTGGGCAGAGGCGCGGAGGCAAGCAATGGCAAAGGTCAACATGTCGACCAACCTGGAGGTCCCGGCGCAGACCGTGTGGACCATGATCGGCGGGTTCGGCGCCATGGCGAAGTGGCACCCGGCGGTGGCGAAATGCGACGAATCGCGCGAGGGTGGCGCCACAATGCGGCGCCTCACGCTCGCCGGCGGCGGCACCGTCGTCGAACGGCTCGAGCAGAAGAACGACAAGGAGCGGACCTACACCTACAGCATCGTCGAGGGCCCGCTGCCGGTGGCCGACTACAGCTCGACCCTGCGCGTGCGCGAGGGCAAGAACGCGCAGAGCTGCACCGTCGAGTGGTCGAGCGATTTCGAGCCCAAGGGCGCGTCGGAGAGCGAGGCTGTGAAGGTCATGCAGGGCGTCTATGCGGCCGGCTTCGAGAACCTGAAGAAGATGTTCGGCGGCTGAACGCCGCCGCGCCTCAGCGCCGCTGGAACTTGGCCGACAGCAGGATCCAGGAGGTGGTGCGCGTGACGCCCGGCAGCTTGCCGATGCGGGTCAGCACCGCGTCGAGCTCCTCGGCGGTCGTCGCCGCCACTTCGGCCGCCAGGTCGAAGGCGCCGCTGACGGTGTGGGCGCTGACCACCTCGGGCAGGCCGCGCAGCGCCTCGACGGCGCGGTCCTGCAGCTTCGGGTCCAGGGTCAGCATGACCTGGGCGCTGACCGCCGGGCGCGGCGAGGCATCGGCGAGCACCGCCGTATAGCCGAGGATCACGCCGTCGCGCTCCAGCCGGCGCAGGCGCTCCTGCACGGCGCTGCGCGACAGGTTCAGCCGGCGCCCGAGCAGCGCCGCCGGCTGGCGCGCATTGGCGCGCAGCAGCGCTATGAGCCGCCGGTCGATCTCGTCGAGCTCGCGTTTCGTCACGGTCGTTTCGCCGGCCAGGCCCCGTCGTTTCGCCGGCCCCGCGGCCCCGGCCGGCGCTTCGTCGGCTTCCAACCGGCCGCCCCAGGTTGCTAGCATGACACGATTCGGCCGGCAATCCAGGAGGGGCGAATGCGCAAGGTATTGGTGCTCGGCGCCGGCAAGATCGGCGGCGCCATCGTCGACATGCTGGCGGCGACCGGCGATTACCTGGTCACGGTGGCCGACCGCGACCAGGCGATGCTCGCCCGCATGGCGCCGGGCAAGGCGCGCCGCCGACGCGTCGACGTCGCCGACCCGCAGGCGCTGGCCGAGGCGGCCGAGGGCAAGGACGTCGTCGTCAGCGCGCTCCCCTTCTTCCTCAACCCGGCGGCGGCGGCCGCGGCCGCCGCGGCGGGCGCGCACTATTTCGACCTGACCGAGGACGTCGCCACGACCAAGGCCGTGCGCGCGCTGGCCGCGGGCGCCGACACCGCCTTCGTGCCGCAATGCGGGTTGGCGCCGGGCTTCGTCAGCATCGTCGCCAACGACCTGGCCCGGCGCTTCGAAACGCTGCGCGACGTGCACATGCGGGTGGGCGCCCTGCCGCAGTTCCCGGTCAACGGCCTGAAATACAACCTGACCTGGAGCACCGACGGGCTGATCAACGAATACTGCAACCCGTGCGAGGCGATCCACGAGGGCAGGGCGGTCGAGGTCATGCCGCTCGAGGGGCTCGAGCGCTTCTCGCTCGACGGCATCGACTACGAGGCGTTCAACACCTCCGGCGGCCTCGGCACGCTGTGCGAGACGCTGGAGGGCCGCGTGGGCAGCCTCAACTACAAGACCGTGCGCTATCCCGGCCACCGCGACATCGTCAAGCTGCTGCTCGAGGACCTGCGGCTCAAGGAGCGGCGCCCGCTGCTCAAGGACGTGCTCGAGACGGCGATTCCGATCACGCACCAGGATGTGGTGCTGATCTTCGTCACCGTGGCCGGCGAGCGCGACGGCCGCCTGACCCAGGAGACCTACGCCAAGAAGATCTACGCCCGCGAGATCGACGGCCGGCTGGTAAGCGCGATCCAGATCACGACCGCCGCCGGGCTGTGCGCCATGGTCGATCTGCAAGGGCAGGGCCGGCTGCCGGCCAGCGGGTTCGTCCGCCAGGAACAGGCCGAGCTCGGCGACTTCCTCGCCAACCGCTTCGGCCGCGCGTTCGCCTGAGCGGCAAGGGGCGGCCGGCCAATGGGCCGGCTCGGCACGGCCGAGCGCCGTCGACCCGAATTCGATGCGCGCGGACGCGGTCTTTCTCGGTGGTTGGCGGTGACGCTCCGGGTCGGCGTCGAAGGCTTCTCAACGTTCGACGCCGACCCGAGAACGCTTCCCAATGGCTCCGTCACTGCAGCTTGGTTGCCTGGATTTCGCCGGCCGTGCCGAAGCCGATAGTGACCGGGAAGCCGACGAAATGGAACCGCGTGGTGACGTTGTCGTCGTGGACGGCAAACCCGAAGCTGTAGGCCTTGCCTTCCTGCAGGATCTTGTCGTCCTCCGGGTGCCCGGTGTTCATCTTGCGGGTCCACACGACCGTCCAGGCGCTGTCCTTCCATTCGCCCTTCGCTTGGTCGTTGTCCGCCGCGGAGCCCTTGGTCCCCGCACGGGTGAGGAGCCGCCCAGGCAGAACGTCGTCGGCCTTCCAGCCGGCATTGGCGTCGTAAGGGACGGCATTCTCCTCCTGAATGACGGCGTAGGGCTTCGCGGGATCGCCGACGTCGCCGACCGTGATCGACTTCATGCCCGTCTTGCTCGCGTCGAACATGAATTTGGGCGTCATGGTCTTGCGGTCGACGTTCCAGGTGAACGGCCCGGTGCCCTCGTCGGACAGCCGGTATTCGAGCACGTAGCCGTCATCCGCCATGCCGACCGGATTGCTGCGGCCGGCCCGCCACTGCATGAGCTCGACGAACTGCCCGTTCGCCTTGAGTTGCGCCACCTCCTCGGCGGACTTGACCTTGTCCCAGCCGGCGTTCTCGTCGGAGCGACTCAAGGGCAGGTACTTGCGCACGTCGCTTTCCTTGAGCCCGTCCTTGCCGAGCCGCGGATGCGCCTGCACCGCGTCCTTCGACGCCTCGTTCTGCATGTCGCGCATGCCCTGATGACAGGTGAGCCAGCAGCCCTGCTCGCGGAACAGCGGAACCGAACCGTCATCGATCATCATCGCCAGTCGGTCCTCGTAGATCGCCGGCTCCTCGCCGCTGCGCACCCCTTTGTCGGAGCGCGCCCCGCCGTAGAAGCTCCATTTCTCGCCGTCGAAGCGCATGTAGTCATGCATCTGGCCCGGCCGGTTCATGTGGGTCTTCCACTGGAAGCGGAAATACGCGTTCTCCGCGTCGTAGGCCACCTGGACGTTGAGGTCGACCGATCCGTTCTTCCCGGGAATGGGCGCCGGCTCGAGCCGCTGGCCCGACACGATCAGGTCGCCAATCTCCTGTTGCTCGCCCTCGTGGCAGGAGACGCAGGAATCTCCCCGCACGACCTTCTGATCGGCGCGCTTGTGGTCCGGGCTCCGCAGCCAGTCGTAGCCCCCTTGCCCGGGATAGAACAGTTTGACAGTCTGCGCCGGTATGGCCGACCAGTCCTGCGGCGGCGCGGCAAGGGCCTCGCCCCAACTGCCGAAGGCAACAAATGCGACGACGCTCCGACCCAGCGCTCGTCCCAAAGGCATCTTTGTTCTCATTGGCTGTCCTCCTCTTGCGCGGGCGGCGGCCACGGCCACTCTCGCAACGGCGCGGCCGTCCGTATTCCCTTGATGATGACTTAGGCGAAGTCCTTATCTATTTCTAGGTAAACGGTCCAGAGTCTCCGCCCATACTTTGACATAGATCAAGCAATTGGCCGATTTCCTGGGCAAAATCGACGCCCGACGCCGGCCGGCATCGAGCGCGATCCAGATCACGACCGCCGCCGGGCTGTGCGCCATGGTCGATCTGCAAGGGCAGGGCCGGCTGCCGGCCCGCGGGTTCGATCGCAAGGGCGGGCGGCGCCAGAAGACCGCCGAGAACAAGGCTCGCGGCCAGCAACGGTCCGGTGCTCGGCAATCGGCAGGATGTCGTCATGGCGTCAACCTTCTCCTTTTCGTGTCGCGCCGCGCGGCGCGGTCCGTCGGCGGTGTCCTACTCCAGCGTGAATCCGCCCTCGGCCTCGGCCGGCGGCGCTTCCAGCTTCTCGTGGACCGGCTTGTGGGCGATGCCCTTGTGGCAATCGATGCAGGTCTCGCCGGTGGTGATCGCGCTCTCGTGCTGGCCGCGCGCCCTAGGTCGCTGGTTGGCCAGGTCCATGAATTGCATCTGATGGCAGTTCCGGCACTCGCGCGAATCGGTCTTCTTCATCGCGTCCCAGACGCGCTGCGCGAGCTCGAGGCGCTTGGCCTCGAATTTTTCCGGCGTGTTCACCGCGCCGATGAGGTGCATCGGAACTTCGCCGACGGTCGCTTGGATCTTCCGTCTGACCTTGTAAATCCATTCCTTGGGAACGTGACAATCGGCGCAAGTGGCGCGAACGCCGCTCCGGTTCAGGTAGTGGGGGCTTTTCTTCAGCTCCTCGTACACGGTCGAGCGCATCTCGTGACAGCTGATGCAGAACGTCTCGGTGCTCGAGAGCTCGAGCGCCCAGTGGAAGCTCCCCCAGAAGAGAACCCCCCCGATGGCGCCGACCACCAGCAGGGTGCCGAGCGCGTAGCGCGAACTCGGACGGCTGAACGGACGCCATAGCTTTTTCAGGACCCGCATGCGTTCTGTTTTCTTCGCGGCGGCGCGAAGCCCCCCTTCCCACCCTGCTCGCGAAGCCGGCAGGGCCCCCTATTGATTTTTACTCTAATTGCGGATTCCGAGTCCATGCCTTGACGTAGATCAAGAAGCCGGCCGGTTTCTTGGGGAAAATTTGCGCCCCTCGCTTCCGGCGGCGCGTCGTCGCCACCGGGTGCCGGCGATCTAGTGTCCCGTCCCCGAAATTCGTTCCACGAATTTCGGGGTGAACGGGCCACTATACTTTTGAATCTAGTGGCCTGCTTATCCCAGAAATTCGAAACGAATTTCTGGGGCAGGACACTAGGGGATCGGCGCGTCGGCCATCTCCAGGTGCAGGAGCGTGCCGTCATAGGGGTGGGCCGCCGCCACCGCCTCGTCGAGCTCGACGCCCAGCCCCGGCCCGGTCGGCGGGATCACGTAACCGTCCTCCCAGCGGATCGGCTGTTTCAGGATCTCGGCGTGGAAGCCGCCCCAGGTCTGGATGCTCTCCAGGATCAGGAAGTTCGGGCTGCACGCGGCGATCTGGACGTTGGCGGCGCCCTCGATCGGCCCGCAATAGAGATGCGGCGCGATCTGCGCGTAATGCGCCTCGGCCATGCCGGCGATCTTCTTGGCCTCGAGCAGGCCGCCGACGCGGCCCAACGCCATCTGCAGGATCGAGGCCGCCCGCAGCTCGAGCACGCGGGCGAACTCGTACTTGGTCGCCAGCCGTTCGCCGGTGGCGATCGGGATGCTGGTCTGGCGCGCGACCCGGGCCATTTCCTCCGGCAGCTCGGGCGGCGTCGGCTCCTCGAGCCAGAGCGGATCGTAGGGCTCGAGCCGCCTGGCCAGGCGGATCGCCCCGGCGGCGGTGAACTGGCCGTGCGTGCCGAACAGCAGGTCGCAGCGGCCGCCGACGGCCTCGCGCAGCTTGCGCACGAACGTCTCGGACCGGTCGAGCGCCTCCAGGGACGGCTGCCGCGGGTCGAAGGCGGAGTAGGGCCCGGCCGGGTCGAACTTGACCGCCGTGAAGCCTTGGCCTACGTACTCGGCCGCGCGCTCGGCGGCGAGGTCCGGGTCGGCGTAGACGTCGGTCTTGTCGCCCGGCTCCGGGTAGAGATAGCTGTAGCTGCGCAGCCGGTCGTGGACGCGGCCGCCGAGCAGCTCGTAGACCGGCCGGTCGAGCGCCTTGCCGACGATGTCCCAGCAGGCCATCTCGACGCCGCTGAGGATGCCCATGAGCGAGGTGTCGGGGCGCTGCGTGTAGCCGCTCGAATAGACCAGGCGCCACAGCCGCTCGATCTTGAACGGGTCGGCGCCGATGACCCGCCGTTCGCACAGATCCTCGATCATGCGCGCCACGACGCGGGGATGGAACGGGACGGAATAGACCTCGCCCACGCCTTCGATTCCGCCGTCGGTGACCAGCTTCAGGAAGACGAAGTAGCGCCCGCCGAAATGCGGCGGCGGGTTGCCCACGACGAAGGTCTTGATGTCGGTGATCTTCATCGCCGTTCCCGGCCCCTCCTTAATGATGCACCGGCCCGGCCCGGCGGGCCGCCAAGAATGCCTGCACGAAGCCGAACGGTCGAGGGCCGATGCGCCCGGGTCGAAGGCGTTCCACCTCACCGTCGGCTTTGCCCGCGCCTCGGGATTTACGGTAATCTACCCTTTCCCGCCCCGCGCCGCCGCATAGGGAATTGCCGCCATGAGCGATCGCGTTGCCGTCGGGCTTATCGGATGCGGATTCTTCTCGCGGAACCACCTTCATTCCTGGCGGGACCTGGCCTCCGCAGGCGCCGATCTGGTCGCGGTGTGCGACGTCGACCCGGCCAAGGCGAAGGCCGCGGCCGAGGCCTTCGGCGTCCCGCACTGGTATTCCGACGCGGCAACGATGTTCCGGGACCGGAATCTCGGGTTGGTCGATATCGTGACCCGGATGGATGTCCATCGGCCCCTGGTCGAGCTCGCGCTCGGCCACCGCGTGCCGACCGTGGTGCAGAAACCGTTCGGGCCCGACTGGGGCGCCTGCGTCGCCATGGTCGAGTCGGCCGCCACCGCCGGCGTCTTTCTTGCCGTCCACGAGAATTTCCGTTTCCAGGCGCCGATGCGAAAGGTGAGGGAGATCCTCGATTCCAAGGCGATCGGCGAGCCGTCCTGGGCGCGGATCAGCTTCCGCACGGGCTATGATATCTACGCCGGCCAGCCCTATTTCTTCGACGAGGAGCGGTTCGTCATCCTCGACCTCGGCGTTCACGTCCTCGACCTCGCCCGGTTTTTCCTCGGCGAGGTGGAGCACGTCTCCTGCGAGACGCAGCGCCGCAATCCGAAGGTCAGGGCCGAGGACACCGCCACGATGCTGGTGAAGCACCTGTCCGGCGCCGTGTCGGTGGTCGAATGCACCTATGAGGCGCATCGCCTGCCCGACGGCTTTCCCGAAACCCTCGTCGAGATCGAAGGACCGAACGGCGCCGTCGTGGCGAAGCCGGGCCGCATCCTGGAGCTCACGGTGAACGGGCGGATGACCGAGAGCGACGTCGACGCGCCGACGCTGCCGTGGATGGCCCCGCCCTGGGACATCATCGAGGACAGCGTGTTCCGCACCTGCGCCCACATGTTGGAAGCGTCGCGCGCCGGGCGGGACGCCGACACCTCCGGTCGCGACAATCTGAAGACGTTCGCGGTCTGCGAGGCGGCCTACCGCTCGGCCGCGACGGGGCGCGCCGTGCGCCCCGGCACCTAGCGGACCCGGGTTGGCGGAGGCCGACGGCGGAGGGCGGCTCACCCGCCGCGAATATTCTTTTCGCGCTGTTTCGATTGCATCGGCCGCCGGGCCGGCCCCGCCGCGCCGAGTTCGTTCCGGCCCGGCGCGTTTCGCGATGCCTCATGTCGAATCGGCCGGAGCGGGCGGCTACGATGCCCGCGACGACAAGACGCGGTTCCCTTGCGTGTCGATGACGGGCTCGCCGTCGTCCTTCGCAAACGGCCCCTTTTGCGGCAGCGGCAGGATGTCGAGCACGGCCTCCGAGGGCCGGCAGAGCTTCACGCCCCATGGCGTGACGACGATCGGCCTGTTGATCAGGATCGGATGCGCCAGCATCGCGTCGATGAGCCGGTCATCGGTCAGCGTCGGATCATCGAGCCGGAGCTCGTGATACGGCGTTCCCTTTTCGCGCAGCAGCGCGCGAACGGGCGTCCCCATCCGCCGGATGAGGTCGACGAGCGTTTCCCGTGAAAGCGGCGTCTCGAGGTATTCGATGATGTTGGGCTCGACACCGGCATTTCGAATCAGCGCCAGCGTATTGCGCGACGTCGCGCAAGCGGGGTTGTGGTAGATCGTGACGTCCATGGTCACCCCGGCTTCCTTGCCAACATGGTCGTGCGCCGCCTAACCGCGGGGCCCGCGTCGTACCAGTCGCGCGTGGCGTTCACGATCCTGACCACCGAGAGCATGACGGGGACCTCGATCAGGACACCGACGACCGTGGCGAGCGCCGCGCCGGAGTCGAACCCGAACAGGCTGATTGCGGCGGCGACGGCGAGCTCGAAAAAGTTGCTGGCGCCGATGAGCGCCGAAGGGGCCGCGACGCAGTGCGCTTCGCCGGTCGCCCGGTTGAGGAGATAGGCCAGGCCCGAGTTGAAGTAGACCTGGATCGTGATCGGCACGGCGAGCATGGCGATGATGAGCGGCTGAGCGATGATCTGCTCGCCCTGGAACCCGAACAGCAGCACGAGCGTCGAGAGGAGCGCCGCCAGCGAAACCGGCTGGAGCGTCGCCAGGAGCCGGCCGAGGCCGGCGGGGCCACCGCCCACGAGCGCGGCCCGGCGCACGGCCTGCGCGATGATCACGGGCACGACGATGTAGAGGCCCACGGACAGAAGAAGCGTTTCCCAGGGGACGGTGATCGCCGATAGGCCGAGCAACAGGCCGACGATCGGCGCGAAGGCGACGACCATGATGACGTCGTTCAGCGCCACCTGGCTCAGCGTGAAGTGCGGCTCGCCGTCCGACAGGTTGCTCCAGACGAACACCATGGCGGTACAAGGCGCCGCGGCCAGCAGGATGAGCCCGGCAATGTAGCTGTCGATCTGATCGGCCGGCGCATAGGGCTTGAACAGCCAACCGATGAAGAGCCAGCCCAAGAGCGCCATCGAGAACGGCTTGACCGCCCAGTTGACGAAGAGCGTGACCCCGATCCCGCGCCAATGCTCCTTGACCCGCCCCAGTGCGGCGAAGTCGATCTTGACCAGCATCGGAACGATCATCAGCCAGATCAGGGCCGCGACCGGCAGATTGACCCGAGCGATCTCGGCGCCGCCAATCGTCTGGAACACCGTCGGAAACCAGTGGCCGAGCGCGATGCCGACGACGATGCACAGCACCACCCAGACGGTGAGGTATCGTTCAAAGGGGGGCAAGGTCAGCCTTGCTTGCGACCGGTGGCGGCCGGCCCCGGGTCGGCCGTGGAGATAACGTCGATGAGCGCCTTGAGCGGTGCGAGCGCGTCCGGGTTCAGCGAATAACAGACCCGCGGACGCTCGATCTCGCCGGTGATGATGCCGGCGGCCTTCAAGATGCGCAGATGTTCGGAGGTCGTCGACGCGGCGAGCCCGATCTCCTCGACGATGTCGCAGCCGATGCAGGTTCGACGACGCCTGAGGGTCTCGACGATCTGCAGCCGCGCGGGATGTCCGAGCGCCTTGGCGAGCCGCGCGATCTGCTCCTGCACGGCGACCCGGCTCTCGTCCGGGGCTAGCATTTCGACGGTGACCATGTGATCCAGTATTTCGTCATTCGACGAAGAACGAATAGCGGATCGATGGTGTCGATGCAAGGGCCGTCTGAACGCTACGGCGCCGCCGTGAGTCGGGCCTGCAACTCGGCCGACGGCTCGCCCGTCACCGGAAGGCCCTCGGCTGCTTGATACTGCCGGATCGCCACTCGGGTTCTCTCCCCCATGCGGCCGTCGGCGGGACCGGTGTCGTAACCCTTCGCCAGGAGCCCGCGCTGGATCGTCGCAAGGTCATAGGTCGCCGCCGGCGGCGGCGGCGCGGCGGCGCCGGTGCTGGCGGCGCGGGCGCCGGCGACCGCCTGGCGCAGCGGGTCCGCACGGCTGTTGGCGACGCTGTGGCGGACCAGGATGTCGGCCGGGCTGACCGGCCGGCCGTAATAGGCCTCGTTCCACTCGTTGCGCGGCTTGATCACGGCGCCTTCGATGGTCAGGCCGCCGAACAGACCCTTCTCGCGCGAGAAGGCCAGCACGTCGACGGTGGCGGCCGCGGCGCCGGCGCCGATCGGCCCGGCGGCGACGCTGACATCGGCGCCGAGCTTGAACTCGGTCGACAGCATGGCGTCCTTGCCGCGGTCGGTCATGATCATGAGGACCACTTCCGCCGCCTCGCCGCCGATCTGCAGGCCGAAGGTGACCGATCCCATGAAGTAGAAGGCCGGGTAGCTCCAGACACCGGTCGTCTCGTCGCGTTCGAGCAGGGCGCCGTGGCCGCCCGACGCGCCGAAGATGAAGCCGGCCTTGAGCAGCACCGGAACGACCATGACCGCCTTGGCGTCCGGCAGATGATCTCGGAACCAGGTCATGTTGGGGTCGATCTTGAAGGTCTCGACGGTCTGTCTCGCCTTGTCGACCAGCGACTGCGGTTCGACCGCGTCCTGGGCAACGGCGCCCGTCGCAACGAAACCGATGAGCGCCAAGGCCGGCAAGCCGATGACCGCGCCCCCTTGTTCGAGCAAGTTCGGTATCCTGACCATGTCGACTCCTTAGAGCTTTCCGGCAAATGGCCGCCGTCGGGTCCATGCCACCACGGCCCGCGCTACGGCGACAGGATCGGAAGGATACCAGAATCACCTCGGAATCGGCATCCCCCGAGTTGCCGGCCGTGAGCTTTTCTGCCATCATTCGACAAGGAAGCGCCCGGCAGGGGCGTTGACCGGCGAATCGCGGGAGGCGCGCAAGCGGCATGTCGATCGACCGACTCCTGGGCGGCGGGATGACGGTGCCGGACGACCTGCGGGCGGCGGAGCCGTCCTACGGGATGTTCGTCCGCGACCTGGTGATCTCGTGCAGCATCGGCGCCTACCCGCACGAGCGCCTGGCGCCGCAGCGGGTGCGCCTCAACGTCGATCTCAACGTCCGCGAGGCCGCGGCGCACCGCGACGATCTCGGCGATGTGGTCTCCTACGACACGATCGTCGCCGGCATCAAGGCGCTGGTCGCCGGGCGGCACATCAATCTGGTCGAGACCCTGGCCGAGGAGATCGCCTCCTTATGCCTCGACGAACCGCGCGTGCTCTCGGCGCGGGTGCGCGTGGAAAAGCTCGATGTCGAGCCGGCCGCCACCAGCGTCGGGGTGGAGATCGAACGCCGCCGCCACCGGCGCCGCGCGGCCGAGATCGTCGCCCTGCCGTACGGCCGCGGCGCGGGCGGCGAGGGCGCCGGCTGAGGGCAACCGGCGCCGCCCGGCCGGCCTGGGTGGTGAAGCTGGGCGGCAGCCTATTGGCGTCGCCCGCCTTGCGCGACTGGCTCGATGTCCTGGCGGCGAGCGCCGGCGCTGTCGTGGTGGTGCCCGGCGGCGGCCCCTTCGCCGACGCCGTGCGCGCCGCGCAGGCCGCTCTCGCCTTCGACGACGGCGTCGCCCACCGCCTGGCGCTCCTCGCCATGGAACAGTACGGCCTGATGCTCGCCGGGATCGAGCCGGCGCTGCGCCCAGCGGTCAGTCGGCGCGCGATCGCGCGGCTGCGTGCGGCCGGTTCCGTCCCGGTGTGGATGCCGACGCGCATGGCGCTCGGCGACCCGGACATCGCGGAGAGCTGGGACGTGACCTCGGACAGCCTCGCCGCCTGGCTCGCCGGCGTGCTCGGCGCCGCGCGTCTGGTCCTGGTCAAGTCGGCGCCGCCGCCGCCGGGCCGGGCCGCGGCGGCCGATCTCGTTGCGAGCGGCCTCGTCGACGCGGCGCTGCCCGGCTTCCTCGCCCGCGCCGGCTGTCCGGGCTGGTGCATCGGCCCCGACGGCGCGGCGGCGCTGGCTGCGGCGCTGCGCGACGGCGCCGAGGCCGGAACGCGGATCGAGCTCGACGGCTGAGCGCGCTGGCGCGCGCGTCGGCGCATGCTAACATCCGGGTCGAGCGGGACGGGGGCGACGCGATGAAGGAGGCCGCCGCGCGATGGCGAATAAGCTGCGTACGCCGCGTCTCGCCTGGGCGCTGACGGGGTCGGGCCATTTCGTCACCGAAAGCCTGGAGCTGATGGCCCGCATCGCCGACCTCGACCTGTTCGTCAGCAAGGCGGCGGCCGAGGTCGTGCGCATGTACCGCGACGATCTGAAGAAGCTGCCGCCGAGCGCGCGCATCTTCCGCGACACGACCGCGAGCGCGGCCCCGGTCGGGCTGTTCTATCACGGCGTCTATCACACGCTGGTGCTCGGGCCGGCGACGTCGAACACCGTCGCCAAATGCGCCTACGGCATCTCCGACAACCTGGCGACCAACGTCTTCGCCCAGGCCGGCAAGTGCCGCGTCCCGATCATCGTCTTCGCCTGCGACACGGCGCCGGAGCTCGACACCATGACGCCCGGCGGCATGGCCAAGGTCTATCCGCGCCGCGTCGACCTGGAGAACGTGGAGCGCCTGAAGGCCTTCGAGGCCGTCCAGGTGGTCGAGACCGTGGCCGGGCTCGACGAGGCGCTACGCGCGCGGCTGGCATGCCTGAACATATCCTGTTCCTGACCGGCAAGCTGGCGCGGCCGCGAGTCGAGCGCGTGCTCGACGCCATGCAGCCGAGCGAGTTCACCTACGCGGTCCACGACGTCGGCGTGAAGGTGGCCGGGCTGATGACCGCCGATCTGATCCGGCGCCGCCTGTCGCGCCCGATCGCCGCCGACCGGGTCGTCATTCCCGGCCGCTGCCGCGGCGATGTGGCGGCGCTCGCCGACCATTACGGGACGCCGTTCCAGCGCGGGCCGGAGGACGTCAAGGACCTGCCCGACTTCTTCGGCCGCAAGGGCGTCCCGCCCGACCTGTCGCGCACCGACGTGCGCATCTTCGCCGAGATCGTCGAGGCGCCGACGCTGGACCTGGCCGGCATCCTGCGGCGGGCCGAGGACTACCGCGTCGCCGGCGCCGACGTGATCGATCTGGGCTGCCTGCCCGACACGCCGTTCCCGCATCTCGAGGAGGCGGTGGCGGCGCTGACGCGCGCCGGCTTCGCGGTCAGCGTCGATTCGGCCGACCCCGACGAGCTCGGCCGCGGCGCCCGCGCCGGCGCGCGTTTCCTGCTCAGCCTGACCGAGGAGACGCTGGCGGTCGCCGAGGAAGGCGACGCCGTGCCGGTCCTGATCCCGGCGCGGCACGGCGACCTCGACTCGCTCCTGCGCGCGATGGCGGCGCTCGACGCCCGCGGCCGGCCCTATCTCGCCGACCCGATCCTCGATCCGATCCATTTCGGATTTACCGAATCGCTGCTCCGTTACGCGGCGCTGCGCCGGGCCCGGCCCGACGCCGGGATCCTCATGGGCACCGGCAACCTGACCGAGCTGACCGACGCCGACAGCGCCGGCGTCACCGCCGTGCTCATGGGCATCGTGTCCGAGCTGCATATAACGAATGTGCTGATCGTGCAGGTCAGCCCGCATTGCCGCCGCGCGGTGCACGAGACCGACGCGGCGCGCCGCCTGATGTTCGCGGCGCGCGACGAAGGCAGCCTGCCGAGCGGCCTCGGCGGGGCGCTCCTGTGCCTGCGCGACCGCAAGCCGTTCCCGAATACTCCGGCGGAGATCGCCGAGACGGCGGCAATGGTCACGGACGACAACTTCCGGGTCGAGGCCGGCCCGGACGGCATCCATGTCTACAACCGGCAGGGACATCACGTGGCCGGCGATCCGTTCGCGCTCTATCCGCATCTCGGCGTCGAGGACGACGGCGCCCACGCCTTCTATCTCGGCGTCGAGACGGCGAAGGCGCATATCGCCTGGCAGCTCGGCAAGCGCTACGTCCAGGACGAGCCGCTGGCCTGGGGCTGCGCGGTCGACCGGCCGGCCGACGACCCGCTGCGCCACAAGGCGGCGGGCACGACGCTGACGCGCCAGCGCCGCGACCCGGAGCGCCCATGATCCGCGAGACCGTCGTCACGACCCAAGACCGCGCCGGCGTCGTGCATGTCGCGCCGATCGGCCTGATCGAGGACGGCGAGCACCTGGTGATCGCGCCGTTCCGCCCCTCGCGCACCCTCGACAATCTGCGCGAGAACCCCTTCGCCGTCGCCAATTACACCGACGACGTGCGGGTCTTCGCCGGCTGCCTGACCGGGCGCCGCGTCTGGTCGACGAGGCCCGCGACGAAAGTCGCCGGGGCGGTGCTCGACGGCGCCCTCGCCCATGCCGAGCTCGCCGTCGTGGACGTCGCCGAGGACGCGGCTCGCCCGCGCTTCCGCTGCGCCGTGGTCCACGAGGCGACGCACGCGCCGTTCCGCGGCTTCAACCGCGCCCAAGCCGCGGTCGTCGAGGCGGCGATCCTGGTCAGCCGGTTGCACATGCTGCCGTTCGACCAGATCGAGCGCGAGACCGCTTATCTGCGGATCGCCATCGACAAGACGGCGGGCCCACGCGAACGCGAGGCCTGGGGGTGGTTGATGGAAAAGATCGCCGCCCACCGCGCCGCGGCGCCCGTGGAGCCCGGCGCGTGACCGGCCTGCTCGCCAGCGTCGCCTCGGCGGCCGAGGCGGAGATCGCGCTCGACGCCGGCGCCGACATCATCGACCTCAAGGACCCGCGCACCGGCGCCCTCGGCGCGCTCGCCGCGCCGGCCGTGCGCGCGGCCGTCGCGCGCGTCGCCGGCCGCCGCACGGTCAGCGCGACCGCCGGCAACCTGCCGATGCGCCCCAAGCTGCTGCGCGACGCGGTCGCGCGCATCGCCGATCTCGGCGTCGATATCGTCAAGGTCGGGCTGTTCCCCGGCGGCGACCGCGACGCCTGTCTCGACGCCCTGGCGCAGGCGGCGGCGGACGGACGCCGCCTCGTCCTCGTCATGTTCGCCGATCGGGACCCCGATTTCGCCGTGATCGAACGGCTGCACGGCTTCGCCGGCGCGATGCTCGACACCGCCGACAAGACCGGGTCGGGCCTCCGCGGCCACCTCGACGACGCGACCCTCGGCCGCTTCGTCGCGCGCGCCCGGGCGGCCGGCCTGCTCGGCGGCCTCGCCGGGTCGCTGTCGGCCGCGGACGTGGCGCCGCTGGCGCGCCTCGGCCCCGACTATCTCGGCTTCCGCCGCGCGCTGTGCGCGGGCGGGCGGAATTCGCCGCTCGACCCGGCGCGGCTGCGCGCGCTCAGCGCCCTGGTCGCCCGTCATTCCGCGGCGGCGAGCGCCGCCACCGCCGCGGCCGGGGCGCAGCGCGCCGCCCATTCCCTGACCTCCGGATCGCCGGCGACGAGGTCCGCGAAATCGGCGTAGGGCCGGTGCAGCCGCCGCGCCAGCTCGGGCAGCAGGAAGCGGCCGATGCCGGCGCCCACCAACGGCGCGTCGTCGGCGAAGACGCTGCGCGACAGCACGCGCTCCATGGCGTCTTGCAGAAGCCGGCGCTGCCGCTCCGCCAGATGGCGGGCGAGGCCGCGCCACGCCGCCATGTCGGCGTCCTCGAGATCGCAGCCGAGCATGCGGGCGAGCCGCCGGGCGCTGCCCTCGGCGGTCTTGCCGCGCCCGTCCGCGGTCGGCAGTTGATCCGCGTCATCGGGCAGGGCGCCGGTCAACCGGTGCACGTCAGCGGCGGTCGCGAACAGCTCGGCCATCAGGCGCTGGTGCCGGCCGGCGAAGGGGACGCTGTCGGCCAGCGCCATCACGGGCGTGCGCGTCGCCCCGCTATAGACCAGCTCCTCGGCGGCCAGGCGTTCGTCGTCGCCGGTGCTGACGGCGCGCACGCGCCCGCCGGCGACCGGGACGATGTCCGTCGTCGTGCTACCGACATCGACGAACAGCGCCGTACCGAAACGCGCGGCGGCGAAGCGGGCGGCGGCGTGCCAGTTGGCCGAGGCGACGAGCCGAGGCCGCGCGACGGCCTCGGCCGGCGTCAGGAAGCCGGCCTCGCCGGCATAGATCCCGAGCTCGGCGTCCGGAAAGGCCCGCGCCATCGCTTCGACCAGTCGGCGCACCCCTTCGGCGCGGCCGGCGAACAGGTCGGTCAGCTCGCCGGTCATGGTGACGGCGTGGCGGCGCGTTGGGCGCAGGCAACGGCCGGCCTCGGCCAGCGCGCGATCGAGGTGCTCGATCCCCAGCCACAGCGTACAGGGGAGTTGCAGCGCCGCGACCAGGCGGCCGCCGGCCTCGGCCTGCGCGACCTTGAGGTGGGCGCCGCCCAAATCCCAGCCGGTGACGGGTTCGTCAGTCATCTTCGTCCTCGACTGCGACCGCCTGCGCCGTTATCCGCAGCGGGCGTTCGATTTCGGCGATCGGGCTTTCGATGAGCTCGAGCGCCAGCGCCGCCGGGTTCGTCCCGGTGGCGGCCCGGAGACCGACATAGGAGGTCGTCAGGCGCGGGTTGACCTCGAGCACGACCGGCCCGTCGGCGCCGTCCATCAGATCGATTCCGACATGGCCCCACAGGCCGGGGATCGCCGCCGCCACGGCCGCGGCGATCGGGGCGAAGACCGGCCGCCGCGCTTCCAGCCCGCCGACCGTGCCGCCACGATAGCGGAACCGGCCGCCGTCGACGACGACGTCCTGGCGGTTGCAGGCGAGCAGCCAGGCGCGCCCGTCGCCGCACAGCAGCGACAGGCTCGCCGCCGTGCCGGGACAATACGGCTGCACGACGTAGGCGTCCGGCGTCGGGCGGGCGTCGAGCCAGCGGACCAGATCGTCGCGCCGGCGGAAGTAATGCGTGTCCTCGGCGCCGGCGCCGTCGTCGGGCTTCGCGACCCAGCCGGCGGTCGGGTCGGACAGATCACGCCCCCGCGCCGCCGGCCAGGTCGGCGCCGCGGCGACGCCGCGCGCGGTCAGCAGCGCCGCCGTCGCGCGCTTGCTCGCCGCCAGCCGCACCGCCCGCGGCCGGCTGCCGAGCAGCCTGGCGCCGGCGGCGAGCGCCATCTCGCTCAATCGCTCCAGCGCGCCACCGGTCTCCGGCGCCACCGGCCAGACGGCATCGACCTCGCCGGCCAGGCGCCGCCACACCGGCCACGGGTCCTCGCCCGCGCCGATCGGGCGGAACGCGGCCGCGCAGTCGGGGACCGGCAGGCGCGCGTCGCGGGTCGACACGACCTCCACCCCCGGCACGTCGCCGAGGTCCTTGACAAGCGTGCCCAGCATCATGTCGCCTTCCCGGCGCAGGCCGGGCGGCAAGGGCGCGCCGCTCAGGCCGCCGCCGGTGACGTATTCGCACACGAACAGGCGCACGGTCGCATCCCATGGAGATCGTTCCGGTCATCGACCTGAAGGCGGGCCAGGTCGTGCATGCCCAGGGCGGGCGGCGCGAAACTTATGCCCCGGTGCGGTCGCGCCTGTGCGCCGGCAGCGACCCGCTCGACGTGGTCGGCGGGTTCCTCGGCCTCTACCCCTTCGCCACGCTCTACGTCGCCGATCTCGACGCCATCGCCGGGACCGGCAACAACCGGCCGGCGCTCGAACGATTGCGTCGGGCCTTTCCCGGTCTCGGGCTGTGGGTGGACAGCGGCGTTGCGGATGAAACCGCGGCGCGCGCCTGGTTGGCGCAGGGGTTGGGCGACCTCGTCGTCGGCAGCGAGACGCAGCGCGACCCGGACATTCTCGGCCGGCTCGGCGACGTTGCGGCGCGCGTGATCCTGTCGCTGGATTTTAGGCACAACCGTTTCCTCGGGCCGCCGGGGTTGCGTGCCGAGGCGCGATTCTGGCCCTCGCGCGTCGTTGTCATGACGCTCGGGCGCGTCGGCAGCGACCGCGGCCCGGACATCGACCTGCTCGCGCAGATCCAGGCGCGGGCCCCGGCCGTCCGTCTGTTCGCCGCCGGCGGCGTGCGCGACGCCGACGATCTGACGCGGCTCGCCGGCCGCGGCATCGCCGGGGCGCTGGTCGCGAGCGCGCTTCACCACGGGCGCATCGGCGGCGCCGAGATTGCCGCGCTGAGCGGCGCGCCCGCCGCCTAGTGTCCTGCCCCAGAAATTCGTTTCGAATTTCTGGGGTGAGCAGGCCACTAGACTCATGCGCTTAGTGGCCCGTTCACGTCGAAATTCGTGTAACGAATTTCGACGACGGGACACTAGCCGCCGCGCAACATTTTCAGCAGCTTCTCCAGCCAGCCGCCGGACGATGCCGGCGGGGGTTCCGACCGAGAGCCGCCTTCCTTTCAGCCGGCCGCGAACGGGTGCTTGGCAGTGCGCTTCTTGGCGACGACGTCGGACGCCCGCGGCTCGCCGGCGACCGCCCGCTTGATCGATTCCTTCGTGGCCCGGTAATTGAAATCCTGGATCTTCTTGTCGTCCTGGGCGTCCCAGTGAATGAACACGCCGACGCAGATGAAAACGTCGTCGGCCTCGGCCACCGGGATGGTGCCGTCCTCGACGCAGTCGGCCACGGCCATCGCGACGCCGTGCTGGGCGGGGCCGAACATCTGCACCGCCTGTTTCGCGCCCTTGATCGTGACCTTGTTGAACAGGATCGTGTTCGGTTTCGTCGCCAGGTTCGGCGCGACGACCGCGAGCAGGCTGGTGAATCCGTCCTTGTTGTTGGTGAGCGCGTTGCAGAACGCCGCTTCGACGGCGCCGCCGCGCGGTCCCATGATCAGGTCGACATGCGCGACCTCGTTGCCCTCGCCGACCAGCGATTCGCCCACCAGGGTCTTGGTAATCTTGGCCATCGGCTCTCCTCCCTTTAATCTTCTGAACAACTGTTCTAGCTGAATCCCCTACGCACGCGGCCGAACGAAGCGACCTAAACGCCGACGCGGCCGCGTCGCCCTTCCTGGCGCACGGAGCCATCCTTGTTTACAGCGCCTGACCGGCACCGCCGTCAGACCGGTTGCCCAGACAGCATCCCCACCGGCGTTCGCGAGAACGCCGAAGCCAATGGTAGTCTCAATCTCCCGACTTCGGCAAGGACAAAGCGGGATCGGCGCCGGCCTGGGCGTCCTCGAGGCCGAGCGCGAACAGGCTGGCGACGGTGAGATCGGCGCTCGTTCCCGGATTGACGCCCTCGCGTTTCAGCGCGGCGTCGAGATCGAGCAGCGCCGGCCGCAGCGCCGCCGGGTCCGCCGCCGCCTGCAACAGTGCGTCGAGCGGCGCGGCGCGGCGGCGCACGTCCTCGGCCCGCGAGGACCCATGCTTGCGCTCAACGTGGCTGTCGGCAAAGGCGGCGAGGAATCCGAGATAGGCCGCGGCGGCGGCCCAGGCCGGGTCGCCCCAGCGGGCGAGCCCGGCGCGCAACCGCGGCACACCGAGACCGAAGACGTCGGCGAAGCCCGCTTCATACTGGTGCGCGACACGGTCGCGCGCCTGCGCCTCGGACATCGCCTCGCGCAGCCCGACCGTTGCCGGACGACGCACGTCGTGGCGCGCGCTTTCGCCAAGCCCGCCGGGCGCGGCCAGGCGGATCGCGCGGAATGCGAATTCGGCGTCGGCGAGGTCGAGCCGCGCCAGCACGGCCTCGACGCCGCGCCTGAAGGTCGCGTTGGCCGGCGCCGTCAGCGCCGCCTCGGCCAGCGGCGCGCACAACAGTACGATGCCGAGATTGGCGTTGCAGTCGACGGCGGCGCGCGAGCGACGGACGGCCTCGTAGATGCGCTCGCCGACGCCAAGGCCCGGCAGCGCGAATACATCCGCGCTGGCCCGCGCCGCCGCCTCGAAATCGGCGACCGTCATGCCGTGGCCGGCGGCATCGTCATGCACGTTGCCGGGCTTCAACGCGCGCAGCTCGATCAGGCAGGCGTCGAGATAGGCCGCGGCGACGGCCTCGGCCGGCAGCGTCACGCCGTGCCCGCCTTGGCGAAGGGAACCCGCAGCCGCGCCAGGAAATCGTCGACCAGCGCCTGGGCGATGTCGACGGCGGAGACCCCTTGCAGCGCCTTCCAGGCCGGCATGCTGTTGACCTCGAGCACGAAGGCGCGCCCGTCGGCGTCGCGAATGATATCGACGCCGGCGTAATCGGCGCCGACGGCCGCCGCCGCCGCCGTGGCCAGTTCGGCGATCTCGCCCTCGGGGGCGACGCCCTCACAACGCGCGCCGCGGCAGGCGTTGGTGCGCCACGAGGCGCCGTGGCGGATCATCGCCGCGACGGTCCGCCCGCCGACGACGAAGGCCCGCCAGTCGCGCCAGCCGGGATCGGCGCCGGCGACGAACTGTTGCAGGTAATAGACGCCGCCGACGTCGTCGGGCGGCGGCAGCGCGGCCGCGTCCTCGATCAGAAGCAGGCCGCGCCCTTGCGCGCCGAACAGCGGTTTCAGCACCAGCGGCCGGCCCGGCCGCGCCTCGGCCCGGACCAGGGCGCGCGCCTGCTCGACGCTCTCCGCCGTCCAGGTCGGCGGCGTCGGGATGCCGGCGCGGTGCAGCAGGAAGCTGGTCATCGATTTGTCGACGCAGCGCTCGATCGCGCGCGCGTCGTTGCAGACCGGCACGCCCGCCGCGCCGAGCGCGTGCAGCACGCCGAGCCGCATCGTCACCTGCTCGAAGCTGCCGGCCGGGACGCTGCGCACCAGGGCGCTGGCCGGCAGCGCGTCCGCGAATCCGGGCAGCGACAAGCCGCCGGAAGCGCCCGAGGGATCGGCGCCGCCGACGGCGAAGCCGCAGTCCTTCAAAGACAGCCAGACCGCGCGCGCGCCGCGTCGCCGCAGCGCGGCCTCGAGCCGGCGCCCGTGCCAGTCCGGCGCATCGACGAAGACGGCGACTGAATTCGACATGAGACCGCGCAGCTTATTGGTTCCGGCGCGCGATGCAACCGGCGCCGGCGCGCGGCCTTGACCCAGGTCAATGCGCGCCCACCGCTGCTTGCCGTTCAATTCCACCATCGCCACCTGTGATGCAACGCGTCTGGGGGCCCCTCCGCCATGGACGATGCAGCAGGCGATCCGCGCGCGGCGCTCCCGACGGCCGAGCCGACGCGTGTTTCCTGGCACGCTGTGCCGTTCGCCGAGGCGTTCGGGCGGCTCGACTCGCGGCCGGAAGGGCTGACCTCGGACGAGGCGCGGGAGCGACTCGACCGTTTCGGCCGCAATCGGCTGCGGCCGCCCCCGCGGCGGCACCCGCTGCGGCGCTTCCTCGCCCAGTTCCACAACCTGTTGATCTACGTGCTGGTCGGCGCGGCGCTGGTGACCGCGCTGCTCGGCCACTGGGTCGACACCGGCGTGATCGTCGGCGTCGTGCTGATCAACGCCGCGATCGGATTCGTTCAGGAGGGCAAGGCGGAAAGCGCGCTCGCGGCGATCCGCAGCATGCTGTCGCCGCAGGCGAGCGTGCTGCGCGACGGCCGGCGGATCGTCGCGCCGGCCGACGTCCTGGTCCCCGGCGACATCGTCTTCCTGCAGTCGGGCGACAAGGCGCCGGCGGATTTGCGTCTGATCCGCGTCAAGGGATTGCAGCTCCAGGAGGCGGCGCTGACCGGCGAATCGCTGGCGGTGGAGAAGGGCGTCGCGCCCGTCCCGCCCGCCGCGCCGCTCGGCGACCGGTCGTCGATGGCCTTTGCCGGGACGCTCGTCGCCGCCGGGCAGGGCGCCGGCATCGTGGCCGCGACCGGGGACGCCACCGAGATCGGCCGCATCGGCTCGATGCTCGCCGAGGTGCAAACGGTCGTGACGCCGCTGCTGCGCCGGCTCGCCGCCTTCGGCCGCTGGCTGACCGCGGCGATCGTCCTGGTCGCGGCGGCCACCTTCGCCTTCGGGATCCTCGTCCAGGGCATCCCGGCCGAGGACATGTTCATGGCCACGGTCGGCCTTGCCGTCGCCGCCATACCCGAAGGCCTGCCCGCGATGATGACCGTGACCCTGGCGATCGGTGTCCAGGGCATGGCGCGGCGCAACGCCATCGTGCGCCGGCTGCCGGCGGTCGAGACCCTGGGCTCGGTCACGGTCGCCTGTTCCGACAAGACCGGCACGCTCACGCGCAACGAGATGACGGTGCAGACCGTGGCCGCCGGCCGCCACCTGTTCGAGGTCACGGGCGCCGGCTACGCCCCCGACGGCGCGTTCCTGCTCGACGGCGCCGAGCTGTCCGTTGACGAGCACCCGATCCTGCGCGAGACGGCCCGCGCCGCCCTGCTGTGCAGCGACGCGACCCTGCGCGAGGCCGACGGCGAATGGATCGTCGACGGCGACCCGACCGAAGGGGCGCTGCTGACGGTGGCGATGAAGGCCGGCCTCGACCCCGATTTCGAAGCGAAGGCGTTCCCGCGCACCGACGTTGTGCCCTTCGAATCGCAGCACCGCTTCATGGCGACGCTGCACCACGACCACGAAGGGCACGGCTTCATCTACGTCAAGGGAGCGCCGGAGCGGATTCTCGGGATGTGCGCGCGCCAGCGCGGCGCCGCCGCGGACGAGCCCCTCGACCTTGGCTATTGGCGTCGCTGCATAGACGACATGGCATCGCGCGGGCAGCGGGTGCTGGCGCTGGCCTGGAAGGCGGCCGCCGCCGACCACCGCGACCTGCGGTTCGCCGACGTCGAGGACGGCCTGACCCTGATCGGGCTGTTCGGCCTGGCCGACCCGCCGCGCGTCGAGGCGATCGCCGCGGTCGCCCGCTGCCAGGCGGCCGGGATCCGCGTCAAGATGGTCACCGGCGACCACGCCGGCACGGCGCGCGCGGTGGCGCGCCGCCTCGGGCTGCTGAACGCCGACGTCGTGCTGACCGGGAGCGAGCTCGACGCGCTCGACGACGATCGCCTCGCGATCGTGGCGCGCGAGGTCGATGTCTTCGCCCGCACCAGCCCGGCGCACAAGCTGCGCCTGGTCCGGGCGCTCCAGTCCGCCGGCGAGGTCGTCGCCATGACCGGCGACGGCGTCAACGACGCGCCGGCCTTGAAGCAGGCCGACATCGGCGTGGCGATGGGCCAGAAGGGGACCGAGGCGGCCAAGGAGGCGGCCGTGATGGTCCTGGCCGACGACAATTTCGCCACCATCGCGCACGCGGTGGAGGAGGGCCGGACGATCTACGACAACCTGAAGAAGGCGATCGCCTTCATGCTGCCGACCAGCGGCGGCGAGGCGGGGGTGATCGTCGTGGCGATCGCGCTCGGACAGCTGCTGCCGATCACCCCGGTGCAGATCCTGTGGGTGAACATGGTCACCGCCGTGACCCTGGCGCTGCCCCTCGCCTTCGAGCCGCCGGAGAGCGACGTCATGCGCCGCCCGCCCCGGCGCTCCGACGAGCCGATGCTGTCCGGCCTGCTGGTCTGGCGGATCGCCTTCGTGACCGCGATCCTGGTCGCCGGCACCTTCGGGCTGTTCCTGTGGACGCGCGAGCACGGCGCCGATGTCGCGACGGCGCGCACCGTGGCGGTGAATACGCTGGTGATGTTCGAGGTCTTCTACCTGTTCAACGCGCGCTACCTGCTGGCGCCGGTCCTGAACCGTCGCGGCCTGTTCGGCAGCCGCTCCGCCCTGATCGCGATCGGGCTGGTCGTCGTCCTGCAGTTGCTCATGACCTATGCGCCGCCGATGCAGCACCTGTTCGGCACGCGGCCGATCGGCGCGGCGAGCTGGGTCGCGATCGTCGCCGTCGCCTCGACGGTGCTGTTCCTGGTGGAGATCGAGAAGTGGGCGGTGCGATC
>JBBECF010000210.1:0-19614 GCA_040881945.1 Dongiaceae bacterium | reverse complement strand
CGCTACCAGGAGCGGACGCGGCCGACGTCGACGTGGACGAAGTCCGTGGCGGGATAGTAGCCGACGCCGCCCCCGCGCAGGGCCAGCGCCGCCCGGTGCAGGTCCTTGAGGCGCCGCCCCGGCAGCCGGACGTCGATCGCCATGCCGCGCAGGTGCAGGCTCTTCGTGGCGACGCCGTGGCCGGCGGCGGCCAGGGTCGCGTTCGTCGCCGGCGACCGGTAGCCCGAAATCACCTCGAAGGGCGTCCGGGAGTCCATCTTGCGCCCCAGCAGGTTCAGCAGGTCGAGCAGCCGCGGGTCGATCGCCTTGACCTCGTCGGTCCGGAAATCGCGCAGCAGGCGGTCGATCCTGGCCAAGGCCTCACCGACATAGGTGCCGTCGGCCCAATAGGTCGCCGTCAGCCGCTCGCCGGTATGCAGGTGGCGGAACGATAGCGACCGCTGGCCGGCGCCCAGCGCATGCGCCGGCGCCGCGCCCAAGGCACAGGCCGCCATGGCGCCGAGCGCCAGGAACCGCCGGCGGTCGAGGACACGCGTGAAAGCAGGCTGACTCACTTGGACCGTCCCCCTTCCCCGATCGACGTTCCGGCGGCCGCCCTAGCCGGCGGCGGCGCATTCGCCATCAAAGCAGGTGTCGCCCTTTGTCGCAACCGAAGCTTAACAACCCGTCAACGCCGCGGCCGCACCGTGACCAGCACGGTACCGTCGTCGCGCCGGTCGATCTCGATTCGCGCGAGGCCGAAGCGCTCGATCACCCAGGCGTTGGTTTCGAGGTGACGGCTCGCCCGTTCGGCCGAAAACGACGAGGGTCCGGACGCGAGCGCCAGCGGCGTCAGGATTTGATCGGCCAGGTGGACGTCGAGCGCGACCCCCGAGGCGTGGTGGGCGAGCAGCGCGGCGACGGCCTCCTCGGCCACTTCCTCCGCCGGTTTGCCCGGCCGGCCGAGCGCACTGAAACCGCCCGACGCGCCCTCGTATTGCGCCACCAGGAAGATACCGGCGCCGGGACAGGCGGCGCGCACGAACTCGGCCGCCACCTTGGCGGCGATGCCGGCGGCGCCGAGCAGGGCGCGGGCGCGGTCGGCCATGCGCTGCGGGATGTGCGCCGGCAGGTTGGCCGCGACCGCGCGCCCGCTCACCCGGCGCAAGGGCCCGCGCGTCTCCAATTGCAGCGGGCGGAGCGCCGCTTCCGGGCCGAGGCCGCGGATGCGGGCGCGCAGTTCGCCCTGTCCGACCGGATAGAACCCCCAACGCTCCAGCGTCAGGTCCGCTGTCACGCCCGCCGCGCGCAGCGTCGGCAGCCAGACGTCCCGGAGGTAATCGAATGGCGGGCTCCAGGCCAAGTGCGTGCCGCCGCGCAGGGTCAGCGTCGAGTCGCCCTCGCCGAGCAGCAGCGGGGGCAGCAGCGCCTGCAGCACGAGGGCGACGGCGCCGGCGCTGCCGCCCGGCCGCGCCTCGGCCACGTCGAAGGCATAGGCCCCGGCCCGCGGCGCCCGCCGCGGCGCGAAGGCCAGGGACTGCGAGCCGAGCCGGTCACCGTCGAGCCCGGCGTCGCACACCGCCGCCAGCGCCCATACGGCGGTGAGGTGCTGCGCCGCCAAGCCCGGCTGCGCGCGGCCGGCGCGGATGCGCTCGATGCGGACCGGCCGCCCGAGGACCGCGGCGAGGCCGAGCGCGGTGCGCAGGATCTGGCCGCCGCCTTCGCCGTAAGCGCCGTCGATGACCAGCAGCTCGCTCATCGAGCGACCGCCTTGCGGCGGAAGATGCCGAGATCGGCCCGCCAGTCAGCGAAGTCGTCGCGGTCGGGCAGCGCCTCGTGCTTGCCGATGACCAGCGCGCCGCCGCCGCGAAGGCGCGCCGCCAATTTGCGCAGGGTCGCGCGCTGCAACTCGTCGTCGAAATAGGTGAAGGCGAGGTTGCGGCAGAGCACGAGGTCGAACGGCCCGGCCGGCAGCGCGGCGCGGATATCGCGCAGCTCGAAGGTCACGCCGGCGCGCCGCCCATCGCGCAGGCGAAAGCGGTCCCCGACCGGCTCGAACCCGGCCAGAAGGTCGGCCGGCAGGTCCTTGAGCGAGCCCAGCCCATAGAGGCCGCGCTGCGCCCGCTCGAGCATATGCGGGTCGGCGTCGCTGGCGAGGATGTCGAGCCGGCATCCGGGAAACCGCGCTTCGACGCGATATCGCCACAACAGCATGACGCCGTAAGGCTCCTCGCCCGAGGCGCAGCCCACGCTCCAGGCGCGCAGGCGCCCGCCCGGCACGGCCGCGGCCAGCGCCGGCAGGATGTCGGCGCCGAGGCAATCGAACACCGCGCGGTCGCGGTAGAAGCGCGAAATTGGGATGCGGCACAGCGCGTCGAGGCGGTCCCACTCGGCCGGTGTCGCTTCGAGATAGGCGCGATACGCGCCGACGTCGGCAAGGCCGAGCCGGCGCACCTGTCGATCCACGCGCTTGCACAGGGTGCGGCGCACCTTGCGGAACCCGGCCCAGCGCAGCCGCAGGCGCGGCAGGCACCAGCGCAGGAACTCGACGCAGTCCGCGTCCTTCATGGCGGTCCGGCCGGCCGCGGCCGGCGGTCAGGTCCGCACCGCGATCCGGTTGACCACCTTGTCGACGCCGAACACGTACCAGGCGTCGAACTCGGCCATGTGGCGCTCCGACTCGGCGGGCACCAGCCCGGTCAGCGTGACCGTTGCGCGGCGCACGCCCACCCGGATCTGGCCGGCATCGACGAAGGGGTCCTTCTCGAGCGCGAGCCGCACCGCCTCGGCGATGGCGTCGTCGCTGTCCTCTTCCGGCGGTTCGACGGCGAGGCCGTTGATCACGTCGCGGCTGCCCGGCACCCACCAGGCCAGCACGCCGGCCAGGCGCTTGTCGTCGAGGCCGGGCACGCGGCCGTTCAGCGTGACCACGCCGTCGGCCACCTCGACGTCGATGGCACCGCGCAGCTGCGGCGGGACGCGCACCGGCCGCCACGCGCCCTTGATGCATTCGCGTAGCGCGAATTCGGCAAAGGCCGGCTCCTGCAGCAGCGCGTCGCGCACCAACTCACGCACCTGCCCGTCGCCCATGCGTTCGGCCGGCGCGACGTGCAGCCGGTCGACGAGGCCGGTCACGCCGGGCACGGCGGCCGCGCGCTCGAGCGCCAGCTTCTTGGCGGCGATGTCGCCGACCTCGCCCTCAAGCGTCAGCACCCCGTCGGCGAAGTCGAGCGCGATGCGATGGGCATGCGGATCGACTCGCGGCTCGCTCAGCAGCGCCGCGCGGACCGCCTGCAGCACCGCCTCGCGACCGCTCAAGGGGGCCCCCGGCCCGCCGACCCGGACGGCACGCCTCCGCCCCGGCTAGGCCGCCTTGACCGCGATCTTGCGCTGCCGCTTCGCCGCCTCGGCGGTCTTGGGCAGGGTGACCGTGAGCACGCCCTTGTCGAAGCGCGCCTCGACCTTGTCCGGGTTCACGCCCTCGGGCAGGCGGAACGACCGCTGGAACGAGCCGAAGCGGCGCTCCGAGAAATAGTAGTTCCTCTCCTTCTCCTCGCGCTCTTCCTTCTTCTCGCCCTTGATCGTAAGCATGTCGCCGGACAGCGACACCTCGATGTCCTTCTCGTCCATGCCGGGCAGCTCGGCCGTGACCTGAATCTCCTTCTCCTTGTCGGCCACGTCGACCGCCGGGGCGGCCGCGCCGAACGCGCTCGACATGGCGCGGAACGGCTCGAACTCGAGCAGCCGCCGCACGGACGGCACCAACGCGAAGCCCGGGCCGAACTCCTCGAACAGACGGTCGATCTCCTGGCGCAGGCCGCCGAATGGGTCCTGCCCAACCCTTGCCGGCACCGCCGCCGTCGCCTTCTTCACCGCTACTTTTCCGCTTCCCTTGGCCATGGTTCGGATCTCCTCCAGTCGCGCGCGCTCCCGGACCATCCGGAATCGCGGAGCATGGAAGAGACCCTGCCGCGGCCGGGCCCGCATTTCATTGACCTGCATCAAGCCGGCGGGAGGGCGGCGCCGGCCGCTCGACGCGCCGCCTCAGGCGCTCGCCATCTCCATAGCGGCCGGCCGGCGCATGATCTTGCCCAGCTTCTCCATCGCCCGCGCCTCGATCTGGCGGATGCGCTCGCGCGAGACGCCGTAGTGGCGGCTGAGATCGTCGAGCGTCAGCGGCTCCTCCTGCAGCTTGCGCCGGCGCAGGATGTCGCGCTCGCGCTCGTCGAGCTCGCGCAGGCTGCGCTCGAGCAAGGCCGACCGGCGGTCGAGCTCGTCGCGCTCGACGACGATCGTCTCCGGGTCCGGCGACTCGTCGACCAGCCGATCCTGCCATTCGGCATCCATGTCGAAGCCGACGGCGGCGTTGAGCGACTGGTCGCTCGCCTGCAACCGCCGGTTCATGCTCACGACCTCGTCGGTCGGGACCTCCAGCGCGGCGGCGATGGCCGCGGTGGATTCGAGCGCCAGGTCGCCGTCGCCGAACTCGCCGAGCCGGCCCTTGAGCCGCCGCAGGTTGAAAAACAGCTTCTTCTGCGTCGCCGTGGTGCCCATCTTCACCAGCGACTGCGAGCGCATGATGTAGTCCTGGATCTCGGCCCGGATCCACCACGCGGCATAGGTGCTAAGCCGCACCCCGCGGTCGGGGTCGAACCGCCGCAGCCCCCGCATCAGGCCGATATTGCCCTCGGCGATCAGATCGCCGAGCGGCAGGCCATAGCCGCGGAAGCCCTTGGCGATCTTGACCACCAGCCGCAGGTGGCTGCCGACCAGGCGGCGCGCCGCCTCCGGGTCGCCGTCGGCGACATAGCGCCGGGCCAGCCCGTCTTCCTCGTCGCTGGCGAGCAGCGGGAACCGCCGCACCTCGCCGAGATAGCGCGACAGATCGTCGGCGCGCGCATAAACCTGAACCATGTTCGTCATCTCGTTATCCTCCCCTACCTGAGAAGCCTCGTTTGTCCAAAAAAGAACCTTGGGCATTGTCGGCTCGGCCGGGCTCATCACCCGTCCCGCCGGCGCCATACTCGTAGTATTGTGGCTGGAACCCGTTGCCCCGCGCCCCTGGGGACTATCGAAGATATAGGAACATAAGGGGAACTTTCAAGGGCCTCGTCCCTCAGGCACCGGTTTCCGCCCGCCCCAGGATACGGCGATGATCCTTAAGATATTGTTAACCATAGCGGATTGCGCCGTGGCCGACGGCTGCGGCGGGACTCGGCGATGAAGCGCGGCCGCGGCCTGCCCGACTGGAACCTCGTCGCCACCGTCCGCGAGCGCCAGTTCGTGCGCGCCTGCGAGGTGCTGCAGGAGTTCGGCCCGGTCAAGCGCAGCGACTTCTTCAACGTCCTGGTGGCGCGCGTCGCCGACCCGGCGCAGGTCCTCGAGACGCTGCACGACTGGTGGTCGCGCTATCCCGATTTGCCGCAGGTGTTCGGCCGCATCGCCCCGGCCGCCGCGGCCTTCGACTTCGAGACGGCGGAGGAGTTCGAGGCGAAGGCCAAGGACATCGTGCTCGGCTGGGCGCCGCTTCTCGCCGGCAAGTCGTTCCACGTCCGCGTCCACCGGCGCGGCGGCAAGGAGGTGCTGTCCGGCCAGGCCGAGGAGCGGGCGCTCGACGCCGCCTTGACGGCGGCGCTGGCGGCGGCGGGAACGCCCGGCCGGATAAGCCTCTACGACCCCGACGCGGTCGTCCTGATCGAGACGGTGGGACCGCGGGCCGGCCTCGCCCTGTGGACGCGCGACGACCTCGCGCGCTATCCATTCCTCGGCGCCGACTGAGCGGCGCCCGTCGTCCGGCGAGGAAGGGTCCCTGACCTTGCGTATTCTCATCCCCGACGCGCAGTTTCCCGGCGAGCCGACGGTCGAGCGCGCGGCGGCGCCGCCCGGTTCGGTCGTCGAGGTCTTCCGCGAGCGCGACCCGGACCGCATTCCGGACGCGGTTTGGCGCGCCTGCGACGCCATGATCCTGTGGCACGAGATGGCGATCGACGCCGGCGTCGCGGCGCGGCTGTCGTCGTGCCGCATCGTCGTGCGCGCCGGCGTCGGTTACGACCGCATCGACCTGGCCGCCTTCGCGGCGCGCGGCGTGCCGGTGTGCAACTGCCCCGATTACGGCACCACCGACGTGGCCGACCACGCCATCGCGCTGTTCCTGGCGCTGGCGCGCGGGGTCGCCTTCTTCCAGGACGCGCTGCGCGCCGACCCGGTCGCCGGCTGGCAATGGGACGCGGCCCCGCTGATCGGGCGCGTGCGCGGGCGGGTCTTCGGCGTCATCGGGATGGGGCGCATCGGCACGGCGACGGCGCGCCGCGCCCGCGCCCTCGATATGGACGTGCTGTTCTACGACCCCTATGTCCCGGAAGGGCAGGAGCTGGCCCTGGGATTCGCGCGCACCGACCGGCTCGAAGACCTGCTGGCGCGCGCCGACGTGGTCAGCCTGCACGCGCCGCTGACCGACGAGACGCGGCACATGATCGACGCCGCCGCCCTCGCCCGTTTCAAGGACGGCGCCATCCTGATCAACACGGCACGCGGGCATCTCGTCGATCTCGACGCGCTCGCCGTGGGCTTACGCGCGGGCCGGCCGGCCGGGGCCGGGCTCGACGTGCTGCCCGACGAGCCGCCCGACCCGGCGCACCCGCTGATCCGCGCCTTCGCTTCCCGCGAACCGTGGCAGGCCGGGCGCCTGCTGATTACCCCGCACGCCGCCTTCTACAGCGCAGCCGGGATGTTGGACCTGCGCCGCAAGCCGGTCGAAACCGCCGTCGCATTCCTGCGCGACGGCCGCCTGCGCAACTGCGTCAACGGCGTGGCGGCGCCGCGGTAGCGGAATAAGGGGACCGGTCGCTTCGTCTCGCTAACGACCCTTCTTGTTGGGTCCGTAGGACAGCACCCTCACCTTCTCCAGGGTCACGAGGCCGGTGCCTTCCATCTCGTCCAGGAGCGGCAGATAGGCGTTGATCTTCGCCTCGGTGTCGACGATCTCGACGATGATCGGCAGATCCTCGGACAGCCGAAGGATCTTCGCCGTGTGCAGCCGGCTGGAGTGGCCGTATCCCATCGCGCCGCGCAGGACGGTGGCGCCCGCCAGATGCATCTCGCGCGCCTTGAGCACGATCGCCTCGTAGAGAGGCCGATGGCCGTAGCTGTCATTCTCTCCGGTGTAGATCCGCAGAAGAACGCCGTCGCTCGGGGTCTGCATGGTCCGCATTGCCTCGCTTGATTGCGCTCGGGATTCCCGACAATCGCCGGGAACCCCGAGCCTCGTCCTGGTCGCCGATCATGCAGTTTCGACCGCGGCGCCGCGTCTTCGGCTCACTCGGCCGCCAGCTTCGGCTCGGGGATGCCCGAAACCGGACAGCCGCTGACCCCGATGGTCTTGCGCGTGATCGCCTCGACCTGCTCCTGAGCCTTCTTCGGATTGGTGACCCAGGTGCGGTAGAACTCGAACGGGCATTCGGCCACGCCGCTGCTGCCGTCTCCGGAGGCATAGACGCCCGTGTAGCCGCGATGCAGCAGCTTGAAGAGATGGTTCTGCGCCTGGTCGTTCGCGCGCGCGTCTCGGATCTGCGAGACCGAGAGCTGGGCGTACTGGATTCCGTTCTCCTCCTCGCCGCATTCGCCGAGGGTCCGTCCGTCGAACCCGACGATCGCCGAATGGCCGAAATAGGTGTAGACGCCGT
This sequence comes from Dongiaceae bacterium, assembly GCA_040881945.1. Taxonomy (GTDB): domain Bacteria; phylum Pseudomonadota; class Alphaproteobacteria; order Dongiales; family Dongiaceae; genus JBBECF01. The sequence goes on along the minus strand of JBBECF010000210.1, from coordinate 11,953 downwards.
CGAAGCCGGAGGCGTTCGCCACGGCCACGTACGCGCAATTGGCCCAGGCCATCGCCCTCGCGATCAACACCTGCTGCTCCTTCGCCGGATACATGTAACCCTGGCACCGGACGATGAGCTCGGCGCCCTTCATCGCGCAGTCGCGCCAGATCTCGGGATAGTTCCCGTCGTCGCAGATGATCAGGCTGATCTTCAGCCCCTTCGGACCGTCGGACACATAGGTCTTGCCGCCCGGATACCAGCCTTCGATCGGGCACCACGGCAGGATCTTCCGGTACTTCTGGACGATCTCGCCCTTGTTGTTCATCAGGATGAGGGTGTTATAGGGATTCTTCTTGGGGTGGTCCTCGTGCCTCTCCCCGGTCAGCGAGAACACCCCCCAGGTATTGGCTTGCCGGCAGGCCCGGGCGAAGATCTCGGTCTCGTCCCCGGGGACCGACGACGCCGTGTCGAACATCTCCTGCCGGTCGTACATGATCCCATGGGTGCTGTATTCGGGGAATATCGCCAAGTCCATTCCCGGGAGCCCAACCTTGACGCCGACGATCATGTCGGCGATCTTCTTCGCGTTGTCGACGACCTCCCGGTGCGTATGCAGACGCGGCATCTTGTATTGGAAGACCGCGACCCCGGCGGTATCCCGGCTGCTCACGATGTCACCGTGCCTCATTTTGCATTCCTCCTCTGCTTCACGGCTTAACTGCTCTGACGTCAGGCCGCATTGCCCCACGGAATGGACGCCGAAGAGCGCCGAAGCGCCTTCCCGATTCTTCCACGTGATGCTTGCGCTCGAGGATGCCGGCGATGCGGCGAAAGAAAGAATCCCCCACCGCAAGCCTCACGCGGTAGGAGTCATCAGCCTCAACGGCGGTTGTCGGGGGACTCCATCCCCATCGAACGATGGATGCTAGAACGTCCCTCGGCCGCGGTCAAGATTTCCGCTCGAGGAAATCGCGTCGGCGCCGCGACGTTTCACAAGGAGACCCGCCTATGCCTTCCGCCCCGCCGATCGGCCTCAAGCACAGCAAGACCCTGACCGTCGATGCGGGCCTGACCGTGCCGCAGGTCTCGCCCGCCTTCGCCGACTTCCGCGGGATGCCGGCGGTGTTCGCGACCGCCTATCTGGTCGGCTTCGTCGAAGCGACCTGCCTCGAGGCCCTGAAGCCCTATCTGGCCGATGGCCGAATGACCGTCGGCACCCACATCGACATCAGCCACAGCGCCGCGACGCCCATCGGCATGACCGTGACCGCCACGGTCGAGCTGATCGCCGTCGAAGGCCGGCGTCTCCGCTTCCGCGTCGAGTGCCGCGACGACGCCGAACCCATCGGCGCCGGCCACCACGACCGCGTCATCATCGACCCCCCGAAATTCATCGCCAGGGTCGAGGCGAAGCGGCGGAAGGCGGGGTGAGCCGGCCGCCGCCTCCGCCTTCATGCCTTGGCTGGTCTAAAAGGATTCGGCGCGCCCCGCTGCCCCTTGCCGACGCCGCCCGACCGATTTCTCCGGCGGGCTCCGGCGGAAAACGAAAAAATGAGCGATCTACCCCATGCCCAGCGGGCGAGCGACACGAAAATGTCGCAATTAGACAAGTTGCCCCGCCGGGCGGGAGACGAAAGCTAGGCGCGCGGGCGCGTCGGCGGGCGCACACGCGCCGTCTGCCAGCGCCGGCCAATCGCCATCGATTCACAATGTCCAAACAGCGGACCCCCGGATCAAGTCCGGGGGCAGGCCCCCGGAACGAATCCGGAGGCGAGCGGCCGCCGCGGGCGGCGAACCGCTTCGCCCATAATAGGAAATTATTCCGGAAGTCTCAAGGCTGCTTGAAATCTTGGGGGAGTTATGGGGACAGGGGAGTTACGGGGACACAATACTTAATTCTGCGGCTCCAAAATAACGCGCTCTCGCGCCGGAATTCTCGGCGGGTGAAAAAGCGGACAGCGCGATTCCGCGCGTTGGTGCCCCTGGCCGGACTCGAACCAGCACGTCCTTGCGAACAACAGATTTTGAGTCTGCCGCGTCTACCAATTCCGCCACAGGGGCCGCCGCGCCGCAGCGCATCATAGCCGAGCGGCGCCGGCGCGCAACCGGCGAGCCTTTCTAAGAGATCCGCCAGTCCTTCGCGTTGCAGATGCGGGACAAGTGCACGATGTTCTCGGTGGCGACGACATGTTTTGGGTATCGTTTCGCCTGCGCGCCGAGAATCACGTCGCCGTCCAGGGCCTTGTCGTCGGCAGTGGGCTGACCGGCTTTGCGCAGCTGAGCCCATAGAATCGCCGCGTCTCGCATGGTTGGCGTGTCGAGCGGCACATAAGTGGAGCGCTCGATCAGTTTATCGAGATTGGCGATCTGCGTGACCGCATCCTTCCGGAACAGCTCCCGGCGCGCCTCGTAGTCGCAGATCTCCGCGACGCCGATCTGGTCACCCGCCTGCAGCCTCCTCAGGAGCCACCGCCGAAGGTCTTGCGCCTTCGGTCCGCCCCCGGGATGCGCCAGCAGCCATAGCAGGGTGGTGTCCAGGAAGATGATCATGGAACGCGGAGCGAGAGCCTGTTCTTGCGAAGCTCCTCTAGTTGCTGGTCTAAGTTGGGATCGCAGGTTGCCCCATATTCATCAATCCACTGCTGCAGGAGCTTGATCGCTGCCTGATTCATGCTCGGGGTGAACTGCAGTGCGAACCTCGGATGCCTGCCCGAGTTATCCAGCATCCAGATGAGGGCTTCCGATGTTCGCCCGGTAGCGCTCGCCGAACTGGTGTGCTCGACCTCAGGCACGACCTGGTTCTGAATCCAGGGGACGAATGGACCACGTGGCAGGAGCGCCTGGGCGTGGATGGCAACAGTGGTGTTGTCGAGCACCTTACAACTTCCCCGCTAACAGCGCATCAAGGTTGGGCCCGCGCGCGGACCGGAAGATTTCCCAAATCTCATTGTGGAGTGTTTCGATGGCGGCATCGAGATCGTTCCAACCTGGGTTAATCTGCCGTTCGGTGATACGGTCGATGTCGAGTATCAGGGCTCCGTGAAGTTCCTTCTGATCGCTCCGATCGTGAGCGAGCGTGATCATCGCTCGGTTGGCCGTGTCACTGCCGGACTCCAGTCGCAGCAGGAAGCCGGGCCCGGAGCGAAGCACTGCGGTCGGAATGAAGTCGCAAGCCTGCAGCCAGAAGCTCGGCGGCTCGTCTGCGGTACGGCGCAGCACGCGGTTGATATAGCGCATGCCAATCCGCGTCAGCGCCTCCGGCTTGACAATCTCAAGGATCCTTGGCCAGACCGCAGCGAGTTCGCCCTTCACCTGCTCCCAGCCGGGATACGGTTTCAACGCGTTGATCGTGAACGTCTGCTCCGAGATCTGCAGCAGGATTGGGCGCTCGCGGTGCCTGAGCTTGAATCGGATGCGAGGCGGTAGGAGCTGTTGCGTGGGCATGCTGTCCGGGCCGAAGACGAGCTGCACACCTTGCTCGGTGATTGGCTCGATCTCAGGGTAGGTTTCCTGGACAGCCTTGAACAGGGCACCCGGCTTACTTGGCTTCCAGGGGTCGGTGGCCGAGAGCTTGAAGTGGATATCGCAGATCGCCTCGACAAGTTGGGGGTTGGAGTAGCTGGGATGGGCGGCCACTCGATCATCCTCCAATCAGCATTGGTAAGTTAGCAAATGAACGACCGTCCAGTCGATGCTCGGGCTTGAGTTTCAATCCTCGGGCCGGGACACGGATGGCTGACACCCCGTCCCCAACCTGTCGGAACGACCATCGTCCCACTAAGCGGTCCCTTGACTCCACTGTGACGGCGTCCGAGACGGTCTCGGATGCCCAGGTCGAGCCTATTCTCAGCCCGGCTGGACCATCGGCGAGCAGTAGCCCGAAGGCAGGTAGAGCAGAGAAGATCAACGGGTTTCCAAGACACTAGCGAAAGACGTTCGTGATGACATATCCGGTCCGGCAGATGTGCCAGTGCAAGCTTGGCGCCACGATCTTGCTTGAGTCTGCCGCGTCTACCAGTTCCACCGCAGGGGCCGCCGCGCCGCAGCGCATCATAGCCGAGCGGCGCCGGCGCGCAACCGCGGCCGGCGGCGAGCCCACGTTCCCGATTGCCGCGCGCGCCGCCGGCTGCTACACGGGCGCCGGCCCCTTCACGGCCTTGGAACCGCCGCTTGCTGCGACGCCTGTACGATTGGACCCTGGGTCTGGCCGGCCATCGCCATGCGCTGCGCGCGCTGGCCCTGGTCGCCTTCGCCGAGAGCTCGTTCTTCCCGGTGCCGCCGGACCTGCTGATCATGCCGATGGTGCTGGCCGACCGGCGGCGCGCCTGGCTGATCGCCGGCGTGGCGACGCTCGCCTCGGCCGCCGGCGGCCTCGCCGGCTATGCCATCGGCTATTTCCTGTTCGAGACGATCGGCCGGCCGATCCTCGATTTCTACGGCGCCGCCGAGCATTTCGCCGCCTTCCAGGCCAATTACAACCGTTGGGGCGCCTGGATCGTCGCCGCCGCCGGCTTCACGCCGATCCCCTACAAGGTGTTCACCATCGCCAGCGGCGTCACCGGCCTCGACCTCGCCGTCTTCACGCTCGCCTCGGTGCTGTCGCGCGGCGCCCGGTTCTTCCTCGTCGCGGGCCTGTTGTGGCGCTTCGGCCCGGCGATCAGCGGCTTCATCGAGCGCAACCTGCCGCTGCTGGCGACGCTGTTCTTCCTGCTGCTGTTCGGCGGCTTTCTGCTGCTGCGTTATCTTTGACCCGCGCGCCGCGACGCCTATAGTTCGTACCATGTCCTCCGCCGCCCTCGATTCGCCGCGCCTCGCGCCCGCCCTGGTGCTCGCCGCCGCCGTCCTCGCGCTCGGCACCGCCTTCTTCGCGCAATATGCGGGCGGCCTACAGCCCTGCATCCTGTGCCTCTATCAGCGCTATCCCTATGGCGTCGCGATCGTCCTCGGCCTGGCCGGGCTGGCGTTGGCCGGGCGGCCGGGGGCGCTGCGCCTCGTCCTGGCCCTGGCCGGCCTCGCCTTCCTCGCCAGCGCCGCCGTCGCCGCCTTCCACGTTGGCGTCGAGCAGCACTGGTGGCAGGGCACCGATGCCTGCGCCGGCGCGATCGGGCCGGGGCTCACGGTCGAGGAGCTGACGGCGCAGCTGCTCGCCGCGCCGATCGTGCGCTGCGACGAGGTGCCATGGTCGCTGTTCGGCGTCTCCATCGCCGGGTTCAACCTGCTCTACGCCAGCCTCGCCGGCGTCGCGGCGCTGTGGGTGGCGGCGCGGAGTCGGCAGCCGTGACCGCCGTGCGCCGCCTGCCCGGCGACCTTACCCGCGACGAGCTGGTCGCGCGCATGATCCGCGTCGACCACGCCGGCGAATACGGCGCCCGGCGCATCTATGCCGGGCAGCTCGCGGTGCTCGGCCGGCACGGGCCGGACGCCGAGGCGATCCGCAGCATGGCGGCGCAGGAGGAACGTCACCTCGCCGCCTTCGAGCGCCTGGTCGTCGAGCGCCGGGTGCGGCCGACCGCGCTGCAGCCGCTGTGGCACGTCGCCGGCTACGCGCTCGGCGCCGCCACGGCGCTGCTGGGGGCGCGCGCGGCGATGGCCTGCACCGTCGCCGTCGAGGAGACGATCGACGAGCACTATGCGCATCAGGCGGAACAATTGGGCGAGGACGAGGCCGACCTGCGCCGGCTGATCGAGGAATTCCGAGCCGACGAGATCGAGCACCGCGACCTCGGCCTCGCCCACGGCGCCGCCGAGACGCCCGGCTACGAGGTCCTCAAGGGCGCGATCAAGGCCGGCTCGCGGCTCGCCATCTGGCTGGCGGAGCGGTTCTGAACCGCCGTTAGCCCTGCTCGAGCTCGCTGTCCCAATACAGGAAGTCGCGCCAACTGCGGTGCAGGTGGTTGGGCGGGAAGGCGCGTCCGTTCTCCTGGAGCTGGCGGGTGGTCGGCGGCTCCGGGCGCCGGCGCGGATGCATCTTCGCCGCCTGCGGCAGGCGGTTGCCCTTGCGCAGGTTGCAGGTCTGGCAGGCGGTCACGACGTTGCCCCAGGTCGTCCGCCCGCCCCGCGACCGCGGCACGATGTGGTCGAAGGTCAGCTCGTGCGTCGGGAAGCCGTGGTCGCAGTACTGGCAGCAGAAGCGGTCGCGCAGGAACACGTTGAAGCGCGTGAACGCCGGCCGCCGCGTCTGCGGCACGAATTCCTTGAGCGAGATGACGCTGGGCAGCTTCATCGCGACGCTCGGGCTGTGCACGATCTGGTCGTATTCCGAAACGATGTTCACCCGCTCCATGAACACCGCCTTCACCGTCTCCTGCCACGGCCACAACGACAGCGGAAAATAGCTCAGCGGCCGGAAATCGGCGTTGAGCACCAGGGCGGGGCAACTCTCGGGCGATGTCGACACGGCTCGCGGTCCCTGCGCGTTTGGGGCGGCGGGATCGCACCTTGCCGCCCGACGCCGCTGATATAGCCGATCGCGGCGCCGCGGTCAAAACCCAAGCTTATTCGGGCGCTTCGCCGACTCCGGCCGGTGCGCCGGCCTCACGCCGCGAAGGCCTCGGCGAGGAACCGGCCGCCGAGCGTCAGGCCGGTCTCGTCGATGCCGTGCGCGAGGCCGGGGCACGCCACCGCCGTCACCGGCAGACCGGCCGATTCGAGCGCCGTCGCCGCGGCGGCCAGCTCGGCGAACGGCACGACGGGATCGGCATCGCCATGCACGAGCAGAATCGGCGGCCGCGACCGAATCTCGCTCGCCAGCCGGTCCGGCCCGACGAGCGCGCCGGAATAACCGACGACGGCCGCCGCCGCCCGGATCCGGCGCGGCGCCACGTGCAGCGCCATCATGGCGCCTTGGGAGAATCCGACCAGCGCCAGCCGGTCCTCGCCCAGCCCGCGGTCGCCGAGCTCGCCGGCGATGAAGCCCTGGAGAATGGCGGCGGCCGCCTTGACGCCGCCCAGCAGCATCGCCGGGTCGCGGTCGGCGAAGCTGAACCATTGATAGCCGTAGGGTCCGGCCTCGCACGGGAAGGGTGCATTGGGCGCGACGAAGGCCGCGTGCGGCAGGTCGCGCGCCCAGTGCGGCGCCAGGCCGATCAGGTCCCGGCCGTCGGCGCCGTAGCCGTGCAGCAGGATCACCAGTTCGCGCGCGCGGCCGCCGGCGGCGGGCGCGAGCAGCGGTCCGGAAAGGTCGAACGGGCCGGCCATGGCGGAAAGTCCTGCGGCTGTCTTCGGGCGGCGACCTTATAGCACGCGCCGGCCGGCGGCCTCGACCGGGGCGCGGCTGTAGAAGTGCCAGAGCAGGCGCGCGGCGACGCTGCGCCACGGCCGCCAGGGTTCCGCCGCCGCGCGCAGCTCCGCCGCCGTCGGCCGCCGCTCGAGCCGCTTCAGCCGCTGCGCCGCGACGAGCAGCGCCAGATCGTCGGCCGGCAGCACGTCCGGCCGCTGCAGGCAGAACAGCAGATAGACCTCGGCGCTCCACCGTCCGACCCCCTTGATCCGCATGAGCGCGGCGATCGCCGACTCGTCGTCGAGCGCCGCGACGGCGTCGAGATCGAGGCGCCCGGCGGCGAGATCGGCCGCCAGGCCGCGGCCATAGGCGATCTTCTGGCGGCTGAGGCCGATCGCCTTGAGCCGGGCGTCGTCGTAGGCGAGGAAGCGCGCCGGCGTCGGCGGCCCGGCGGCGACGAGCCGTCCCCAGATCGCCCGCGCCGCGGCGGCCGAGACCTGCTGCGCGACCAGGACGTCGAGCAGGCCGGCGAAGCCGGCGGGGCGGGCGCGCGGCGGCGGCGTGCCGACCTGGCGCAGGGCGCGGCCGAGATCGGCGTCGGCCGCCGCCAGGCGCTCGAGCGCCCGCTGCAGCCGGCGTCCCTTGATTTCGCGCGGCGCCATGCTCACCTGCGGCGGCATCGTCGGCATCCTGCCATCCCCCTCCGTCCCGCGCCACGCCCGCCCGCCGCATGGTCGTCACCCGCTTCGCCCCCAGCCCGACCGGGTACCTGCATCTCGGTCACGCCTTGTCGGCCTTAACCGGCTGGCGGGCGGCGCGGGCGGCCGGCGGCCGCTTCCTGCTGCGCATCGAGGACATCGACGCCGGTCGCTGCCGCCCGGATTACGAGGCCGCGATCTTCGAGGACCTCGCCTGGCTCGGCCTCGACTGGGAGCGGCCGGTGCGCCGGCAGTCCGAGCATCTGGCGGACTATGCCGGCGCGCTCGAGCGCGTGCGGGAAATGGGCGTCCTCTATCCGTGCTTCTGCACGCGCCGGGAGATCGCGGCGGAGATCGCCGCCGCCGGGCGCGCCCCGCACGGCGCCGACGGGCCGGTCTATCCCGGCATCTGCCGGTCGCTGTCGCCGGCCGGACGGCGCGCGCGCATCGCCGCCGGCGACGCCTATGGGCTGCGCCTCGACGCCGGCCGGGCGCACGACCTCGTCGGACCGCTGAGCTGGCAGGAACAGGGGCAGGGCGCGGTCGCGGTCGAGCCGCAGCTTCTCGGCGACGTCGTGCTGGCGCGCAAGGACGCCCCGGCCAGCTATCACCTGGCGGTCACCCTCGACGACCATGTGCAGGGCGTGACGCTGGTGACGCGCGGGCGCGATCTGTTTTCGGCCACCCATGTCCACCGGCTGTTGCAGGCGTTGTTGGGACTGGCCGCGCCCGTCTATCATCACCACGTCCTGCTGACCAACGCCGCGGGCGAGCGGCTGGCCAAGCGCGACGCGGCGGCAAGCCTGCGCTCCTTGCGCGCCGCCGGCGCGACGCCGGCAGCGGTGCGGGCGATGGCCGGGTTTTCGGATTAGGGAGCCGAGCGATGCACGGAACGCCGCGACCGACTCCGGTTACCCGATGATCTCCGTCGCCGAGCTCAGCGCCCTCTTTCAGGTCATCGTCGTCGATCTGGTGCTGGCCGGCGACAACGCCATCGTCGTCGGCATGGTCGCGGCCGGGCTGCCGCGCGAGATGCGCGCCCGCGTCATCGTGATCGGCATCGCCGCGGCGACGGTGATGCGCGTCGCCTTCGCCGTCGTCACCTCGCAGTTGCTGCAGATCATCGGCCTGACCCTGGCCGGCGGCCTGCTGCTGCTCTGGGTGTGCTGGAAGCTGTGGCGCGAGATCGTGGTGCAACGCCGCGACCGCATCGCCGGCATGAGCGCCGCGGGCGAAGCCGAGGCCGAACCGCCGCCCACGAAGACTTTCCGCCAGGCGGTGGTGCAGATTGTGATTGCCGACGCTTCGATGTCGCTCGACAACGTCCTCGCCGTCGCCGGCGTGGCGCGCGACCATACCTGGGTGCTGGTCGTCGGGCTGACGCTGTCGGTGGCGTTCATGGGGGCGGCGGCAACGGTCATCGCCGGCCTGCTCAAGCGCTACCACTGGATCGCCTATATCGGGCTGGCGATCATCCTGTACGTCGCCGTCGCGATGATCTGGGACGGAACGGCTGCGGTCATCGACGCCGCCGATACGTTGGCCGGGCCGTGAGGATCGGCCGGCGCCGCTGTCACAGGCGCAAGCCTTCGACGATGTCGAAGTAGTCCGGATCCTCCGGGTCGATGAAACCGTGGCGCACCAGAAAGTCGATGACGACCAGCGCCACGTTGAACTTGAAGTCCTCGGTCTCGGCCAGCACGCGCATCGCCCGTTCGACCGGCCACAGGAAGAATTCCTCGATCTCGCCGTCGCGGTTCCGCGGCGCGAAGTCGGCCGGTACCTCCAGGTCATAGACGAACAGGATGTCGTCGCGCAGGCCCTCCGCGCTCTCCATCAGATAGGAGACGAAGCCGGCCGGCCGCGCGCGGGCCGCCAGCTCGGCGGGCAGGGCGGCCTCTTCGGCACATTCCTTGATCAGGTTCTCGGCGAGGCCGATGCCGATCGGCTGGCCGCCGGCGACGAGGTGGTCGAGCTTGCCGGGGCCGGTCGGCTTGGTGCGCGAGCGCCGCGCCACCCACAGACGCATGTTGTCGCCCCGGCCGACATGGCCGTTGAGGTGGACGCCATAGGCGCGCACGCCGAAGGCCGGCACTGCGGCCCGCTCCATGCGCAGCAGCGGCGCGGCGTGAAAGGACTCGGCGACCGGGTAGTCCTCGTCGCGCCAGCCCGTGATCGTGCCGTCGTCGGCGAGCGCGCGTAGCGCCGCGGCGACCGCGCGGCTGCGCGAATCGAAATCGCCGAGGGCGGACGCCAAGCGCACCGCCTCGGCATCGACCACGAAGGTCCGCGGGAAAGCGCGCAAGCGGTCGGCGAAGCCGTGCCGCACCCAACCCACCCGCCGGTCCTCGATCAGGAACGGGCGGAAGCGCGTCATGTCGCGCCGACGGCACAGCCGGACGCGATCGAGCAGACTCACGGCGCCGCAGCGCCTTCGGCGCCGGTCAGCAGCCGACCCGGCTGCCGGCGCCCCGAAGGCACAAGGCCCGCCGGGTTCCGGCGGCCCTGCGCCCGTACCAGGGCGCGACTCGAATATCCCGCGCTCAGGCGCCCCCGGCGCCGGCCCCGGCCCCGGCACCCGCACCTGCGCCCGCAGCGGCGCCACCGCCCGCACCTGCGCCGCCACCGCCGGCCGGACCGCCTGCGCCTCCACCGGCACCGCCACCGCCCGCCGCACCGCCGGCGCCGGCACCCTCTCCGGCGCCCGCGCCCGCGCCTGCGCCGGCGCCCGCTCCGGCGCCCGCTCCGGCTCCGGCGCCCGCGCCAGCACCCGCTCCGGCACCCGCGCCAGCACCCGCTCCGGCACCCGCTCCGGCTCCTGCACCTGGCGCAGGATTGGGACCCCCAGGCACAGGACCCGGCCCGGGGCCGACGCCCGCGCCCGGAGCGTTAGGGTCCAAGGCGCTGACGACCAACTCCTCCTCTTGGGGAAGGAGGGCCAATTCCGCACACCCGACCAGGAAGATCGGGAGCATAAATATCGCCAGATTTCTTTTCATTTTCACCACCCTGAGTATTCTCGCCACCGCGGATCCACCCTCCGAGGGCGTCGCCGGCGCGGCCTTAACCTCCCGGCCATCCCGAATGCCATCATCCGGTTGACCAAACGGTAGCATGACCCCGCACCGAAGGGGAAGGTCAAGAAAATGCCCATTCGACCCCCGATCGGACGCGCGATCGGCGCGAGCGGCGCGCCGGCGATGCTATAGTCGCGGCGCCATGGCGAGGTCCGCACCGTTCCACCCGGCCACGAGGCCACCGCGATGAACCGGGGCGGTCTCGTCTGGCTCGTCGGCGGGGCGCTCGCACTCGCCGGCCTCGTCCTCTTCCTCATCGACCGCTTCCCGGAGGCCGTGGCCGCCGAAGGCGACAGGCGGCGGCTCATCTACCTGCTGGTGCTTCTGGCGGCGTTAGCGGTCACCCAGCTTCCGCGCTTCAGGGCCGGGCCGTGGCGGGCGTTGCGCCATGCCGGGATCTGGATCGCCGTGCTTTTCGTCCTGGTCGCCGCCTACAGCCTGCGCGATACCTTGCGCGACCTGGGCGGGCGGCTGGCCGGCGAGCTGCTGCCCCAGCGCGGCGTCGCGGCCGGCGACGGCGCGGTCAGCTTCCGGGCGCGCGACGACGGCCACTTTTACGTCGAGGCCGAGGTCGACGGCGCCCGCCTGCTGTTCCTCGTCGACACCGGGGCGAGCGACGTGGTGCTGTCGCGGCGCGACGCCGCCCGGCTCGGCTTCGATCCCGACCGCCTGGCCTTCACGCAGGTCTACGAGACCGCCAACGGCGCCGGGCGCGGCGCGCCGGTGCGGCTGGGCGCGGTCGCGATCGGGCCGATCCGCCTGGCCGGGGTGGCGGCCAGCGTCAACGAGGCGGAGATGACGTACTCGCTGCTCGGCATGAGCTTCCTCGGCCGCCTCGGCGGCTACGACGTGCGCGGCGATACGCTGACGCTGCGGCGGTAACGACCCCGGCCGGCGTTCCGGCGGCGTCCGGCGACAACATGAAAAAATGAACGATGAACCCCATGCGCAGCGGGAAATCCCGCCGGACGAAGGCA
>JBBECF010000209.1:0-10487 GCA_040881945.1 Dongiaceae bacterium | reverse complement strand
GCTCGAGGCCGTCGCTTCGTCCTTGACCGAGCTGTTCGCGCCGGACCTGCACAAGACGCGGATCGCCGCCCTGCTCGAAAACTATGACTTCGCCAACGAACGCACCCTCGCCTACTTCCGCACGCGCCTGACCCAGGCGCCGCGCGACGTGGAATTCGGCCTCGCCTACGTGCTGCGCGAGGCGCGCAGCCGCGACCGGCAGGAGGCGTCGCTGGCCGCCCTCGGCTTCAAGACCGACCTGTTGTGGGCGCAACTCGACGCCCTCTACTTTGCCTATGTCGAGCCGGGCTTCGTGCCGCCGGGGGTCTTTGTCCCGGAGAGCCGCCGGTGAGCACGCGCACTCTCATCGGCGAGTCGTCGGTTCCGCGGCTCGGCCCGCACGTGAAATTGCGCTTCGACAAGCAACGCGACCAATGGATCGTGCTCGCGCCCGAGCGGCTGTTCGTGCCCGACTCCGTCGCGCTCGAAATCATCCGGCGTTGCGACGGCGCCGCCACCGTGGCCGCCATCGTCGACGGACTGGCCGAGGCGTACAAGGCGCCGCGCGACACGATTCTGCGCGACGTGAGCACGCTGCTCCAGGACCTCGCCGACAAAGGGATCATGACCGAATGAGCGCGCCGGACCGTCCCTATGCCCTGCTCGCGGAGCTGACGCACCGCTGCCCGCTGCAATGCCCCTATTGCTCCAACCCGCTCGGGCTCGAACGCGCCGGCAACGAGCTCACCACCGACGAATGGCGCCGCGTCATCGCCGAGGCCGCCGAGATGGGCGTGCTGCAGATCCATTTCTCCGGCGGCGAGCCGACGGCGCGGCGTGACCTGACGGAGCTGGTCAAGCACGCGACCGAGGTCGGACTGTACAGCAATCTCATCACCGCCGGGGTCCTGCTCGACGCCGCCCGCCTCGAGGCCCTGGTCGGCGCCGGTCTCGAGCACGTCCAGATCAGCTTCCAGGACAGCGAGGCCGCGGGCGCCGACCGCATCGGCGGCTACCGCGGCGGCCACGTCAAGAAGCTCGAGGTGGCGAAGCTGGTGCGCGCCGCCGGCCTGCCGCTGACCCTGAACCTGGTCGTGCACCGGCAGAACCTGCCGCACCTCGGGGACCTGTTGGACATGGCGGTGGCGCTCGACGCCCAGCGCGTCGAGATCGCCCATGTGCAATATTACGGTTGGGCGCTCAAGAATCGCGCGGCGCTGATGCCCAGCCGGGCGCAACTCGACGAAGCCACGGAGACGGTCGAGGCGGCGCGCCGGCGGCTCAAGGGCGTTCTCGTCATCGATTACGTCGTGCCCGATTATTACGCGCGGCGGCCGAAGGCCTGCATGGGCGGCTGGGGCCGCCAGTTCCTCAACATCTCGCCGTCGGGCAAGGTGCTGCCCTGCCACGCCGCCGAAACGATTGCCGGGTTCACCTTCGATTCCGTGCGCGAGCGAAGCCTTGCCGATATCTGGGAGAATTCCGAGGCGTTCAACCGGTTCCGCGGCACCGACTGGATGCCGGAACTTTGCCGGTCCTGCGACCGCCGCGAGATCGACTGGGGCGGCTGCCGCTGCCAGGCCTTCGCGCTCACCGGCAACGCCGCGGCCACCGACCCGGCTTGCGCGTTGTCGCCCGATCACGCGGCGCTGGTCGATCTCGCCGAGGTCGAATCCGGGTCGGCGCCGCCGGACTTCGTCTACCGGCGCATCGGCGCCGCTTGAGCGCGGGCGCGATCTCCGCAGTGGTTCGAATTCTCGCCTTCGCCGGCAGTACCCGCGCGGGCTCGTTCAACAAGAAGCTGGTGCGGATCGCCGCCGCGGGCGCCCGCGCGGCCGGCGCCGAGGTGACGGTCCTCGATCTCGCCGACTATCCCCTGCCGCTTTACGATGGCGATATCGAGGCGCGCGCCGGCCTGCCGGACGGCGCGGTTCGGCTGCGGCGGCTGATAGTCGACCACGCCGGGCTGCTGATCTCGACGCCGGAATACAATGGTTCCGTGCCGGGGGTGCTGAAGAACGCCATCGACTGGGCCTCGCGGCCGGTCCCCGGCGAGCCCCCGCTGGCCTGCTTCGCCGGCAAGGCGGCGGCGCTCGTCTCGGCCTCGCCGGGGGCCCTGGGCGGCGCGCGCGCGCTCGCCCATCTCCGCCAGATCCTCAACGTCGTCAAGGTGCTGGTCATCCCGGAGCAGCGCTCGGTCGCCGGCGCCCGCGACGCCTTCGACGCCGCCGACGACCTCAAAGACCCGGTGCTGCGGGCGGCGGTGGCCGGCGTCGGCGCCCGGCTGGCGGATCTCCTGGCGCGGCTCGACGGCTGAGGCGCGGGCGGCCGGCGGGGCACTTGCTCTCTCCGGCCGCGCGGCTAGAGTCATCGGTCGGTCGAAAGAGATAAAGGCATGACGCTGGGACTGTACGAAGGGCGGGTGCGCCGGCGGCGTCGGATCCGCGTCGCCGTGGCCGAGGGACTGGTTGCGCTGTCGCTGATCGTTGCCGCCGGCCTCGTCGCCTACCAATCGGGCTCGACCCTGGCCGGGCGCGAGGAGGCGCGGCTGCGCCAGGAAGCAGCGCGACTGACCGAGGAGAATGCAGCCCTGCAACGGCGGAATGCCGAGTTGCAATCGGCCGCCGCGGCCGCGGCGGCGGAGGCCGGGACGTGGCGGCAGCGCTATGAGCGGGAGGCGGCCACCGGCGACGTCAAGGCGCTGCTCGACCTCGCGCAACGCAAGTTGGCCGCCGGCGTCGAGCCGGCCCGCCTGGCCTTCGTGATCGAGGCGGCGCAGAACGACGCCGCCTGCGACGAAACGCCGGTGACCAAGCGCTTCATCGTCAAGACTGCCCTCTCCGGCGGCGCCAACGACGCGGTCGGCTTCGCCGACAACGCCATCACCGTCACCGCGGAGGGGCGCGCGGCGACCGACGCCGCCGGCAAGCCCGAGGCCTGGTTCGATCCGGCGCAGCCGGTCACGCTCCGCTTCGCGCGGCTTGGCGGCGGCGTTTCGGAGGTTTCGGGCGCCCTGCCGCTGCATCATTCGCTGGCGATCGCCGGCGCGGAGTACCGTTTCACCGTCGTTGCCGGGGCGCGCGGCTTCGCCGCCGTCACCGGGGACCGCTGCCGCTTTCCTTAGAACCGGCGCGCCGGGCGGCGCGACGTCGCTCGATCCGCTATCGATAGGGTCCATTTCGGGCCGCGCAAAGCCCTAAGGCCATGCCGATCCACGAGGTGCACCGGGCGTTGCCGTACACGGCGCCGCAGCTCTTCGAGCTTGCGGCGGATGTGGAGCGCTATCCGGAATTTCTGCCGTGGTGGATCGCGGCCCGCGTTCGTCGCCGCGAAGGGGACGTCTATCACACCGACCAGATTATCGGTTTCAGCGTCTTTCGCGCGCGCTTTTCCTCGAAGACCACGCTCCGGCGCCCGGATCGGATCGAGGTCATCTCGACCGGCGGTCCGTTCCGGCATTTCCACCTCGTCTGGCGCTTCGATCCGGAGCCGAAGCGGCTGTGCCGGGTCGTACTGGCGGTCGATCTGGCGTTTCGCTCGCGCTTGATTGAAAGAACCTTTGACGCCGCGATCGCGACCCAGCTCGACCGTCTGATCGAGGCCTTCGAGAGGCGGGCCCGGCACCTTTACGACGGCGGGCAAGCGGAGGGGGATCGGCCGCTCGGGTAACCCGGCAGACGGTCTCGCGGCCTGCGGCGACGGCTCCGCGGCGACCCCGGAGCCGCCGGTCCGTTTGCGTCAGCTTCGTGCGATGGCGAGACCGCCGCCGCGATAGGCACGGAGGACCGAGGCGGCCGCAAGGCCGAACAGAACCTTCGACGCCAGGGTCGCGCCGTAGGGAAGAAGACCAGTAAAGGCCGGATTGACGATCGGCAGGATGACCAGGAAGTTGATGGCCCACACGGCAATCAGGATGCCGACCACGGTGACCGGTTCAAGAACGGCGGACCTGGAACGCGGCAGGACCGACGGCACCAAGACGGCGACCGCGATGCCGAGGACGATCGCCAGCGCCATGTGAATGACGATCCCCAACGGAACCGCCGCCGACGACGTGGCCAGGACCGGCCAAACCGTTCCGGTGACTCCGCTGGCGACCGCCGCGGCTTCGGCGGTGGACAGGCTCGCATAGAGCCAGACCCAAATCACTTCGGCCGCGCCTCCGGCAAGACCGGCCAAGGCTCCGACTTGGAGCCGATGCGACACGACGCGATGGCCTAACGGCCGGTGTGATGTGGAATTCATGCCCATCCCCCTTGGTGAGGGGCCTCGAACTGCGGCGCATGCCATCGGTCGCGAGGCCTATCCAACAAGATATGATAACATGAAATCATGGCGCGATCGCCGCATTGATCTAAATCAAACCGCTTCACCGAGATAACCGCTGCACCCACTTGCCGATGATCGCCGGAAAGCTTGTTCCGAAAAGATTTTCGATCGCCCGCACCTCACAGGCGAATCAAAGGCGGAAATTTCCGTTTCACATACGCTCTTGAACGCGGCGGGCGCCGGCGCCGCAGGGCCCGGTTGCCGGCTGGCCGCGCCGGATGATCCGCTCAGGCGCTCTTGATGCCGACCAGCCGCTCGACGTACCCGCGCAGCTCGGGCGCCGAGATCGGCTTGTGGACGATGATGGCCGCGCCGACCTGGCGCACGACGTCGAGCAGCAACCCGTCCGGCTCCGCCGTCAATATCATGATCGGCGTATGCCGCGCCCGAAGGCTCTCGCTGCGGCGCACATGGTCGCAGAACTTCAAACCGTCCATGCCCGGCATGTTCAGGTCACTGATGATCAGGTCGATGTCCTGGCCCTCGGGTCGGCCCAGGAGGTCGAGCGCCTGCTGACCATCTTCCGCCTCGATGACGTTGTCTATGGCGATCTCGCGGAGCAGTCGGCGCAGAATGCTCCGCATTGTCTGCTGGTCGTCGACCACCAGCACCTTGAGCGTGCCCAGGGCGACGCCGGTCGTCGGCTCGGCCCGGTGGCCGTCGGTTGTGCCGGGGGAGGCAGAATGCCGCGTCATGGTGCTCCCCTTTCTTTTTCTACCCTTGCCAGCCTGTATCATCGGGCGGCCACCTTTAAACCGTGTAAATGGGGGATTTTTCGAGAAATACCGGACAAACTCGACAGCTATCCTCGCGTCTCGGCCGCCCGCCGGCCGATGTCGCGGCGGCAGAACCCGCCCGGCCAGTCGATCAGCTCGACCGCCCGATAGGCGCGCGCCCGCGCCTCGGCGACCGTTGCGCCCAGCGCGGTGACGCCGAGCACGCGGCCGCCGTCGGCGAGCAGCCGCCCGTCCGCGGCGCGCCGGGTGCCGGCGTGGAAGATCGTCACGTCGGGCAACGCGGCGGCCGCCGCCAGGCCCCGGATCTCGGTCCCCTTGAGGGGGTCGCCCGGATAGCCCTTCGCCGCCAGCACCACGGTCAGGGCGGCGCGGTCGTGCCAACGCAAATCGAGACTCCCGAGCACGCCGTCGCGCGCCGCGATCAAGGCCGGCAACAGGTCGGACATCAACCGCACGCACAAGACCTGACATTCCGGGTCGCCGAAGCGGACGTTGTATTCGAGCAGCTTCGGCCCCTCGCCCGTGAGCATCAGCCCGGCATAGAGCACGCCCTTGAACGGCCGCCCCTCGGCCGCCATGGCGGCGACCGTCGGCGTCACGATCCGCGCCATGATCTCGTCGGCCATCGCCGCGCCGACGTTCGGCGCCGGCGAGTACGCCCCCATGCCGCCGGTGTTCGGCCCGGTATCGCCGTCGCCGACGCGCTTGTGGTCCTGGGCCGAGGCGAGCGGGAGCGCCGTCGCGCCGTCCACCAGGGCAAAGAAGCTCGCTTCTTCGCCTTCCAGGAACTCCTCGACCACGATCGCCGTCCCGGCCTCGCCGAAGCGGCGCTCGGTCAGCATGGCGTCGATCGCGGCCTCGGCCTCGGCCAGGCTCTCGGCGATGATCACCCCCTTGCCGGCGGCCAGCCCATCGGCCTTGACCACGATCGGCGCGCCGCGTTCGGCGACGAAGGCCTTGGCGGCGCCGGCGTTGGTGAAGCGGCCATAGGCCGCGGTCGGGATGCCGTGGCGCGCGCACAGGTCCTTCATGAAGCCCTTGGAGCCTTCGAGCCGTGCCGCCTCGGCGCTCGGCCCGAAGGCCTTGACCCCGGCCGCCTCGAGCCGGTCGACGAGGCCGAGCGTCAGCGGCCTCTCGGGTCCGATGACGACGAAGTCGATGTGCGCCTCGACCGCGAAATCGACGAGGCCGCGTAGGTCGTCGGCGGCCAGGGGCACGCATTCGGCCGCGGTGGCGATGCCGGCGTTGCCCGGCGCGCAATAGAGCTTGTCGGTCAGCGGTGAGGCGGCAATCGACCAGCACAACGCGTGTTCGCGGCCGCCCGAGCCGACGACGAGGATGCGCATGGCGAAATCGCCCACTCCCGATGTCCCGGTGCCGCGGTTCTTAGCATAGAATGGCGCCATGAGCGAAACCCCGACCGACCCCGCACCGGCCACCGGCAACATTCCCGTCCTCACGGTCAGCGAGCTCAGCCAGGCGGTGAAGCGCACGCTCGAAGGCGCCTTCGAGCGGGTGCGCGTGCGCGGCGAGGTGTCGAAGCCGAACTATCACGGCTCGGGCCATCTCTACTTCACCCTCAAGGACGAGAACGCCGTCATCGACGGGGTGTGCTGGCGCGGCACGGTCGGACGCCTGCGGCTGACGCTCGAGCACGGCATGGAGGTGATCGCGACCGGGAAGATCAGCAGCTATTCGGGCAGCTCGAAGTATCAGATCGTCGTCGAGTCGATCGAGCTGGCCGGCGAGGGCGCGCTGCTGAAGCTGCTCGAGGAGCGGCGCCGCCGGCTGGCCGCCGAGGGCCTGTTCGACGAGGCGCGCAAGAAGCCGATCCCGCTGCTGCCCGACGTCATCGGCGTCGTCACCTCGCCGACTGGCGCGGTCATCCGCGACATCCTGCACCGGCTCGCCGACCGTTGTCCGCGCCACGTGCTGCTGTGGCCGGTGGCGGTCCAGGGCGAGGGCGCGGCGGCGCAGATCGCCGCTGCGATACGCGGCTTCAACGCGATCGCGCCCGGCGGCCCGGTGCCGCGGCCGGACCTGATCATCGTCGCGCGCGGCGGCGGCAGCCTCGAGGATCTGTGGGCCTTCAACGAGGAGGAGGTAGTGCGCGCGGCCGCCGCCAGCGACATTCCGTTGATCTCCGGCGTCGGGCACGAGACCGACGTGACGCTGATCGACTTTGCCGCCGACCGCCGGGCGCCGACCCCGACCGCGGCGGCCGAGATGGCCGTGCCGGTGCGCGCCGAGTTGCTGGCGCGGCTGCTCGAGAGCGAGCACCGCCTGGTCGGCGCGCTCGGCCGGATGATCGCCGAACGGCGCCTTGCGGTCGAAGGGTTGGGGCGCGGCCTGTCCGACCCGGCGCGGCTATTGGGCGAGAAGGCGCAACGCCTCGATGGCTGGGTCGAGCGGCTGCTCAACGCGCGCCGGCCGTTCTTCGATGCGCGGCGCCGGCTGCTGGCGCGCCTCGGGGCGGAGATCCCGACCCCGCACCAGCAGATCGACCGGCGTCGGCTCGAGCTCGGCCACGCGGCCGGCAACCTCGGCAAGGCGATCGTCGGCCTGTTGGCGCGCATCGAATTGCGCTTCGACAGCCTCGGGCGGCTGCTCGACAGCTATTCCTATGAACAGGTGCTCGCCCGCGGCTTCGCCCTGGTGCGCGACGCCGCCGACCGGCCGGTGATTTCGGCCAAGGCGGTTGCGCCCGGTGACGGCCTGACCATCCAGTTCGCCGACGGCCAAGTCGGCGCCGTTGCCACCGGCGGGCCAAAGGCGAAACGGCCGCGCAGCGGCGCGCCGGCGGCCGGCGAGAAACAGGGATCCTTGTTGTGAGGGCGGCGCGGCGGCTCGCGCTTTGCGCGCTGCTGTGGGCGACGCCGGCCCTGGCCGGGCCGCTCGATCTCGACGGGAAGCTGGTCCAGGGCGGGCTGGTGCTCGGCCGCGCCGAGCCCGGCGCCCGCGTCGTCCTCGACGGGCGCGCGGTACGGGTGGCGGCCGACGGCCGCTTCGTCATCGGCTTCGGCCGCGACGCGCCACCCGAGGCGCTGCTGACGCTGACGAGTCCCGCCGGCGCGGTCGAGGAACGCCGCCTTGCCATCGCGCAACGCAGCTACGACATCCAACGCATCGACGGCCTGCCCGACGCGATGGTGACGCCGAGCGAGGCCGATCTGAAGCGCATCGCCGTCGAGGCCGAGAGCGTCGCCGCCGCCCGCGCCGTGGACAGCGCGGTCGCCTATTTCGTCGATGGCTTCAATTGGCCGGCCCTGGGGCCGATCAGCGGCGTCTATGGCAGCCAGCGCATCCTCAACGGCGAGCCGCGCCGGCCGCATTTCGGCGTCGATGTCGCGGCGCCCGAGGGCGCGCCCGTGCGCGCCCCGGCCGCCGGCGTCATCACGCTCGCCGACCCGGACCTCTACTTCACCGGCGGCACCGTAATTCTTGACCACGGCCACGGCCTCAGCTCGACCTTCTCGCATCTCAGGGAGGTTGCAGTGAAGGTCGGCGACCGCCTCGCCCAAGGCGACCCGGTCGGCACGGTCGGGGCGACGGGCCGCGTCACCGGCGCGCATCTCGACTGGCGGCTGAACTGGTTCGACACCCGCCTCGACCCCCAGCTCGTCGTCGGCCCGATGCCAGAATAGGAGGGCGTGATGCGCGGACGAGGCAAGGCGGCGATCGTCAGCCTTCCGCGAGCGCCTGATCGAGGAGGCGGTCGAGGGCGGCCGCGTCGTCCCAGTCGAGGCGGGCGGCGACGGCCCGCACCCGCCCGCGCGCCGCGGGCGGTAGCCGGACCGCGTCCTTCTCGGTGGTGACCGGCAGCGCGCCGAGGCGGTCCGCCGCCGCGAACAGCCGCGCGAGCTCGTCGGCCGTATAGCGGTGGTGGTCGGGGAACGCCCCGGCGGCCACGACCTCGGCGCCGAGGGCGGCGAGGGCGGCGAAGAACTTCGCCGGCCGGGCGATGCCGGCGAAGGCCAGCACGCGGCGCCCGGCCAGGTCCGGCGCCTCGGCGACGAGGCGGGCGCGCAGCAGCGGCGTCGCGCCGAGACGGCCGGCGACACCGGCGCGGTCCTCGCCGACCAGCACCGCCGCGTCGGCGCGGGCCAGCGCCCGCTCAACCGGCTCGCGCAAGGGCCCGGCCGGCATCACCCGGCCGTTGCCGAATCCGTGCTCGCCGTCCACGACCAGAAGCGACAGGTCCTTGAACAGAGTCGGGTTCTGCAAGCCGTCGTCCATGACGATGATGTCGGCCCCGGCGGCGACGGCCGCGCGCGCCCCGGCCGCGCGGTCGCGCGCCACCCAACAGGGTGCCGCCGCCGCCAGCAGCAGCGGTTCGTCGCCGACCGTCGCCGCGTCGTGCCGGCGCGGATCGACGGCGAGTGGCCCCGCCGCGCTGCCGCCATAGCCGCGGCTGAGCAGATGCACGCGGCGGCCGCGCCCGACGAGGCGCCGGGCCAGCGCCAGGGCCACGGGCGTCTTGCCGGCGCCGCCGGCGGTGACGCCGCCGGCGCAGATCACCGGCACCGCCGCCCGATAGGGCCGCGTCGCCACCCGGCGCCAGTCGCCGGCCATGGCATAGAGGCCGGCCAGCGGCGACAGCAGCGCCGGCAGGATCCCGTCGCGCGCCCAGAACTCAGGCGCGCGCACGCGCCGGTGGCTCATCGGCGGCGGCCGGCAGCAGCGGCGCCAGCTCGGCAATGACCGCGTCGAGCACGCTTGTCTCGGCGGCGGCGACGACGGCGGCGGCGGCGGCCTGCCGGTCGCGCGCCGCCGGGTCGGCG
Organism: Dongiaceae bacterium; assembly: GCA_040881945.1. Classification (GTDB taxonomy): domain Bacteria; phylum Pseudomonadota; class Alphaproteobacteria; order Dongiales; family Dongiaceae; genus JBBECF01. The sequence continues at coordinate 661 of JBBECF010000209.1, read as the reverse complement.
AGCAGCGCACCGACCGCGGCGGCAAGCGTCGGTGCGTCGGTGACCGCGCCCGCCGCGCCGGCCGCCAGCAGCCGCGCGTAGATCGGCGCGAAGTTGAACGTCCGCGGGCCGGTCAGCACGGCGGCACCGAGCCGCGCCGGCTCCAGCGGGTTGTGCCCGCCGTGGCCGACGAGCGAGCCGCCGAGGAAGGCGACGCCGGCGATCCGGTAGAACAACCCCAACTCGCCGACGGTGTCGGCCAGGTAGATCTCGGTCGCTGGGCCGATCGGCTCGCCGCGCGAGCGGCGGGCGACGCTCAGGCCGCTTCCGGCGAGCAGCCGATGGATCGCGGCGCCGCGCGCCGGATGGCGCGGCGCGATGACCGTGAGCAGCCCCGGCCGGTCCGCGGCGAGCCGGGCATGGGCCGTCGCGACGATTTCCTCCTCGCCCGGATGGGTGCTGGCGGCGAGCCACACCGGTCGTCCGGCCACGGCGCGGCGCAAGAGCGCGAGCTCGGCCGCGTCGGCCGGCAACGGCTCGGCGGCGAATTTCAAATTGCCGACGCATGTCGCGGCGACGGCTCCCAGCGCCGCCAGACGCTCCGTGTGGCCTGTGTCCTGGCCGAGTACGACGGCGAAGCCGCCGAGCAGCTCGGCCGCGAGGCCGGGCGCCCGCCGCCAGC
>JBBECF010000208.1:0-54852 GCA_040881945.1 Dongiaceae bacterium | reverse complement strand
GGTGGCGGGCCCCCCCGCCCCCCCCCCCCCCGCCCCGCCCCCGCCACGGGGGGGTGGGTTGGGGTGGGGGCGCGGCGGGAGGGTGAGGGCCGGCCTCAGGCCGCGCGGAACCCCGGCAGGATGACGTTGCCGTCGGGCTTGAGCGCCGGGACGATCGTGTCGCGGCCGATCGCGGCGTTGGCCTCGTGGGTCAGGAAGACGTAGGCGCCGGACTCCTCCATCAGGTCCTGCATGCGCTTGTAGATCCGGTCGCGCTCGGCCGGATCGCGCGACACCAGCCCCTTCTTGTGCAGCTCGTCGAACTCGGCGTTGTTGAAGCGCTCCCAGTTCCACACGCCGATCTGGTCCGGGGTGAACCAGACGGTCGCCCAGCTCGGATCGGGGTTCATCGAGAACCGCTGTAACAGGAGCTGGACGTCCTTCCAGGCCTCGCCCGACTTTTCGTCGCCGAGCGTCCAGAAAGTGCCGGAATCGAGCGGCTCGATCTCCACTTCGATGCCGATCTCGGCGAGGTTGGACTGGATCACCTGGGCCGCGCTCAGCCGCTCGGTCTTATTGAGCACGCTGATCTTCGTCTTGAAGCCGTCGGCCATGCCGGCCTCGGCGAGCAGCTTCTTGGCCGCCGCGACATCGCGCGACACCAGGTTCTTGGCGCGATAACCCGGCATGCCCGGCGCGATGATGCCGGTCGCCCGCTCGGCCTGGCCGAAATAGGCGGCTTCGAGGATCGCGTCGACGTCGACCGCCCGCTGCACCGCCTGGCGCACGCGGATGTCCTGGAACAAGGGATGCTCGACGTTCATGCCGAGCCAGACATAGGCGAGCGACGGCTTTTCGATCAGCTTCGATCCGGCCGGCAACTTGGTCTTGTACTTGGCCAGCGAGCTGAGGCTGACCTTGGTGTAGTCGAGGTCGCCGGCCTCGAAGCCGAGCTCGGCCACCTTCTCGTCCTCGATCGGCAGGATGTGGATCTCGTCGTAATCGGGCGCCGCCCCCTTCCACTCCGGGTTGCGCGCCAGCACCGTCTTCTGCTTCGCCACCCATTCCTTGATGAAGTAGGGCCCCGCCGAGGCAGGGATCTCGGTCGTGAACTTCTTCTCCGGCAGGGCCTCGACCGCCTTCCGGCTAACGATCCGGCACGTTCCCTCGGGCAGCGTCGTCGTCCACAGCGGCGCGAAATACTCCTTGAGCACGATGACGCCGGAGTACTTGTCGGTCACATCGACGCGGTCGAGCACCGCCCAGTCGTCCTTGTAGGGCGATTCCATCTTCGGATCGGCGACGCGCTCGAACGAGAACTTGACGTCCTCGGCGGTCACCTCGCCAAAGCCGTTGGACCATATGATGCCGGGCTTGAGCGTGAACTTGATGTGCGTATCGTCGATCTGTTCGATCGATTCGGCGGCGTCCAGCTCCCACTCCCACTTGTCGCCCGCCTTCCATTGGATCAGGCTCGGCAGGCAGGCCGAGAAGATGTCGTCCTCGGGCGCCGACAGGCGAAAGGCCGGATCGAGCACTTGCAAGTCCGAATAGGAGCGGATGCGCAGCACCTTTTCGCCCGCGGCCTCGGCGAACCGCGGACGCGCCGCCGCCGCGACGCCGAGCGCCGCGGAAGCCTGCAGGAACCGGCGTCGATTGAATGTGAATTTGGCCATTTGCTTCGTCTCCCTGGCGGGTTTGATTTTCGGTTTCTTCGTCGCGCGATGTTACCCCTATCGGCGGATCAGGCAAACGCCGAAAATCGCGTCAGGCGAGGCGGGCGTAGCCCAGTGCCGCGGCTTCCGATTCGACCTCCAGGATGCGGCCGTAAGCGGTCGCCGGGAGTTCGACGGCGCCCGCGATCAGCAGATCGGCGCGCGCCGCGGCGAGGTCGGGGTCGGCCAGCGCGCGGGAAAGCCCGGCGCGCAAGCGGCGGAGCGTCTCGTCGTCGGTGCCGGCCGCGGTCACGTAGGGCAGCCCCGGCGCGGATCCGCTGCGGCACAGCACGCGCGTGCCGGCGAGCGCCGCCGGCCGGTGGCGGGCAAGCAGCGCGTGGGTAACGCAGTCGATCGCCGCCACGTCGGCGCCGCCCGACGCCACCAGCGCGAGGCTGGCCACATGGGCGCCGCTGACCACGACCCGGCCGAAGAACCGGCCGCCGCGGCTGAACGGCGCCGCCAGAGCGCGCAGCGTGTTGTACCCCGAATGGGACTCCGCCTCGTTAACGGCGCAGGCGGCGCCCGCCAGGTCGGCGATCCCTGCGACCAGAGAGTCCGCGCGCACGATGACCAGGCTGCAATAGTCGGCCCCGGCGCATTCGGGCGCCCCATAACAGGGCGTCGCGATCGGCTTCACGCGCCCGGCGAGGGCGTTGACCAACGGATAGCCGCAGGTCTGGCTGAACAGCAGGTCGGGCGCCAGCCAGTGCTCGTCCGGCGACCCGTCGCGGCACAAGCGGTCGGGAACGTCGCGCACACCTTCGCGGCGGAACGCCCGCGCCAGCCCCGCCCACCAGGCGTCGGTCGCGGCCGTCGCCTCCGCCAGATCGTACATCGGCAGGCCGGCGATGCGCATGGTCAGGAACCCCGCCCGGGCGCTCAATCTCCCATCGTCCCGGGCAGCCGTTCGAGGTCGTCGGCGATCTCGTAATAGTCGCCGGCGTCGGCGGTGAAGATGTGGCGGATCGTCTTCAAGCCCGTCGGCGCGTCGAGGCAGCCGGCGGCGATGCCGAGCAGGCCGCTGCCGAGGCGTTCCCAGAACAGGCTCGATCCGCAGGCGCGGCAGAAGCCGCGGCGCGCGAAGTCGGACGACCTGTACCAGGCGAGCGACTCGGCGCCCTCGATCGTCACCTCGTCCGACGCCGCCCGGCTGTAGGCGCCGTAGTGGCCGTGGAAGCGCCGGCACTGGCCGCAGTGGCAGTTGACCACGTCGCGCAAGACCCCGCGCACCGTGAAGCGCACGGCGCCGCACAGGCAGCCGCCGGTGTGCCGCGCGCCGGCCGCCGGCCCGGGCTTCGTCTTCTTCACCATCCTCGTCACTCCTTCCCGCCCGACCGGACGCCCCGGTCGGCACCCGATTCTTTCCCGTTGCCGGCCGGACCGCAACGACCATAATCCGGCCATGTCGAGCGTTTCCCCCGCGACCCGCCGCGCGCCGGGTCCCCGGATCGAATCCGCGGACTGGCCGACGCTTGCCGTGGCCGCCGCGACCTATACGGCATACGCCCTGCTCACCTGGTTCTACCATATCTTGCCGTGGTGGCTGGTGCTGGCCGGCGGCGGCTACGTCGTCTGCCTGCACGGCTCGCTGCAACACGAGGCGGTGCACGGCCATCCGACGCGATGGCCGTGGGTCAACGCCCTGGTCGTCTTCCCGTCGCTGTGGCTGTGGCTGCCGTACAGCCACTATCGCGAGACGCACCTCGCCCACCATCGCGACGAGCGCCTGACCGATCCCGCCGACGACCCGGAGTCCTATTACGTCAGCCCGGCCGACTGGGCGGCGATGGGGCCGCTGCACCGGACGATCCGGCGGACGCTGACGACCCTGGCCGGCCGCCTGTTGCTCGGTCCGCCCTACGCGGTGTGGCGGGCGGCCGCCGACGCGGTCCAGGCGGCGCGGCGCGGCGACCGGCGGCACTTGCGCCACTGGCTGTGGCACGCCCCGGCGGTAGCGGTCGTGCTGGTCTGGGCAATCGGAATCTGCCGCATCCCGCCGGCCGAGTATGTGCTGCTGTTCGCCTATCCCGGCCTGTCGCTGACGCTGCTGCGCTCGTTCGCCGAGCACCGCGCCGCCGCCGCGGTGGCGCAGCGCACCGCCGTCGTCGAGGCCGGACCGGCGATGGGCCTGCTCTATCTCAACAACAACCTGCACGCCCTGCACCACGCCGAGCCGGGGCTCGTCTGGCACCAGCGGCCGCGGCGCTACCGCGCCCGCCGCGACGAGCTCCTGGCGGCCAACGGCGGCTATCGCTTCCGCGGCTACGGCGAGCAGTTCGCCCGCTACCTGTTCAAGGGCAAGGAGCCGACGGTCCACCCGCTCGCCACGGTTTAGCTGGCGACCGTGGCCTCGGGCGGCGCGCCGATCAGGGCGCGCAAATCGGCCTCGAGCAGCGTCTCCTTCTCCAGCAGGGCCTTGGCGCCGGCCTCGAGGATCGGCCGCTTGGCGCGCAGCAGGCCGGTCGCCTTCTCGAAGGCGGCGTCGACGAACTCGCGCACGGCGCGGTCGATTTCGCGCGCCGTCTCCTCGCTGTAGGCGCGTTCCGGGCCGAACTGCGCCGGGCCGCCGAGGAAGCTGTGCGGCTCCCTCTCGTAGGTGATCTGGCCGAGCCGTTCGGCCATGCCGAAGCGCGTCACCATGGCGCGCGCGATGTCGGTGACCTTGACGAGGTCGTCGGCGGCGCCCGTCGATAGCGCGTCGAACACAAGGACCTCGGCCGCCCGGCCGCCGAGCAGCACGACCATCTTGTTCTCGAGCTCCTCGCGCGACATCAGATAGCGGTCCTCGGTCGGCCGCTGGATGGTGTAGCCCAGCGCGCCGATGCCGCGCGGGATGATCGAGACCTTGTGCACCTTGTCGGCGCCGGGCAGCGTCATGGCGAGCAGCGCGTGGCCCATCTCGTGATAGGCGATGACCTTGCGCTCGTGCGGGTTGAGCAGGCGGCTCTTCTTCTCGAGGCCGGCGACGATGCGCTCGATCGCCGCCGTGAAGTCGTCCATCGTCACCGCTTCGCCGCCGCGCCTCGTGGCGAGCAGCGCCGCCTCGTTGACCAGATTGGCGAGATCGGCGCCGGTGAATCCGGGGGTGAGGGCGGCGATCGGCTCGGCATCGACGTCCCGGGCGAGGCGCGCCTTCTTGAGGTGGACGCCGAGGATCTGCACGCGGCCGAGCTTGTCCGGGCGGTCGACGAGGACCTGGCGGTCGAACCGCCCGGCGCGTAAGAGCGCCGGATCGAGGATTTCCGGCCGGTTGGTCGCGCCGAGCAGCACCAGCCCTTCGCGCGGGTCGAAGCCGTCGAGCTCGGCGAGGAGCTGGTTCAGCGTCTGCTCCTTCTCGTCGTGGCCGCCGCCCCAGGGGAAGGCGCCGCGCGCGCGCCCCAGCGCGTCGAGCTCGTCGATGAAGATGATCGCCGGGGCCTTCTGGCGCGCCTGCTCGAAAAGGTCGCGCACACGCGCGGCGCCGACGCCGACGAACATCTCGACGAACTCCGAGCCGCTGATCGAGAAGAACGGCACGTTGGCCTCGCCGGCGACGGCGCGCGCCAGCAGCGTCTTCCCGGTGCCGGGCGGCCCGACCAGCAGCACGCCTTTCGGCATGCGCCCGCCGAGCCGGCCGTAGCGCTGCGGCTCCTTGAGGAAATTGACGATCTCCTCGAGCTCGGCCTTGGCCTCGTCGACCCCGGCCACGTCGGCGAAGGTGACCTTGGTGTCGGTCTCGACATAGACCTTGGCCTTGCTCTTGCCGACCGTCATGAAGCCGCCGCCGAGGCCCTGCTTCTCGGCGATCTTGCGGAACACGAACATCCACAGGCCGAAGAACAGCAGGACCGGCAACACCCAGGACAGGAGGTCGCGCAGGAAGGTCTGCTCCGTGCCGCCGGTGAACTTGACCCCCTGCGCCGCGAGCTCCTCGGCGATGCCGGGCTCGACCCGCATGGTGATGAACTGGCGGTGCTCGCCGTCGGTCAGGACGCCGCGGATGTAGGTCTCGGTGACGACGACCTCGGCGACTCGCCCCTCCTTCAGATGGGCCTGGAACTCGCTGTAGGGGATCGTATCGACCTGCTGGCTCTGCACCCACAGGCTTTGCACCAGCAGCACGCCGAACATGGCGGCGACGACATACCAGATGTTGAGCTTGATCTTCTTGTCCATTACCGCGCGCTCCACTCACCCTTGTCCTAGAATATAGGCGCCGGGCGGCATGATCACGAGTTTCCCCACTACCCCCTCCCAACCCACCCCCCCGGGGGGGGGGGGGGGGGGGGGGGGGGGGGGGGGCCGGTCACGGCGCGGCGACGCCGCCTTCTTCCTTGCGGCGCGCGACGAAGGCACGCAATTCCTCGTCGATGCCCTTGTCGAGGGGCGGCGGCTGGTAGTCGGCGAGCAATTGCTTCCAGACGCGGTTCGCGCGCTGCGCCGTGTCGAGGGCGCCGGCCTCGCGCCAGCTCTCGAAATTGCGCCAGTCGGAGACCAGCGGCGCGTAGAACGCGGTCTCGTAGCGCGCTAGCGTATGGGCGCAGCCGAAGAAATGCCCGCCGGGGCCGACCTCGCGGATCGCGTCGAGGCCCAGCGTGTCCTCGGTCACCTCGATCGGCTGCAGGAATTCCGCCATCATCTGCAGCATCTCGGCGTCGACGATCATCTTCTCGTAGGAGGCGACGAGGCCGCCTTCCATCCAGCCGGCGCCGTGCAGCACCATGTTGGCGCCGCCCATCACCGCGCCCCACAGGGACATCTCGGATTCGTAGGCCGCCTGGGCGTCGACGGCGTTGGCGGCGCAGGCGTTGGACGAGCGGTAGGGCAGATTGTAGCGGCGCGCGAGCTGGCCGCCGGCCATGGCGGCGCGGGTATATTCCGGCGTGCCGAAGGCCGGGGCGCCGCTCTTCATGTCCACGTTCGAGGTGAAGCCGCCGTACATCGCCGGCACCCCCGGCGCGACCATCTGGATGAGGGCGAGGCCGGCCAGCGCCTCGGCGTTCTGTAGCGCCAGCGCGCCGGCGAGCGTCGCCGGCGCCATCGCGCCGGAGAGCGTGAACGGCGTCAGCACGACCGGCTGGCCCCAGCGCGCCATCTCCATCAGCCCCTGCAGCATGGGTCCGTCGAGGCGCAGCGGCGAGCTGCTGTTGACCACCGAGAACAGCCCCGGCTCGGCGCGCAGCCGCTCGGCCGAGACGCCGCGGGCGATGCGGTTGATCTCGATCGCGTCGGCGATGCGCTGGCGGCCGAGCGAATAGGCGTGCCCGATCCGGTCGGTGAGCGTGACGGCGGCGGCAAGCGCGTCGAGATGCCGGGTCGCCGGCGGCAGGTCGATCGGCTCGACCGGGTAGCCGGCGACGAAATGCACGATGTTGAGGCTCTGGCACAGGCGCAGCAGGTCGCAATACTCGGCGAAGCCGCCCGGCCGCCGGCCGCGGTCCAGGTCCGAGACGTTGGGCGCGCTGCCGACCGTGCCGAAATTGACGTTATTGCCGCCGAAGGCGAGGCTGCGCGCCGGGTTGCGCGCGTGCAACGTGACCTCCCGCGGCGTCTTGGCGACGCTCTCCAGCACCAGCCCGCGGTCGAAGCGGACCCGCTGCGTGCCCGGCTCGACCTCGGCCCCGGCTGCCTTCAGCACGGCCAGCGCCTCGGCGTCGAGGAAATCCATGCCGATCTCCTCGAGCAGGCGCAGCGAGGCGTCGTGGATCGCCTCGATCTGGTCGGCGCTCAGGACCTCGATCGGCCCGTAGGGGTTGCGCAGGTTGCGCCAGGGAAGCTGGGCCACCCCGCCGCCGCGGCGCTCGCGGCGCGGTCTTCCGTCTCGCGACATGCGTCCTCCCCGATCGGCCGATCGACGACATCTGTACAACAGTCGCGGCCGGTTTTATATACGACTTGCCCGCCACCGCCCCTCTCGCCGGAGACCCGTGCCATGACCGCCTTCCCGTCCGCCGTTACCTACGCCGTCGTCGGCGCCGGCATCCACGGCCTGAGCACGGCCTGGCATTTGGCCATGGAGCTGAAGGCGAAGGGGTGCGGGTCGGGCGGTGACGTCGTCGTCCTCGACAAGACCGGGCCCGGGGCCGGCGCCAGCGGCATCGCCTGCGGCTGCGTGCGCAACCTCTACATGACCGAGCCGCTGCACGCGATCCTGCGCCATTCGGTCGATGTCTGGACCTACGACCCGGTCGCCTTCGGCTTCCAGCAGGTCGGCTATGTCTCGGCCGGCGAAGGCAACCAGCTCGCCGACTACGAGCGCCTGCACGCCAGCCAGCGCCGCGTCGACTACCATTCCGATCTTTATGCCGGCGCCGACGCCAAGAAATTCCTCAAGAAGATCTGGCCCGACTTCAACACCGACGGCATCGAGGTCGCGCTGCACGAGAAGATCAGCGGCTATGCCGGAACGCGCCAGGCGATCGCGGGCCTCGCCCAGAAATGCGCCGACCACGGGGTGCGCGTGCTCTCGGGCGTCGAGGTGCTGGGGTACGACCTGCGCCAGGGCCGTGTGGCAAAGCTGCACACCAACCGCGGCGATATCGCCTGCGAGGCGGTCGTGCTCGGCCTCGGCGCCTGGACCGGCAAGCATTGGGACATGCTCGGCCTGCCGCCGACGCTCGACATGACCTATGCCGACGGCAACAAGGTCGCGGGCAGGGACATGTGGACCTATTGGCGCCTCTTGGAAGGCGAGGTCTATATCGACCGGCCCTACCGCACCGCCGAGGACCGCGACCCGCCGGTGCTGCATGTCGAGCTGATGACGACGCCGGTGATCGAGGACGGCACCGGCCGCGAGCTCGCCGACCACCTCTACGTCTACTGGAAGAACGGCGCCGAGCGCATGGACCGGCCGGGCGTGCAGGGCGGCGCGATCCCGATCAAGATCGGGCCGACGGCGACGCTCGACCCCTATGGCCACGCCAACGATGAGTACCAGGCCGAGCCCGGGTTCGCCGACTACCTGACCTCGGCGATGGCCCAGCTCATGCCGCGCTTCAAGGGCCACCGCAAGAACTTCCGCAAGCGGCGCAACGGCGGCATCGGCGCCTTCACGCCGGACAACGTGCCGATCTTCGACTGGATCCTGCCCAACGTCTACATGATCGCGGATTCGAACCACGGCTTCAAGATGACCGGGGTCGGCAAGCTCGTCGCCCGCCTTCTGGTCGGCGGCAACAAGGTCGCCGAGCTCGAACCCTTCGCCTTCTCACGCTTCGCCAAGGGCCGCAGCTTCGGCTCGTCCAACAGCCACTGCCCGTGGGTGTGAGGCAGGGCGCTTCGGCATTGACGCAGCGCGCGGCGTTCCCTACTCTTACGCGTAAGAGTAAGAGGACAACCCATGCGCATCACGTCCAAGGGGCAGGTGACCATCCCGGCGGAAATCCGCGAGAAGGCCGGGCTGCTGCCGAACACCGAGGTCGATTTCGTGATGGACGGCAGCGGCGTACGCCTCGTCAAGGCGAAGCCGAGGAAGCGCGGCGGCCGTGGCGAAGACGTTGTCCGTCGGCTCCGCGGCAGCGCCACGGTCAAGATGTCGACCGATGAAATCATGGCGTTGACGCGCGGCGAATGACCGCCGTCCTGGTCGACAGCAACGTCCTCCTCGACGTGGCGACGGCCGATCCCGATTGGGGAAGCTGGGCGGGCGCAACCCTCGCCATGATCGCGGACGCCGCCGCGCTCGTGATCAACCCATTGATCTATGCCGAAGTCTCCGTCGGCTATCGGCGGGTCGAGGACCTCGAAGCGGCCATTCCCGAACGGCTGTTTCGGCGCGACCCGTTGCCGTACGAGGCGGCCTTTCTCGCCGGCAAGGCCTTCCTGGCCTATCGCCGGCGCGGCGGCGAACGCGCCTCGCCCCTGCCCGACTTCTACATCGGCGCCCACGCCGCCGTGATGGGATACCGCCTGCTGACGCGCGACGCGACGCGCTATCGCACTTATTTCCCCACGCTGCAAATCATCGCGCCATAGGTATGAGGCAGGCGGCGCGACCTATCGACCCACCCCCTCACCCGCGGTCGCTTCGCTCATTACCCCAAGCTCACGCCGCCTCGCGCCAATGGGGCGGATAGGTGCGGGCGTAACCGGGCAGACCGCCAATCCGCTGGCGCCACGCCTCGAGCGCCGGGTAGCGCGTGCCGAACGGCAGGAGCCGGAGATCGAGCGGCCGCGCCGCCTCCCGTCCGGCGACGCGCAGGAGCAGCTCGACGAACGGATAGACGGCGATATCGGCGGCGGAGAGCGCGTCGCCCGCGAGCCAGTCGCGCGCGGCGACGGCCTTCTCCATTGCCGCGAGCTCGGCATGCACTTCGGCTGCCGCTTCACGCATGTCCTCCGACTTCTCGGCGACGCCGCCGAAGATGAGAGGACCGATGATGCGGCCCGCCGCCGGGTCGAAATAGTGGTCGCAGTCCGCAATCGCCTTCCACACCCGCCCGGCCGCCTCGGCGGTGCGACCGAACAGCACCGGCTCGGGAAAGCGGCGGTCGAGATAGGCCATGATGGCGAGCGACTCCGGCAACACGTAATCGCCGTCGCGCAGCGTCGGCACCTTGCCGCGCGGGTTGAGGGCGAGGTAGTCGGGCGCCTTGTGTTGCTTCTTCGAGAACTCGAGCTGCCGCGACGTGTAGGCGACGCCCTTGACCTCGAGCGTCAGCAGCACGCGCCACGAAAACGGGCTGCCGCTGCCCCAGAAGACTTCGATCGTCATACGTTTCCTCCTCAATCGCCGTTCGTCACCGGTCATACCGGTCGTGGTGGCGCACCCTCGCCATGGTGTAGGGCAGGTCGGCCTCGTCGCGCCCCTTCGGGACGAGATCGAGAAGTTGGCAGGCCGAGTTGAACATGTCGAGGCCGCGCGCATAGCAGGAATAGGCGTGGAAGATCGCGCCGCTTCCGTCTTTATGGAAAACGCTGAGGCCCGGCATTTCACCGCCAATATGGCCGAGTCGGTAGTTATAAAAGGCCTGACCGCTTTCACGTTCATCCGGCGTGAAGGAGACGCCGTAGTCGCGGTTGAAATCGGTCGCGGACGACGACACCCACTTGAACATCCACCCCATCCGCTTCCTGAACGCTTCGAGCTTGGCCAAGGGCGCCTTGGAAACGGTGACCATCGTCACGTCGCGCTGATTCAAGTGCGCGATGGCGCCGCCGTAGTTGTCCGCCCAGAAGGAGCAGCTTTTGCAACCTTCCTCCCAGCCCGGGTCGAACATGAAGTGATAGACGACGAGCTGGCTTCGGCCCGCGAAGAGGTCCGACAGGCCCTCCTTGCCGTTCGTCCCGTCGAAGACGTAGGTCTTCTCCACTCTCACCCAAGGAAGCTCGCGGCGTTCCTCGCTCAGTCGATCGCGAAGCCGGGTGAATTCCTTCTCCTTCGCCAGGAGGCCCTTGCGGGAAACAAGCCATTCCTCGGGTGACACGACTTGGCGCTTCATGAGGAACCTCACCGCGAACGTGCAGGCGAAATCCGGTCAGGCGGCGATGCCGGCATTTCCGGCATCTTGGCAAACTTGGGTAGCTCCGGGTCCATGCGGTCCCAAGGCTGGGCGCTGCGTGTGAAGACTACCATCCGCGGCTTGAACACGCTCGGATCGTCCAGGCTGCCGGCGGCGATCGTCGCCATATCCGGCATCCCGGAATTCCGCGCCATGACGAATGAGCCACAGCTCGGGCAGAAGCCGCGGCTCACGGTGTTGCCGCTGTCCGCCTTCACGTCGTGGAACTTCGGCCTGCCGGTGACCTTCACCGCCGCCTTGGGGAACGCAATCCCGCTGGCGTGGCCGCCGCCGGTCGCACGCTGGCAGCCGCGGCATTGGCAATGGCCGGCCATGATCGGCTCGGCCGCGATTTCGTAGCGGATCGCGCCGCAGGCGCAGCCGCCTTTGATCGGTGTAGTCATCGCTCGTCCTCCCAAGAATTGCTTCTTTCGCTTTCCTCACACCTACGCCAGATACTCGGCCAGGCAGTCGAGTGAGCTCGACCAGCCCGACTTATGCGCGTCGCGCGACTTCGCGCTCTCGAACACGCTGTGCGTCAGCGTCAGCTCCGTCTTGTCGCCGCGCGCGCGGAAATCGACGGCGACGACCGTTTCGTGGCCGGGCTTGCCGTGCTCGTCCTCCCAGGCCCAGGTAAAGACCAGGCGCTCCGGAGCGACGACCTCGCGGTATCGGCCCTGCACCCAGTGGTCGGTACCCTTGGGTGAGCAAATGCAGGTACGCCAAGCACCGCCCGGCCGCACGTCCATCTCGCAGTGCGGCACCGTGTACCCTTTGGGGCCCAACCAGCAGGCCAGCTTGGCTGGGTCGGTCCAGGCGCCGAACACCTTCTCGCGCGGCGCGTCGAAGACCCGCGTGAGGACCAGTTCGCGCTTGGTCCGGTCCGCCGTCTTCGCGGGTTTGGGCTTAGTCCTTGCCATTGTCGGGGTCTCCCTTGCCGTGCCGATGCTGCCGGAGGTAGTCGGCCAGACGATCGAAGCTGTCCTCCCAGAACCGGCGATAGCGGTCGATCCAGTCGGCGGCGTCCTTGAGCGGCGCGGCGTGCAGCCGGCACGGGCGCCACTGGCCGTCGCGGCTGCGCACGATCAGCTCGGCGTTCTCCAGCACCTTCAGGTGCTTGGAGACCGCCGGCAGGCTCATGTCGAAGGGGGCCGCGAGGTCGCCGACCGAGGCTTCGCCGGCGGTCAGCCGCGCCAGGATCGCGCGGCGGGTCGGGTCGGAGAGGGCGGCGAAGGTGGCGCTCAAGGGATCGGCGGATCGCATCGTCGTCGAATCCTTATTTAACCACATAGTTAAATAAACCCCGCGGACTTGTCAAGGACGGCGCCGCCCGACGGCGGCAGGCATCACGGATGGCCGGACGTTCGGGACGCCCCACCGAGCGAGTCGCGCCCGACGCTCGTTCGACGCTGCCAGACCGGGATCAGGGCGGACATGGAACCGGCCAACGCCCCGCCGAAAGCGGCGATCAGCCAGTCGGTCGGGTGGAGGGGACTGAGATGCAGCACGTCCGCAAGCGGACGCAGCTCCACGACGACGATGGCCGAGCCGATCGTCGCGGCGACGGCGACGACGGCGGCGCGCGACTGAAACCCGCTCAGCGCCGCCGTCACGGTCGCGCTGGCGATGATCAGGGCAACCATCGCCATGGAGCGGGCGTGCACCACGTCCTGGTTCGCCCCCAGGCTGTAGTCATAGCCGAACAGAACCAGCACCGTGATCATCGCGCCGACCGTTCCGACCACCGCCCACTCCTGCCAATCGAAGACGCGCAAACGGGTCCGGCGGGTCACGATCCCGAGCTCGGCGGACAACGGCAGTTGTTGAAACACGAGCAGCGCGGTCGGATGGATGATGAGCTCGAGCCAGACGATGTGCGCCGGCAGATACAGGAGCGGATACCCGGACAGCGGAATGAGCGCCGCCGTGGCGACGAGCGGTGCGTGCACCATCAGCAGGTAGGCGAAGCTGAGCTTCAGATTGACGAACAACTGCCGCCCTTCGGCAATGGCCCGCACGATGGTCCGGAAATTGTCGTCGAGAAGCACGATCGAGGCGACTTCGCGTGCCGTGCGGGTGCCCCGCTCCCCCATCGCGATGCCGACATCGGCGCCCTGCAGCGCCGGCACGTCGTTCACGCCGTCGCCCGTGACCGCCACGATTTCCCCGGCCCGTTGCAGGGCGCGCACGAGATCGAGCTTCTGGGCCGGTATGGCGCGGGCAACGACGTTGACATCGCGAACGGCATCGGCGCCGTCGCGGCGCAGCCGCTCGGCCAGGTCGTCGCCTTCGATGACGCGGGCGCCGTCGCTCGCGATCCCCAGTTCGGCCGCGATCGCCGCGGCCGTGGCGGGATGGTCGCCGGTCACCATGATGACGCGGATTCCGGCCGCCCGTGCGCGGGCCACGGCCTCGGCGACGCCTTCGCGAACGGGATCCTCGAACGCCAGCAGACCGACGAGATCGTAGTCGCGATCCGGCTCGCCCCCCGGCCATGCCTCCAAGCGACGCCAGGCACAAGCAATCACCTTGTGCCCCGTCGTCGCGAGCTCCCGCGTTTTCGCCAGCCACGCAGCCCGCTCTGCGTCGGCCAGCCGCGCCATGGCCAGTACCGTCTCCGGCGCGCCCTTCGCGGCCGCCAGCAGCGCCCCCGTCGCGGTCGCGACGAGGGCGACCTCCTTGCGGCGGTCCTCCGTGAAGGGGAAGGTCGCGAGACGCACGCCTTCGAACGGCGCCGCCGCCTCGAGCAGCAGGGCATCGAGGGGATCACCGCTCTCGGGCCGCGCCGCGGTGGCCGCGACCCGGAGGAGAAGATCGGGTTCGACACCTTCGCAGACCAGACGATGGGCGAGATGAAGCTTGCCCTCGGTCAGCGTCCCGGTCTTGTCGGTGCAGATGCACGTGACGCGGCCGATGTTCTCCACGACCACGGCGCGCCGCACCAGGGCCTGCCGCTGCGCCAGCCGATAGACGCCAACGCCGAGGAAGAACGTGAAGACGATGGGAAACTCCTCCGGCAGCGCGGCCACGGCCAGCGTCACGGCGCTCAGGACGGCATCGAGCGCGCCATATCCCTGGACGTAGCGTATGCCCGCGAGCGCGATGCACAGGATGGCCGCGACGACGACCAGCACGGTGACCAGCGCGCCGATCGCCTGTTGCAGCGGCGTGCGTTCGTGCGCGCCCGCCCGAGCCGAACGGACGATCTGGCCGTAGTGCGTGTCGGCGCCCGTATAGACGACGCGAAGCCTGGCCGCCCCGGTCAGAAGCCGGGTCCCGGCCGCGCCCCAGTGAACGACGTCCGGCGCGATCTCGCCGGAGCCTGCCAAGGGGCCGTCGAACGCGCGCTTGCGCACCGGCATGGCTTCGCCCGTCAGCGTGGATTCGTCGACTTGCAGGCCGTCGCCGGCCACGATCAGGCCGTCCGCCGGAAAGGGTTGTCCCTCGGCCACGATCGCGAGATCGCCGGGCACCAGATCGAGGGCCGCGACGTCGATCTCGGCGCTGTCGCGCACCACCTTCGCCCGCGCGGCTAGGCGCCCGCTCAGCCCCTCCGTCGTCGCCTGGGTGCGCCGGTGCAAATACGCATCCATGCCGGCGATCGGCAGGAGCGCGACGGCGAGAACGGCCGCCTCGGCCCACTCCGCAAGCCAAACGAACAGCACTGCGGTCCCCGCGAGGAACCAGATCATCGGATCACGGACGGTGTCGCGAGCGACGTTGCGCCAACCGGACGGCGGCGCTTCAACGATGGTGTTGCGGCCGTAGAGGGCCCGGCGTTGCTCCGCTTCGGCATCGGTCAGCCCACGGTCGGCGGCACCGAGACCCGCGGTCCGGGAGAGTGGAAACGAGCGCCGCATCGCGAAGCCTCAACAGCCGCTTGGCAGCCGGCACATGACCCACTATAGGCGAGGCAGAACCGCAGGACGAGCCGCCGGCCGAAAGAGCGAGGCAAAGCGATGAAAGATGACCCCCTGGCGCTGACCGGCGCCGGCCTGACGCCGGCCGCGATCGTCGCGGTGGCGCGGCGCGCGGCGGCGGTGACGATCGCGCCGGCGGCGCGAACGCGCATGGCGGCGGCGCGCGCGGTCGTCGAGCGGCATCTGGCCGAAGGTCGGCCGGTCTATGGCCTGACCACCGGGCTGGGGCCGCGGGCGACGTTCAGCTTGCCGGCCGACGCGCTCGCCGAGTTCTCGCGCCTGACCGTGCTCGGCCGCGCCCATGGCGTCGGCCCGCGCCTGCGGTCCGAGGTCGTGCGGGCGACGATGCTGGTGCGCGCGAACGGCCTGGTGAAAGGCGGCGCCGGGGCGCGGCCCGAAATCGCCGAGGCGCTGGTCGCCCTGCTCAACGCCGCCGTGCATCCCGTCGTGCCGTCGATCGGCTCGACCGGGGCGTCGGATATGTGCCTGATTGCCCATGTCGGGCTGACGCTGATCGGCGTGGGCGATGCCGACCACGCCGGCGCGACGCTGCCGGCGCGCGCGGCGCTGGAGCGGGCCGGCCTCGCGCCGCTGACGCTCGCGCCCAAGGACGGGCTGGCACTGATTAGCGCCAACGCGGCGACGGCCGGACAGGCGGCGCTGGCGCTGGCCGACGCCGAGGACCTGCTCGACCTCGCGCAGGCGGCGGCGGCGTTGTCGATGGAGGGGTTCCGCGCCAACCTCTCGCCCATCGACGCGCGCGTCGCCGCCGCGCGGCCGGCGCCGGGCCAGGTCGCCGCGGCGGCGCAACTGCGCGATTTGCTGGCCGGCGGCGCCCTGGCCGAGCCGGGCGCGGCGCGCCGGCTCCAGGACCCGCTGTCGTTCCGCTGCGTCGCGCCGGTACACGGGTCGGTGCGCGCCGCCCTTGATTTCGCCGCCGCCGCGCTCGACCCCGAGCTCAACGGCGCCGGCGACAACCCCCTGGTGCTGATCGAATCGGCCGAGATCCTGTCCACCGGCAATTTCCACACGCCGGCCCTGGCGCTCGCCCTCGACGCCGCCGGGCTGGCGCTGTGTCAGGCGGCGAACCTGGCCGCCAGCCGCTGCGCGCGGCTGCTCGCGGAACGCTTCAGCGATCTGCCGGCGAACCTGACGCGGCGCGGCCCGACCCGCTCCGGCTTCGCGCCGCTGATGAAGACCGCCGAGGCGCTGTGCGCCGAGATCCGCCACCTCGCCAACCCCGTTTCGGCGGACGCGCGGACCGGCGCCGACGGCGTCGAGGACGATTCGACCAACGCCCCACTCGCCGCGCGCAAGCTGGCCGAGATCGTCGAGCGCTGGCGGCTGCTGGTGGCGCTGGAACTGCTGATGGCGGCGCAAGCGGTCGATCTGGCGAGCGTGTCGCGGCTCGGCCGCGGGACGGCGCTCGCGCAGGAAGCGGTGCGCCGGCTGGTCGCGCCGCTCGACGAGGACCGGCCGCTCGGCGGCGAGGTCGAGCGCCTGGCGGCCGAGGCGCTGGCCTCGGGCGCGCTCCTCGCGGCGCTGCGCGCGGCCCTCAGCCCGCCGGTTGCCGATCGTTGAAGTCGGCGATGATGCGCCACGCTTCTTCCGGCGTCTCGACGTAGCGGAAGATATTCAGGTCCTCGGCCGCAATGGCGCCTTCGTCGACCAGGGCCTCGAAGTCGACGATGCGCCGCCAGTACGCCTCGCCGAACAGCAGCACCGGGATCGGCTCGATCTTGCCGGTCTGGATCAGCGTCAGCGTCTCGAACAGCTCGTCGAGCGTGCCGAAGCCGCCGGGAAAGCAGGCGAGCGCGCAGGCGCGCATCAGGAAGTGCATCTTGCGGATGGCGAAATAGTGGAACTGGAAGCTGAGCTTCGGCGTGATATATCGGTTGGGGTGCTGCTCGTGCGGCAGCACGATGCTGAGCCCGATGCTCTCGGCGCCGACGTCGGCGGCGCCGCGGTTGGCGGCCTCCATGATCCCCGGGCCGCCGCCGGTGACGACGACGTAGCGGCGTCCGTTCGATCGCTGGCCGGCGGCCGAGATCAGGCGCGCGAAGTCACGCGCCAAGTCGTAGTACTTGCTCCGCACCAACTCGCGCCGCGCTGTTTCGAGGCGGCGCGCCCGCCCCGGATCGGCCGGGTCCGCGGCGGCGGCCGCCTCGGCCGCGGCCAGCTCGGCGCGCGCCACGTCGGGATCGCGCAGGCGGGCGCTGCCGAACACGACGACGGTCGAGACGATCGCCTCCTCCTGGAGCAGCAGCTCGGGCTTGAGCAGCTCGAGCTGGAGGCGCACGGGTCGGAGCTCGTCGCGCAGCAGGAAGTCGCGGTCGGAGAAGGCGAGCTGGAAGCTCGGCGAGCGCGTCTGCGGCGTATCTTCCGCCTGCTCGGACGTGCGCGCGTCGGCGCCCGCGGTCGGGAAGGCGCCGTGCCTGTCCAGGTCGGTCATCGCCCTTGTTGCTCCTTTCGGTTCGCGCCGGTCAGGACAGATCGATCGCCGCGGCGGTTCGCCGGCAGAATACTCGCCTTGCCGGCTCGGCTGTTTCACGACCAAGGATATGCTTGGCATCGCGCCGACCCCGCCGCCTGAGGCCGCCGCCCGCAGATTAGTTGTCGTGCATCGCGGGTCAACCGCCGTGTCGCCGGCGGGCGGCTGGCGGCGCGGCGGCTTCAGGCGGCGGCGCCGGCGCCGACCAAGCGCTCGCGCGGCAGGCGCACCGTGGCGGTGGTGCCGACGCCGACCTCGCTTTCCAGATCCAGGAGCCCGCCATGCAGCTCGGTCAACGCCTTGACCAGCGGCAGGCCGAGGCCGGTGCCATCGTACTTGCGGTTGAGCGCGCTGTCGATTTGGCCGAATGCCGTCAGCGCCCGGGGAATGTCCGCGGCCGCCATGCCGATGCCGGTGTCGGCGACGCTCACGGACAGGCCGGCGTCGTCGAGCGCGACGCCAACGGTAACGGTTCCGCCGGGTGCCGTGAACTTCACGGCATTCGACAGCAGGTTGATCAGGATCTGCTTGAGCACGCGACCGTCGGCACGCACCGGCGGCAACTCCGGGGCGAGCCGCTGCTCCAGCCGCAACCCGCCGTCCTTTGCGCGGTCCTGCACCAGCCGCAGCGCGGCAACCACGATCGCCGCCACATCGCACTCTTCCTCCTGCAAGACGAGTTGCCCGACCTCCACCTTCGACAGGTCGAGGATGTCGTTGACGATCTGCAGGAGGTGCGTACCGCTGTCGAGGATGTCCTGGGCATAATCGACATAGCGCGGCGAGCCGGCCGGTCCGAACATCTGGTTGGCGATGATCTCGGAGAATCCGATGATGGCGTTCAAGGGCGTGCGCAGCTCATGGCTCATGTTGGCGAGGAACTCAGTCTTGCCGCGGTTCGCCAGCACGGCCTCGTCCTTGGCCGCGCGCGCCGCCGCCTCGGCCAGCGCCCGGCGGGAGACCTCCTGCTCTAGGTCGTGGTGGCCGGCCTGCAACGCCGTCACCCGTTCCTCCAAACGGACCTTTTCGTGCTGCGACGCCATGACCCGGTCGGCGCGCCGGACGATCAGAAACAGGATCAGGTAGAGGGCCGCAAAGGCGGCGACGAAGCCGAAAAGCAGTTGCAACTGCACGGCGTTCATTCGCTGCATCAGCGCCGTCAAGTCGGCGTAGACCTCGATCACGCCCACGATCGAGCCGTCGCTCTTGCGCATCGCCACGTAGCTCGACAGCACGTCGACCTCGAACAATTCGATCTCGAACGCGTCGAAGCTGCCGCGGTGGGTGAGTTCGCTGACGACGCGCCCCGACCGGGCGCCGACGACGCCGGGGTTGTCGCCTTTGTCCTCGCCGAGCTGCTTGGGATCCGATGAGTACACCGTGAGTCCGTCGAGGTTGTAGATTTTTACCTTGACGACCGCTAATGCGCCCGAGAGCGCGCGGACCCTGCCGTCGATCACCCGCGTCTCCGGCCGCGCGGCCAGTCCCTCCGGCGCCGCGCCGGCGGTCGAGGCCACATAGGAGATGAACCGCGGAAACCCGGCACTCATGGAACTGACGAAGGCGCCGGCCAAGCCCACGTTGCTGCTCTCGCCGAACGCGACCAACTGCTTCTCGGCCAGGTTGCGACTAAAGACCGCGATGCCGACGGTGACGGCCACGACCGCCGCGAGCGCGGCCAGCGAGAAGTAGCGGGTCAGGTTGAACATCGAGGCGTCATCGGCAGTGTGGTGGAGCGCGGCCGCGAACGACAAAAGGCGACATCGGGCGAGGCATGCGGTCGCATGCGCCCATTGAAAGGAGCCTTCGTTAAGTTCCGGTTAACCTGTCGGCTCCGCCGCCCCGGCACGCCGGCTCAGGCCGTCAGTTCCGCGAGCGCGGCGCGGTAGCGGGCGAGCACGGCGTGCTCGGCGACATGGCGCCCATCCTCGACCACCCAGCGGCCGCCGACCATGACGTCGCGCACCGGGTTGTCGTTGCCGCAGGCACAAAGGGGACAGCCCCCTTTTCGCGATCAGTTCCGTCTCTGCGATCCATGCGTCCGGAACGCGCTACTGAAGCGGATCGGTTAGACTCTGGTTCAGCAGTCCGATCGCGGCGTCCTGTCGAAACTGGCTGAAGTTTTTGATCGTGACGATGACGTCGATCTGCTGTTCGATGGTCCGTTCGCTGCCGGCGGTGACGATAATGTTGAGGATCTGGTCCGACACGATATTGTGCAACGCCGCCGTGAAGCCGTCGTCCCCGTTCAGCACGACGCCGCTTGCCTCCGCCAGGGCGGAGAGGTCGAGGCCAGGCGGGGTGACCTGCGCGAGCGAGGTGCCGGAGCCGTCGCTCACCACCAGCGATAGGCCGGGCATGGCAGGCCCCGATCCCGCGTGCGGGATCGTCTGTTGCGTCACGAATCCGGAGTCGGTGAGGGTGATCATGGCTTCCAGGACCGGAACGCCGTCGATGAAGGCGCGGACGTTCGCGCCGAACTCGATCATCAGGCCGGCGGCGTTGATGAATCCGCCCCGCATGCCGATGAGGTCGGCCTTCGCCAGGATCGGCACGTCGCCGAAGGGGTCGGCGGGACGAACGACGCCGGCGGGCGGGTCATCCGCCGAGCCCAAGTCATCCGCCGAGCCGGAAATCGTGGGGGGGAGCGCGGGAGCCAACCCGCCGATCAGCGCCAGCCCCAGGATGGTCCGGCCCCGGGGCAACCTCCTCGGCCATGCGTCGCGCGGGCGCGGCGTCACGGGCTATCCACCGAATTCGTTGCGGCCGGGGAGCAGGAACAAGAAGTCCCCCGGCCCGTCCCGCTTCACCCCGTCGCCGAGCGGCGCCCGCGGCAGCACGCGCCAGTCGCGGTCGTCGTTGAAGTGCCGGCGCGCCGTACGCACCTCGGCGCGGGCCGCCACGACGGCGCCGTTCCACAGCGACTGGAACTCCTCCAGCGGGTAGACGGTGAGGCCGCGGGCGGGATCGCCGACCAGCACCTTATCGCGGTCGATCCCCTTGATCACGACGAAGTGCTTGTAACCGTCCGTTTCGATCATGGCGATTCCGGGAACCCCGATCGCGGCCAGCTTGTCGAGGCTGACGCGGAAGCCATCGGCACGCAGACCCTGCGCGTCGAGGTACTGCTTCATGTCCCACATCGAGAAGCCGTGGGCGCGGATCGCCTCCCGGTCGCCCACGTCGAACATCGCCCCGAAGACCGTCTCTTCTGGGGTCCGTCGGTCGTAATGGTAGGTAAGAAGCGTCGCGACGGCCGCCGCCCCGCAACTGTAGTCGTAGGCTTGGCGGACGACGGTGTCCCAGCGCAACTCCGCCATGCTGGTCACCGGGACGACGAACACGCCGCCCGTGCTGTCGATCCGCACGCTGCCGCCCTCCGCCGTCGCACCGACAAGCGCGCCGGCCACGAGCCCGCCGATCAGGAGATGGCGTAGACCCGACATGCGTCGCCTCGCGCGCCGGTTGCCCGGCTCACCCGCCGCCCAATTGGCCGAGGACGGCGCCGGGTGCGGAGCGCCGTGCCTCCGCTATTCGAGCACGAGAATCAGGTTCACGGCGGCGTCGACGGCGTCGTTGTTGCCTGTGACGAAGACGAAATTGGCGACGCCGCTGAAGTTCTGCAGGGCGTTGCCCGCGACCGTCACGGCGCCGCTGGTGATGGCATCGGCCGCGACCGTGTTCCCGGCGCTCGTCGCCTGCAGCGTCTGGGTGCCCGCCACCGTGATCGTCACGTCACCCTGGCCCGCCCGCATCCGGACGAGCTCGTCGCCGGCGATGACACCCACACCCGCGAACGCATCCCGGCCGCCCGCCTCGGCGCCAAGGGCGGCCGAAGCGACGCACGCGAAGCCCGCCGCCAGACCCGGCAGCAGCACGAGCCTCCCCGCCATTCTCATGACGGCCCTCCCCGCGCCTTTCGCGGCGCTCATCCACCTCGCCCCGAGGCCCCGGCCGGCGGGCCTACCCGCCCTCGGCCGAGGCCTCACAGCCACACGGGCGGGCCTATGGGCCTCCTATAGTGCCGAAGTTGGCCAAGGCCGCCACTGACGACCCGAGGTTGAGCGCGGCGCCCGGCCCGGTGTTGCCGGCGAAGTTCCAGACACCCGAGGCGTTCTGGAATGGCTGGGGCGAGTTGGAAAAGTCGATGTCGCCGGTGTTGACCGCCCAGCCGCCGCCGCACTCGCAGTCGCTTGGCGGCGCGAGGGTGACGATCGAGGTCATCTCGACGAAGCTGATCACCTCGATCTGCGTGTTGAACGATTCGAAGACTGCGTCTCCGCCGTTGCCTCCGGGCGCGGCGGCGGCGGCGGCGGCGCAGCAGCCCTCGCCGCCCCCGCCGCTGGCCGCGGCGGCCGCGGCCGCGGCCGCGCCGCCGGCCCCGCCGACCACGTCCCCCGCCTCGACGCTTGCGTTGAGATTGACGTCCTCGGCCGTGAGGTCGCCAAGAATCTTGATCTTCGGATTCGCCGCGGCGGCGGTCGCGAAGGCCACGACCAGGGCCGTCGCCGACACCGCGAGCAATGTCTTTCTCATGACATTCACTCTCCCTCAATGATGCTTTTTTTAACGCCCTGAACAGCCCGGAGGCGCACGGCACTCCGCAGGGATCAGGTTCCCGCGCAACGCGGGCGCACGCTCCATTAACGAGAGCGCGTTTTTTTGAATACAACTAGTTTACGTCGCCGGCGCCACGATGTCACGCGAAAACGCCACCGGTCGGGGGAGCCGCCGGAGCTCAAATCCAACGAAATGGATGGCCTGCGTCGCCGGCTCAGGCCGTCAATTCCGCGAGGGCGGCGCGGTAGCGGGCGAGCACGGCGTGCTCCGCGACATGGTGCCCTTCTTCGACCAGCCAGCGGCCGCCGACCATGACGTCGCGCACCGGGTTGTCGTTGCCGGCGAAGACCAGCGCGTCGAGCAGCGCGTCGCCCGCCTTGCCGACGAGCGTCGGTCGCTCGGCGTCGAGCACGACCAAGTCGGCGCGGCAGCCCGCCGCCAGCCGCCCGATCGGCCGGCCGAGCGCCCGGGCGCCGCCGGCCAGTGCCGCGCGATAGAGCGAAGCGCCGACGGATGCCGACTCCGGCGTCCCGCCGGCGAGTAGGTTGCGCCGCCGGTGGACCAGCCGCTGGCCGTATTCGAGCCAACGCAGCTCCTCCACCGGGCTGACCGAGACGTGGCTGTCCGAGCCGATGCCGAAGGCGCCGCCTTGGCGCAAATAGTCGCGCGCCGGAAACAGGCCGTCGCCGAGGTTGGCCTCGGTCGTCGGACAGAGGCCGGCGACGGCGCCGCTCGCGGCCAAACGGCCGGTTTCGGTCTCGGTCATATGGGTGGCGTGGACCAGACACCAGCGCGCATCGACCGGCGCATGGTCCAGCAGCCATTCGACCGGCCGTTGCCCCGACCAGGCGACGCATTCCTCGACCTCTTCGGTCTGCTCGGCGACATGGATGTGGACCGGCGCCGCGGCGTCGAGCCCGGCGAGGCCGGCGACGGCCCCGGCCAGCAGCTCCGGCGTCACCGCGCGCAGCGAATGCGGGGCGATGCCGACGCGCAGTTGCGGATCGCGGCCGTGGCGATCGATCAGGCCGCGGACCAGCGCCAGGAAACCGTCCAGGTCGTGCAGGAAACGCCGCTGCGCCGGCCCCGCCGGGCGGCCGCCGAAGCCGCCGCAGGCGTAGAGCACCGGCAGGAGCGTCAGGCCGATGCCGGTCGCGCGCGCGGCGCGGACGATCCGCTCGGACATCTCCGCCGGATCGGCGTAGGGACGCCCGTCGGCGTCATGGTGCAGGTAGTGGAACTCGCCGACCGCCGTGTAGCCGGCCTTCAGCATCTCGACATAGAGCTGACCGGCGATCGCCTCGACCTGACTGGGGGTGAGGCGGCCGACGAAGTCGTACATGACCCGGCGCCAGGTCCAGAAGCTGTCCTCGCCGGCGCCGCCGGCGCGCTCGGTCAGACCCGCCATCGCCCGCTGGAAGGCGTGCGAATGCAGGTTCGGCATGCCCGGCAGCACCGGGCCGGCGGCGCGCGCCGCGTGGCGCGCCGGGTCGCCGCCGGCGGCGTCCGGCGTCACCGCCGCCAGATTGCCGTCGGCGGCGATCTCGAACAGCACGTCGCGCGCCCAGCCCTCGGGCAACAGCGCGCTCTCGGCGAACAGGGCGGTCGCGGTCATGGCTGGCGCGTTTCCGGTAACGGCGAGCGACGGCGCCACCTTATACTGATCGCCGCCGACAGAAAACGAGCCGTCGCGATGACGTCAAACGAGCAGGACAACTGGGGCGCCCTGTGGATGAACGGGCGCCTCGCCACCATGACGCCGGGCGGCGCACCTTACGGCGCCGTCGAGCCCGGCGCGCTCGCCGTCAAGGACGGGCGCTTCGCCTGGGTTGGGGCGATGGCCGACCTGCCGGGCAACGCGGCCCGGCGCGCCGCGACCGTCCACGACCTCGGCGGCCGCTGGGTGACGCCCGGCCTGATCGACTGTCACACCCATCTGGTCCATGGCGGCGACCGCGCCGCGGAGTTCGAGCAGCGGCTGGCCGGCGTCACCTACGAGAAGATCGCGCGCGCCGGCGGCGGCATCCGCGCGACCGTACAGGCGACGCGCGCGGCGAGCGAGGCGGCGCTGCTGGCAACGGCCGAGACGCGGTTCGACGCGCTCCGCGCCGAGGGCGTGACGGTCGTCGAGATCAAGTCCGGCTACGGCCTCGACCGCGACAACGAGATGAAGATGCTGCGCGTCGCGCGGGCGCTGGCGGCGCGCCGCGACGTGACCGTGCGCACGACCTTCCTCGGCGCCCACGCCGTGCCGCCGGAGTTCGAGGGCCGCGCCGACGCCTATATCGATCTTGTCGTCGCGGACATGCTGCCGGCCGTCGCCGGCGCGGGACTGGCCGACGCCGTCGACGCGTTCTGCGAGACGATCGCCTTCTCGCCGGCGCAGACCGACCGGGTGCTGGCGGCGGCGCGGCGGGCCGGGCTTCCAGTGAAGCTGCATGCCGACCAGCTTTCCGACACCGGCGGCGCGGCGCTGGCGGCGCGGCACGGCGCGCTGTCGGCCGACCACCTCGAATACACGTCGGAGGCCGGCGTCGCGGCGCTGGCGGCGGCCGGGACCGTGGCCGTGCTTTTGCCCGGCGCGTTCTATGCCTTGCGCGAGACCAAGGCGCCGCCGGTCGAGGCCCTGCGCCGGGCCGGCGTGCCGATCGCCGTGGCGACCGACTGCAATCCCGGCAGCGCGCCCGCGACCTCGCTGCTGCTGATGCTCAACATGGCCTGCACGCTCTTCCGCCTGACGCCCGCGGAGGCGCTCGCCGGGGTCACGCGCTGCGCCGCCGCGGCGCTCGGCCTGGGCGCGACCCACGGCACGCTGGAGGCGGGTAAGGCGGCCGACTTCGCGGTCTGGAACATCGCGCGGCCGGCCGAGCTCGCCTACCGCATCGGCTTCAACCCGGTACATACGATCGTGCGCGCGGGCCGGGCGCGGGCGCGCGATCCCACGGTCCCGTAGGGCGGGTTTGAAACCCGCCCCTACAAGCGCGACGCGCCGGCCGGAAACAGGGCCTCGCGCAGCCGGCCGTCGCGCCCATAGATGTCGTCGCGGAAATTCACCGTGCCGTCCTTGTTGACCCAGGCGGTCAGATAGGTGAGGTGCACCGGCAACGGCCGGGGCAGGCTGATCACCTGGCGCTTGCCCGTCGCGATGGCGGCCTCGATCCTGGCTTTCGTCCAACCGTCGGCGCCATCGAGCAGAACGGCCGCGAGATCGACCGGATGCTGCACGCGAATGCAGCCATGGCTGAAGCTGCGCACCGTGCGCTCGAACAGCGTGCGCGCCGGCGTGTCGTGCAGATAGATGTTGAACCGGTTCGGGAACATGAACTTGAGGCGGCCGAGCGCGTTGTCGGCGCCCGGCACCTGGCGCAGCTTGTAGGGGAAATGCCGCGCCGAGAGCCGCGACCAGTCGATGGTCGCGGGATCGACCGGCCGGCCGCTCTCCGTCCAGTCGCTCAGGACCTCGATCCGGTTGCGCGCGAGGTAGCCCACGTCCTTGCGGATCTTCGGCAGCATCTCCTTGCCGGCGATGCTCGGCGGGATGTTCCAGTACGGGTTGACGACGATGTACGTCATCATTTCGCTGAACTCCGGCGTCTGCTGATAGGGCGTGCCGACGACGACCCGGTCGTCGAGCACGGTCTGCGGCCCGTCCACGACCTTGAGCTCGAAATCCGCCATGTTCACGAAAACGTAGCGCTCGCCCAGGTCGCGCGGCATCCAACGCCGGCGCTCCATGTTCAGCAGCATCTGGTCGATCCGATCTTCCACCGGCACGTCGAGCGCCGCCTTCGTCATGGCACCGACCGCCCCGTCCGGGGTCAGACCGTGGCGGCGCTGAAAGCGTGTCACCGCCGCCTCGAGCGGCGCGTCGAACAGGTCCGACTCCGCCTCGGCGGGCGGCAGGTCGCCCGCTTCGACAAGCCGGCGGCGCAGCAGCGGCACGCGCTCGTCGCGCATGCCGGGTTTCAGCGTCTCGCCCTCCGGCAAGCGGCTCCAGCCGCCGCCGGCGGCGAGCGCGCGATAGTCCGCCAGCGCTTGCTTGAGGCGCAGGTATTCCGGGCTCGACGGCGCCAGACCGGCGATATAGACGATGGCGTCGGGCGCCGCGAATGCCGCCGACAAGACCTCGAACGCGTCGATGCGCTGGGGATATACGAACAGGCTGGACTCGATCTCGCCGGGCACGACGCGCCCGGCACGGAGGTCGTTGCCGAACAGGACCAGCGCGCGGCTCAGCCGCACTTCCAGATCGGCGCGGTCCTCGGGCGTGACGGCGCCGAGCCGCTCGGCGATCGCGGCGGCGTCGTAATCCGCCGGGTCGAGGCCGTCGTCGGCCGCGCGCCCGATCGTATCGACGACGGCCTTCGCCCGCGGCGTCGCGCCGGAGGGATCGACCCAGACCGGCTGAAAGCCGCGCTCGGCATAGAAGCGGCGCACGGCGATCAGGTCGAGATCGCCGACGTCGCTGTCGGTCGCCGCGGCCTCGACGCCCAGGCGCTCGCGCAAGGCCGCCGCCATGTCGCCGTCCGCAGACGCAGGCGCCGCCACCGCGACGACTACCGTGAAAGTCAGCAGGAACCTCGCCAACCGTTCGATCATGCCAGTTCCTCCGTCGGCGCGGCGCCCCTCAAGCCCGCCCCCGTTCCTCGGCCCAGGCGAGTATCGCCTCAAGGATGCCGCGCAGGGCGGGACGGATCAAGACGGCGCGGTCGTCGCGGAACCGGTAGGGCGGATCCTCGTCCATATAGACGATCTGCGACAGCTCGAGCTGGATCGCGTGGATGCCGTCGGCCGGGCGGCCGTAATGGCGGGTGATGTAGCCGCCCTTGAAGCGGCCGTTGAGGACGCTGCTGTAGCCCTCGGCCTCGGCCGCCGCCTCGACGACGCGCGCCGCCAGATCGGGCGCCGCGCTGCCGCCGCCGCCCGTCCCGATGTTGAGGTCCGGCAGGCGGCCGGCGAAGAAGCGCGGTACCTCGGAGCGGATCGAATGGGCGTCGAGCAGCAACGCCACGCCGAAGCGCGCCTTGAGCGCCGCGAGCTCGGCCGCCAGCCGGTCGTGATAGGGCCGCCAGTAGGCGGCCAGTCGCGCCGCCGTCTCGGCGGCGTCGGGCGCCCGGCCCGCCACATAGACCGGGGTCTCGTCGAACAGCGTCGTCGGGCACAACTCGGTGTTGCTCGCCCCGGGATAGAGCGGCCGGCCGTCCGGCGCCCGGTTCACGTCGATGACCAGGCGCGAGTGGGTCGCCCGAATGACCCCGGCGCCCAATTGCGGCAGGAAATCGTAGAGCCGGTCGACATGCCAGTCGGTGTCGGGCACCCCGCGCGCCGCCACGGTCATGGCGCGCGCGATGTCGTCGGGGACGTGCGTCCCGACATGCGGCATGCTGACCAGCAGCGGCGTCGACCCGGCGGCGAACGCGAACGGTTCCATGGGGCGTGCCCCTTCGCCCGTCATTGCCCTGCCTGCCGGTTCGTGCGTTCCTGGCGCTCGCGGATCTCCGCCGGCCACTGGCTCTTGATATAGGCCAGCACGGCCCGCATCTCGGCGTCGGTGAGCAGGCCCGCGTAGGCCGGCATGTCGCTTTCGTAGCCGGCCGGCGCGAACGGCGTCAGGCCGCGCTTGGTGATGTCGAACAGCACCTTGTCGGGGTGGTGCCAGGTGTGCCCGTCGGCGTCGTGCGGCGGCGCCGGCAGCCGCCCGTTGGCCAGCCGTTCGCGCCAGTCCGGCTGGCCCTCGAGCCGCGCGCCGTGGCATTGCGCGCAACTCTCGCCATAGACGCGCTGCCCGAGCGCCACCTGGGCCGGGTCGTCGGGATCGATCGCCGCCGGCGCCGAGCGCAGCCACCACCACGCGCCCGCGGCGGCGGCGAGCGCGACGACCGCCGCGGCGGCGCCGAGCGCGAGGCGCCGGCCGCTCATCGCGACCCGAAGTCCCGCCAATTGCGGCCGCCGTCGTCGCTGACCAACACGTCGCTGTGCTGCGTCGCCGCGTAGAGCCGGTCCGGGTTGACCGGATCGAACGCCAGGTGCATCAGATAGCGGTCGCCGAACCGGTCGCTCAGCCGGTCCCAGCGCGCGAACTCGCCCTCGCTGGCGGCGATCAGCCCCTGGCCGAGCAGGAAGGCGTAGACCTTGCCGCGGCCGTCGGTCTCGACCACGCTCGCCGGCTGCAGGAGCACGTGGGCGGGGCGCCACGCGGCGCCGGCATCGTCGCTGACCAGAAGCCCGCCCTCGGTCGCGGCATAGAGCGTGTCCGGGTTGAAGGCCGAGGCCGCGAGGTCGATCAGCCCGTCCGGCGCCCGCCCGGCCCGGGTCCAGTTTCGGCCGCCGTCGCGGCTGACCTGGAGGCCCTTGAACGCGCCGTAGATGCGGGTCGGGTCGGCCTTGCAGACGACGAGCTGATGGAAGTCGGCCGGCCCGTCGGCGCCGGGCGAGAGCTGCCGCCAGGTCTTGCCGCCGTCGGTGGACTGAATGAGACCGAGGTTGCCGCCGCCGGCCGGGTGTCCGCTGGCGTAGAGGGTCATCGGGTCGTCGGGGTCCGGCGTGAAGCCCATGAAGTCGTCGGCGGCCTGCGAGACGCGGGTCGCGTCGCCCGACTCGGTGGCCGCGTATAATCCGTTATGCGTCGCCACATAGAGGCGCGTCGGATCGAGCGGGTCGACCGCGATGCCGTGGATGTGGGTCAGCCGCGACAAGTCGCGCACCGGCACGGAGTCTTGCGCCCACGCCGCGCCGCTCGCCGCCGTGCCGATGCTTGCCAGCGCGATGACGAGGAATCGTCGGATGCGAGAAAACGCCATGATCATCGATCTCTCCTCGGTTTCGTATCGACGTCGGCGATCGCCCTGCCGGCCCACAGGAACCCCGCGATGGGGATGACGATCCACTGCGCGACCGGCGACAGTCCCACGTCCAGGACCGGGACCATCGGCATCAGGTCGCTGTAGGCCCAGGTTGCGCGGACCCCGACGTTGTAGCGTTCGCTGAACACGGTGTAGACGACGCCGAGCACGATCGCCACGGCCACCACGCGGCCGTAACGTCGCGCCGGCCATGCGCGGCCGCCGACCAAGACCCAGGCCAGCGCCAGCGAGACAATCGCGATCAGGACATCGCCGCCGGTGCAATGCGCGACGGCGACGGCAAGATCGTACGCGCTCCCCTCGCGCCAGATCGTATAGAGCGGCAATTGCACGGTTTCCCAGACGAGGTTCGCCGCCGCCACGAACGCCAGGTAGCGGCACAGAACGGCAACCCGCGGGCGCATGCCCCACCCGAGCGCAAGGCCGCCGGCCCATGCGCCAAAGATCGCCGGGCCGGCGAAGATCCGTCTTGTCGTTCGCTTCGTCATCTCCCGCCTTCACGCCACGCGGACCACGCCCATCATGCCGCTCGCCTGATGCTCGAGGATGTGACAGTGAATCATCCAATCGCCGGGGTTGTCGGCGACGACGGCGATGTCCACGGACTCGTGCGGCGCCATCAATACGGTGTCCCGCCATTCCCGGTGCGGCGTCGGTCGGCCATCGCGGGCGACGACCCGGAAGGAATGGCCGTGCAGGTGGATCGGGTGGTGGAAGGCGGTATCGTTGTGCATCGCCAGGAGATATGACCGGCCTCTCGTCAGCGTCAGCAACGGCTTCTGGAGATGGCCGGTCATCGACACGCCATTGATGGTCCAGATGCGGTCGACGGACATTCCGCCCATCATCCCGCCGGACATCCCGCCCATCATTCCGCCCATCGCGCCGCCGTCCATCGGCCCGCCGCCCATCATCCCGCCGCGGAACATTATCTCGTGACGTTCCGCCGCGCCCAAGTCGGGTTCCGACAACGGGTTGTCGGCCAGGCGGACCGGGGTGTCGAGCGGGCGCTCCCGGAACGGCGCGTCGGCGGAATAGACGAGGTCGAGAAGGCGATACGCCTGGGACTTGTAGAAAGTGTCCGCGACCGTGAAACGGCTGCCCGGCTTTCCCGTCATGTCGATGACCAGATCGGCCCGCATCGCCGGCCCCAGGACGACGCGGTCGCCCTCCGGCGCGTGCGGCGCGACCGGCTGGCCGTCCAGCGCGACGACCTGCGGACGATGACCGTCGAATTGCAGCGCGAAGATGCGGGCGTTGGCGGCATTGACGAGGCGCAGCCGAAGGCGCTCGCCGGCGCGCACGGCGACCTGCTCCGGCACCGCGCCGTTGACCGTGACCGTGTTGCCGATCCGGCCGGCGTGGCTCATGTCCATGAAGTTGCCGAAATCGCCGCCGATCGCGGCGTCGGCCGTCAGGCGCCAGTCGTCGAGCACCCAGGTTAGCTCGCGATCGACCGGGACGGGATCGGGTTCCTCGACGATCAAGGCGCCGTAGAGGCCGCGGCCGACCTGTTCGAAGCTGCGCAGGTGCGGGTGGTACCAGAACGTGCCGGCGTCGGGGACGTCGAACTCGTACACGAACGTCTCGCCGGGCGCGATCGGGGGCTGGGTCAGGTGCGGCACGCCGTCCATGGCGTTGGGAACGCGGATCCCGTGCCAATGCACCGTGGTCTCCTCGGCCAGCCGGTTCTCGACCGCGACGCGCAGACGGTCGCCCTGGCGGACGCGGATCTCCGGCCCCGGCACGCGGCCGTCATAGGCCCACACCGCGGTGTCCGGATAGGGCGCGCCGACCAGCGCCGCCCGTCCAGGCGCCGCCGTCAGACGGTACTCGGACAGCGGCGCGGCCGCGGCGAACCGAACCGGGTGCCCGAGCGCGGCCAGCGCCGCGGCGGCGGTCGCCTGCAACATGGCGCGACGGGAAAGGTTCATTTGGATCATCGTCATCTCGATGTCTTCGGCAGGTGGCCGGCAGCGGCGCCGCCGACAGCGCTGCGATGCAGCCCTCGAAGGGGCCGCGAATGGAATTAGCGGCACCGCGCCTTCAGGCGCGCCGCCGCAGCTCAGGATGAAGGCGAATTTCGCGGCGGCGACGGGTCGGGGCCGGGGGCGAGACCCGACTCATCGTCGCCGACCCGCGTCCCGAACGATGCCGGTCCGATCCATTGCAGACTGTCGGCGGCATCGCCGATCGCCGGAAGCGCCGTGCAGGCCACCGCGCAGGCGCCGTCGCCCGGGCCGGCGTCGCAATCGGCGCAGCCGGCGCCTCCGGCCGCCGCCATCGCCGACCCTTGCATCGACGGCATCGGCAGGCCGACGACCATGGCCACGACCAGCAGGGCAGCGAACAGTCGCCGGAGGCGGGAGCCGAACATGCGGCACATTTAACACGCGTGGCCGCGACTGGCAATTCCGCAGCCGGAAGCTTCGGCGAAGTTGATCCAGATCAACGCTGGCCGGGCGCGAACGCGCATAGCCTTTCGCTCGTTTATCCCTGTCTGTGCACGCGGGCAAACGCACCCCAGTCCGTGCGCAGCGCGAGGGGGAGGTGCATCATGAGGGGATCGAAGGGCTCCGTGTGGTCGCGGCGCCGGTTCTTGCAGATGGCGGGCGCGGCCGGGTTCGGGGCCGTTGCCACGCCCAAGGCGCTCAGCGCGCAGTACCGATACCTGGCGCCGGTCTCGGTGGCCAACCCGCTCGCCGACTACCCGAGCCGCGACTGGGAGCGCATGTACCGGGACATCTACCGGACCGACAAGAGCTTCGTCTTTCTCTGCTGCCCCAACGATACGCACAACTGCCTTCTCAACGCCTTCGTCAAGAACAACGTGGTGGTGCGCGTCGAGCCCACTTACGGCTACGGCAAGGCCCAGGACCTTTATGGAAACAGGTCGTCGGGCCGCTGGGACCCGCGCTGCTGCCAGAAGGGCCTGGTGCTGGCGCGGCGGTTCTACGGCGACCGCCGCGTCAATGGCGCCTTCCTGCGCAAGGGTTTCAAGGACTGGGCGGACCAGGGCTTCCCGCGCGATCCGGCGACCGGCGCCGCCCCGAAGGAGCTGATGCGCCGCGGCTGGGATTCCTGGGTGCGGGTCTCGCACGGCGAGGCCTACGGCTACCACGCCAAGGCCCTGTACGACGTCGCCAAGACCTATTCCGGCGAACAGGGCCGCAAATACCTGCTGGCCCAAGGCTACGACCCCGACATGGTGGAGGCGGCCGGCGGCGCCGGCACGCGCGTGACGAAGTTCCGCGGCGGCATGGCCAAGCAAGGCGCCGTGCGCATCTTCGGCGCCTTCCGCATGGGCAACAGCATGGCGCTCCTCGACCACCACCTGCGCGGCGTCAAGCCGGAGGAGGCCAAGGGGTCGGGGGCCTGGGACTCCTACTCGTTCCATACCGACCTGCCGCCCGGCCACCCCATGGTCACCGGCGACCAGACCAACGACTTCGAGCTGTTCGACGCCGAAAACGCCAAGCTGGTCATCGCCTGGGGCATGAATTGGATCACCACCAAGATGCCCGATTCGCACTGGCTGACCGAATCGCGGCTGAAGGGCGCGCGGACCGTGGCGGTGACGGTCGAGTACTCGGCCACCGCGTCCAAGTGCGACGATGTCATCGTCATCCGGCCGGGCACCGATCCGGCCTTCGCCCTCGGCCTGGCGCAGGTGATGATCGCCGAGAAGCTCTACAACGCCGATTTCGTCAACGCCTATACCGACCTGCCGTCGCTGGTGCGCCTGGACACGCTCGAACGGCTCAAGGCCAGCGACGTGTTCGCCGGGCATCGCGACTCGGAGCTCAAGAACTGGACCCGCGTCCTGGCCGAGGGCGAGGCCGCCGGCCCCACCACCGGCCAGCAGGGAGTCCAGATCCCGGCCAAGCTGGCCGGGGAGTTCGCCGACTTCGTGGTCTGGGACGAGACGGCCAAGAAGCCCGTCGCGGTCGGGCACGACCAGATGGGCAAGCACTTCGCCAGCCTCGGGATCAAGCCGGCGCTCACCGGGCGGTTCGAGGTCGAGACGGTGGACGGCAAGACCGTCGAGGTGCGCCCGGGCTTCGACCTGATGCGCCAATACCTGGCCGACAACATGACCCCGGACAAGGTGCGCAAGCTGACCTGGGCGCCGGAGAAGGCAGTGGTCGACTTGGCCCGCGAGATCGCCGCCTCGGGCGGGCGCACGCTGATCGCCTGCGGCATGGGACCCAACCAGTTCTGGAACAACGACAACAAGGACCGGGCGCTGTTCCTGCTCCTGGCCCTGGCCGGCAGCCTGGGACGGCACGGCGGCAACATCGGCAGCTATGCCGGGACCTACAAGAACACGCTGTTCTCGGGCATGCCCAAGTACACCCTCGAGGACCCCTTCAACCCGCAGCTCGACCCGGCCGGCCCGGTGAAGACCCGCCCGGCCCTGCGCCCCGAATCCATGCACTACTGGGCCAACGGCGAGCGCCTGATGAAGGCGGGCAACAAGAAGATCACCACCGGCGCCCACGTGCCGACGCCGACCAAGGCGATCTGGCAAGTCAACTCCAACTCCAGCCTGGGAAACCAGAAGGGCTTCTACGACGTGGTCTTCAACACGCTGCCGCGGGCCGAGGTGGTGGCCTACAACGAGTGGTGGTGGACCGCCTCCTGCGAGTTCAGCGACATCGTCTACGGGGTCGACTCGTGGATGGAGTTCAAGCAGCCGGACATGACGGCCTCGAACTCCAATCCATTCCTCCAGGCCTATCCGCGCACGCCGATCAAGCGCGCCTTCAACACCGTCTCCGATACCGAGACCTATCTGGGCGTGGCGCGGGAACTCGCCAAGCTCACCGGCGACGAGCGCTTCGAGCAGATGTGGCGGTTCATCGCCGAGGGCCGCAGCGAGGTCTACCTGCAGCGTATCATCGACGGCTCGACGCCGCTCAAGGGCTACCGCTTCGAGGACCTGGAGGCCCTGGCCAAGCTCGGCATCCCGGCGCTGATGAACACGCGCACCTATCCGCGCATCAACGGTTACGAGCAGGTCCAGGAGTCGAAGCCCTGGTACACCAAGACCGGGCGCCTCGAGTTCTACCGGCCGGAGCCGGAGTTCATCGACGCCGGCGAGAACCTTGTGGTGCACCGCGAGCCCTCGGACGCCACCTTCTACGACCCGTGCGCGATCCTCGCCGCGCCGCATCCGGCGATCCGGCCGAAGGGCCCGGCGGATTGGGGCATCGCCGCCGACGACCGCGGTCACATGACCCGCCAGATGCGCAACTCGACTTACGACGTCGACGCCCTGCTCGAAACGCGTCACCCCTTGCACGAGCGCGGTTGGGACCACGTCTTTCATACCCCCAAGTACCGGCACGGCGCCCACACCATGCCGGTCGACACCGACTTCATGGCGGCGCTGTTCGGTCCCTTCGGCGACATGTACCGGCGCGACAAGCGCTCGCCTTCCACCGGCGAGATGTACGTGGACATCAACCCCGAGGACGCGAAAACGCTCGGCATCAGCGACGGCGACTATGTGTGGATCGACGGCGATCCCGACGAGCTGCCGTTCCGCGGCTGGCGGGACGCCGAGCGGCAGCACGAATACAAGGTGGCGCGGCTGCTGGCGCGGGCGCGCTACTATCCGGGCACGCCGGTGGGCATCACCCGCATGTGGTTCAACGGCTACATGGCCACGCCCGGCACGGTCAAGGCGCACGAGGCGCGCCCGGACAAGCTGGCCAAGAACGAGGAGACCCGGTACCAGTCGCTGTTCCGCTACGGCGGCCACCAGAGCCTCACCCGCTCCTGGCTCAAGCCGACCCACCAGACGCACAGCCTGATCACGCGCAAGTCGTGGACCAACGAGGTCACCAAGGGCTTCAACGTCGACGTGCATTGCGTGACCAGCGCGCCGCGCGAGGCCCTGGCCAAGTTCACCAAGGCGGAGGACGGCGGGCCGGACGGCAAGGGGCTGTGGCGGCCGGTGGCGCTCGGTTGGCGGCCCACGGTCGAGAACGAGGCGTTCAAGATTTACCTGCAGGGCGGATACGTGACGCGGCGCTGAGTCGCGGAGCCGGCGGCAAGCGCGGGAGCAATACCATGGCGAAGGTCTACAACTGGCAGATCGGGCGCGAGATGGATTACCCCTATGAAGGGGTGCGGCCGGCAAAGCAGTTCGCCATGGTCATGGACCTCAACAAGTGCATCGCCTGCCAGACCTGCACCGTGGCCTGCAAGACCACCTGGACGCCCGGCCGCGGCCAGGAATACATGTTCTGGAACAACGTCGAAAGCAAGCCATACGGCTACTATCCGCTCGGCTGGGACGTGAAGATCCTCGAGCGGCTCGGGGTCGGCGAGGTCGCCGGACCGGCCTATCAGGGCAAGACCCTGTTCGAGGCGGCCCCGGAGGGCGAGCAGGTTCTCGGCTATCTGCCCGAGGATCTCGACTATGCCCACCCCAACATCGGCGAGGACGACTCATTCGGCTCGATGACGCAGGGCGCCTATCTGCAGGCGCCGCACATGCAGTGGATGTTCTACCTGCCGCGGATCTGCAACCACTGCACCTATCCCGCCTGCCTCGCCGCCTGTCCGCGCCAAGTCATCTACAAGCGGGCCGAGGACGGCATCGTCCTCTTGGATCAGAACCGCTGCCGCGGCTATCGCGAGTGCGTCCGCGGCTGCCCCTACAAGAAGACCTTCTTCAACCCGATCACGCGGGTCTCGGAGAAGTGCATCGGCTGCTACCCGGCGGTCGAGAACGGGCGCCAGACCCAGTGCACCATCACCTGCATCGGCAAGATTCGCCTCCAGGGCTTCGTCGGCACGCCCGACGAGGCGCGCGAAGACAACCCCATCGACTATCTCGTCCACGTCGCCAAGGTGGCGAAGCCCCTGTACCCGCAGTTCGGCCTCGAACCGAACGTCTACTACATCCCGCCGGTGCATGTGCCCCCGGCCTTCCTCGCCCAGATGTTCGGCCACGGCGTGCCGGAGGCCGTCGCCACCTATCGGAAGGCCGTCGACGACAAGAAGTTGTTGGCGGCGCTGCTGCTGTTCGGCGCCGCCCGCGACGTCATTCACCGCTTCGCGGTCGATGGCGACCA
Source organism: Dongiaceae bacterium (assembly GCA_040881945.1). Lineage (GTDB taxonomy): Bacteria > Pseudomonadota > Alphaproteobacteria > Dongiales > Dongiaceae > JBBECF01. Next base: position 18,751 of record JBBECF010000208.1, on the reverse strand, counting down.
TGCGGTGGGCTTCGACGAGAGCGGGGCCGAGACCGCCCGCGTGCCGCTCAAGGAGCCGATCTACGTGCGCGCGGCGTTCGACGAGGCTTACCAGACCTACCGGACCAATATCACCTGATCCGGCGGAGGCAATCATGAACGCGCAACGCATCCTCGCTGCCTGGGCGGGCATCCTGCTCGGCCTGTTCGCCATCGTCCCGGCTCCTGCCGCCCAGGAGGCCCTGCGTGCCGTCCGGGCGCCGGGCAGCGTCGGGCCGCTGTACGACCTGGACGCCGCATTCTGGGCCGACGCGCCGGCGGTGACGGTAGCGATGCAGCCGCAGATCATCGCCACGCCGCAAAATCCAGCGCCCGCGATCGCCGAGCTCATGGTCAAGGCCGCCCACAACGGCCAGTGGCTGTCGTTCCTCGTCGAATGGGCCGACGACAGCAAGAGCGACCGCGTCGTGGCCGACCGTTTCGGCGACCAGGTGGCCGTGGAGCTGCCGGTCACCTTCGACACGAACGCCCCGCCCAACCCGATGATGGGCGCCGCGGACGGGCGGGTCACCATCATGCAGTGGCGCGCGGCGTTCCAGCGCGACCTCGACGATGGCGAGCCCACGGTCCAGGACCTCTACCCCAACGCCCATGCGGACGTCTATCCGGACCAGGTCCTGCGCGTCACCGACGCCCGCCCCTACATGGGCGCGGTGGGCGTTGACAATCCGATCTCCCACCCGTCGATCGTCCCGGTCCTCGACCAGATGGCGGAAGGATGGGGCACCCTGACGGTGAAGCTCGAGCAGAACGTGGAGGCGAAGGGCGTCTGGCGGAGCGGCGCCTGGCGGGTCGTCATTACGCGCCCGATGTCCACCGCCGACCGCGAGAGCGATCCGCAGTTGTCGCCGGGCGACGAGACGGTCGCCGCCTTCGCCGTGTGGGAGGGCGGTCACCGCGAGGTCGGCGCGCGCAAGGCGTGGTCGGACTGGGTGCCGCTAACGCTCGATCCATAGTGTCCCGTCTCCGAAATTCGTTACACGAATTTCGGAGTGAACGGGCCACGGACCATTTGAGGGAAGGCGCAGGCACCATGTCGCCATACTTGCCGCCCCCCAGGCGGCCGGACCTGGAGGTCGAGAACGCCCTGGCCCGGGCCGCGCTGTTCCGCCTGCTGGCGCGCGGCTTCGCCTACCCGGGGCCCGGCCACGTGGCAGAGATGGGCAAGGCGTTCGCGGACCTGGACGGTGCGCAGCGGCGGCGGGCTTTCGCCCCGCGGCTGGCGGCCCGCCTCAGCGCGGCGCGCCAGTGCTGGCGCTCCGCCTCCGGCTCCGCCCTCGGTCCCGAGCATCTGCGCCTTTTCCATGGCAGCGGCCCGGTGTCGCTGCACGAGACCGCCTACGGCGACGGCCGCCGCTTCGCCGGCCGCCCGGTGGAGGTCGCCGACATCGGCGGATTCTACCTGGCGTTCGGTCTGTCCATCGACGAGACCGATCCGGACCTGCCCGATCACCTGTGCGCCGAACTCGAGTTCGTGAGCCTCCTGCTGGTCAAGGAGAGCTATGCGCTGAGTCGCGCCTGGACGAGCCGGCATCGCATCGCCCGCGCGGCGCGCCGGACGTTTCTCGAGCACCATTTGGGCCGCTGGGTCGGCGAGTTCGCCCGCAGCGTCAAGCGCCAGGAGACCGCGCCGCCCTACCGGTCGCTTGCCGACCTGCTGGCGGAAACCGTGACCTCGGAGTGCCGGCGCCTGCGCATACACCCGGTGCTGTTCGAGGGCCGCCTGTGCCATGACGCGATGCAGGAGGACGCCTTCGCCTGCCCGCGCGCGGAAGTCGCGCCGGAAATGCGGGGACACAATACTTAATTGCTGGACCCGACGAGGCCCGCTTCGGCCAGGAGTCGCGTTTGTCCCGCTTGATGGGGAATTAAGTATTGTGTCCCCGTATCTCCCATCCCTTCCCTCCCCTGTCCCGCGGCCTCAATCCTCGGCCGATCCGAGCGCGGCGACGGTTGCCGCCCGCGGACCCGGACGCCCGCGCCGCATCGCCGCCACGCCCTCGACGACGCCGGCCCCGACGATCAGCAGGCAGCCGGCGGCCTCGCGCCAGCCGAACGGTTCGTCGGTCAGGAGCGTCGCGCTCACCGTCGCCGCCGCCACCTCGAACAGCAGCAGCACCGTGACGCGGCCCGGATCGAGGCGGCCGGCCGCCCACAGGAGCAGCCACATCAAGGGCACGAACAGCAGCCCGGCGACGGCGAGCAGCAGGGGCAGCGCGGCCAGCGCCGCGGCCACGGCCGGGGCCGGCGCGGCCGGCGGCAGGGCGGCGAACAGGACCGCCACGGCGGCGGCGGCGGCGAAGGTGACGAAGGTCTTTTCGAACCCCGCGACGTCGCCGACGCGGCGCGCGCAAGTCGCGGCCAGGGCGAACAGCATGCCCGAGCCGAGCGCCATCCATTCGGCTTCCGAGCGCGGCGCCGGAACGGCGTCGTCGACGCCGAGCACGACCACCGCGCCGCCGAGACCGAGCACGATCGCCAGCACGCGCAAGGCCTCGAGCCGCTCGCCGAGCACGGCCACGGCGAGGCCGGTCGCCCAGATCGGCGCCAGATAGAACAGCAGGGTGACGCGCACGACGTCGCCGTCGATGATCGCGTGGTTCCAGGTCGCCATCGCCGCCCCGGCGAGGCCGCCGACGAGCAGCACGGGCCAGCCGCCGGCGCGCAAACTGCGCCAGCGCACCGCCGCCGCCGGCAGCATGAGCAGCGCCGCCATGAGACCCAAGCCAACCGTCGCCCAGTCGCCGGACAGCCCGCGCGCGTCGAGCGCGCGCAAGGGGATCCACCAACAGCCCCACAGCACCGCCGCGACGACAATGGCGAGCGAAGGCAGGAGGTCGGTGCGCGCGGTCATGGCGGGAGACTACAGAAGCAGCGGGCGGGGCGCCATGGGCGGGTCCGGGAGGCGGCGAAGCAACGGGCGCACAGGCGGTCGAGTCGCCGCGCCGGACGCAGACGGGAGGGCTACACGGCGCGCCCGGTTGCGAGGGGGAGGCCCGCGGCCCGCCACTCCGGCAGGCCGTCTTGCAGACGTCGCACCTTGAATCCGTGGCGGCGCAGCAGCGCCACGGCCTCGTATGACAGCACGCAGTAGGGCCCGCGACAGTAGGCGACGACCTCCTGGCGCGGATCGAGCTCGACCAACCGCGCCTCCAGCTCGCGCAGCGGAATATTCTTCGCTCCCGGAATATGGCCGAGGACGAACTCGTCCTCGGGACGGAGATCGAGCACGGTCACGAGGCCGGCGCGCGAGCGCTCCAACAGCTCGTCGCGGGCCACCGGCTCGAGGCTGTCCCGGTCGTTGAAATAGCTGCGGATCAGGCGGTCGACCTCCGCCACATTCCGTTCGGTCACTTGGCGGAGCGCCGCGAGGAGCGCGAGGACGCCGTCATCGGCCAGCCGGTAGAGCACGAACTTTCCGTCGCGCCGAGAGGCAACGAGGCCGGCGCGCCGAAGCCGCTGCAAATGCTGCGAGGCGTTGGCGACCGAAAGACCGACTCGCGCGGCCAGGGCCTCGACCCCCCGCTCGGCTTGCGCCAAGTGCTCCAGCAGCTCGAGCCGGTGGGCGTGCCCGAGCGCCCGCGCCACGGCGGCGAACTCCGCGAGCAACGCCTGTTTCGGATTGCTTGACACGACGGCCGATCCCGAGAGACATTACTCAAGCGAATGTTTGAATAACTCGTTTCTCAGGCGCAGTCAAGAAGGGCGGCAAGGCGGATGGAGGACAGCCTCCTGGCGAACGAGCCCCTGCTCCCCGCCGGCCTCGGCGGCTGCCCCGTGCCCTGCTGTTGGGCGGCATGAAGCGGTGGAACCGCGAGGGCCTGCGAGCCGAGCGCTGCGAGCAGATCAATCAGAGGAGCCAACATGCCGGGTAAGACGATTCTGATCCTTGGCGGCGGCATCGGCGGCATCGTCGCCGCAAGCCGGCTGCGCAAGGCGCTGCCCCGGGAGCACCGGGTCGTGCTGGTCGAGCGCGAGACACGCTGCCTCTTCGCGCCATCGCTTCTCTGGCTGATGGTCGGTCTGCGCAAGCCCGAGCAGATCTCGCGGCCGCTGCCGGCTCTCGCCGGAAAGGGCGTAGAGGTCGTGCAGGGAACCATCGAGGGCATCGACCCCGCCAACCGGTCGGCGCGCGTGAACGGCCGCGACCTCAGGGCCGACTACCTGATCGTCGCGCTGGGGGCCGACCTCGCCCCGGAAACCGTCCCGGGGCTGCCGCTGGCCGGGCACGACTTCTACACGCTCGCCGGCGCGGAGAGCCTGCGAGACGCGCGGCTCGCGGTGCGCCGGGGCCGGATCGTCGTGTTGGTCAGCTCAGTGCCGTTCAAGTGCCCGGCGGCGCCTTACGAGGCGGCGATGCTGCTCGAATACGACTGCCGCAAGCGCAAGCTGCGGGATTCCGTCCAGCTTGACGTGTACACCCCGGAGCCCGGGCCTATGCCGGTCGCGGGACCCAAGGTCTCGGCCGAGATCCGCGGCATGATCGAAGCGAAGGGCATCGGCTTCCATCCCGAGCACGCCGTAACCGCGGTCGACCCGGCGGCTCGGCGCATCTCGTTCGCCAACGGCGCTAGCGCCGATTTCGATCTGCTCGCCTACGTCCCGCCGCATCGCGCCCCCGCCGTCGTCCGCAGCAGCGGGCTCGCCGGCGAGAGCGGCTGGGTGCCCGTGGATCGCGCGAGCCTGGAGACTCGCTTCCCCGGCGTATACGCGATCGGCGACGTCACCGGCATCATGCTCAAGATGGGACGGCCGCTGCCAAAAGCCGGGGTATTCGCGCATGGCGAGGCGGAAATCGTCGCCGACAATATCGCCGTGGAGATCACCGGTAACGGCGAACGCCGGACATTCGACGGTCATGGCGAGTGCTTTGTCGAGACCGGCGACGGCAAGGCCGGTTTCGGTACTGGCAACTTTTACGCCGAGCCAGTCCCCGAGGTGCGGCTGCGAGGTCCGAACCGCGCCTTGCACCTCGGCAAGATCGCCTTCGAGAAATACTGGCTGTTCGGGTGGTCTTGACGGTGTGCAAATTGTAAGGAAATCGACGCATGAAAGACCTCCTTATCCTCAACGACCCGCCCTATGGCACGGAGCGCTGCTACAACGCATTGCGGCTGGCACACGCCTTGGCAAAAGCCGATGCGGCGATCGAGGTCACCGTGTTCCTGATGGCCGATGCGGTCGTCGCGGCGCGCAAGGGACAGAAGACGCCGGACGGCTATTACAACGTCGAGCGCATGCTGAAGCGCGTTCTTGTCGGCAAGGGTCGCGTCCTGCTGTGCGGCACCTGCATGGATGCGCGCGGCCTCGCCGAGGCCGACCTTCTGGAGGGAGTCAAGCGCAGCACGATGGACGAGTTGGCCGCCGAGACGTTGGCCGCCGACAAGGTTCTGATATTTTGAACCATGCGCCGCATCTACCTTGACTACAACGCCAGCACGCCCCTCGATCTGCGGGTGGCGGCGACGATGCGGCGCGCGCTGGAGGAGCCTTACGGCAATCCTTCGAGCCCGCACTGGGTGGCGACCTCTCAGTCGAGCGCGTTCGCGATCAGGTAGGCGCCGACGTCCGCCGGCTTCACGACGACCGCCTTGATCTCGGCGTGCTCGAAGGCGCGCTTGACCAGGATATGATTTTCGACATTGCCGGGCTTCACCTTGTAGAGGCCGCGCGCGCCCTTGATCTTCGGGTAGAGCGCAGGGTCGATCGCCCGCTCGCGCCGCGCCAGGCGCGCCAGCACGGCCGCTTCATCGATCGCGCCCGTCTCGCGGTCGGCGACGTGCTTCCAGTCGGTCTGGCCGGCCTCCGCCGTCGCGTTCAGCGCGGCGACCGCCGCCTCGGCCGAGCCTTCGGCGACGCCGACCTTGTAGATGTGCTTGGTCAACCCGACATCGGCGCCCCACGACGCCAGGGCCCGGCTCATCGCCACGTAGATCGTCGCCATGCCGCACTCCTTTCCGCTGCGCCTAGCAAGCTGCCCGAAGCGGCGGCGGAACGCTCGCTCTTTTTTTCGCGGTCGGGCAAGGCGCCCGCGCGCGCCGGCCTGCGCGACGCCATCGAGTCAGGCCTACGTCAAGCGGAGCAGACTGAAGTCGTTTCTACCTGAAATCCCGCGACGGGTAGGCGGGGTCGCGGGCCGGCGGGGCGGCGCGCGACCCGAGCGCGCGCAAGGCCGGCGAGAGGTCGATCAGGCGGTCGGCGACGACGTGGACGACGATGCCTTCGCGTTGCAGCACGCCGTGGACGGCGAGCAGGCGCGCGCCGAGCACGACCTTGCGGTAGCGCTCAAACACCTTCGGCCAGACGATGATGTTGGCGACGCCGGTCTCGTCCTCGAGGGTGGCGAAGATGACGCCGCTGGCCGTGCCGGGGCGCTGGCGCACCAGCACGAGGCCGGCGACGCGCACCCGCCGGCCGTTGGCCAGCCGCGCCAGGTCGCGGGCCGGCACGATGCCGTCGTGGGCGAGGTCCGCGCGCAACAGCGCCAGCGGGTGCCGCTTCAACGAGAGCCGCAGGCTGCGGTAGTCGTCGGCGACCTGCTCGCCCAGCGTCATCGGCGGCAGGGCGACCGCCGGCTCCCGCCCCTGCTCCTCCTCGCCCATCGCCGCGAACAGCGGCAGCGGCGCCGGCGGCAGGCCCTTGACCGCCCACAGGGCCTCGCGCCGGTCGAGCCCCAGCGAACGGAAGGCGTCGGCGCGGGCGAGCGTCTCGAGCGCGCCGGCCGCGAGACCGGCCTTGCGCCACAGCGCCAGCGGATCGGCGTAGCCGTTGCCCCGTGCTGCCGTCAGGCGCTCGGCGTCGGCCTGGCCGAAGCCCTTGACCTGACGGAAGCCGAGGCGGAGGGCATAGCAGGAAGTCATCAGTTTACAGTCATCAGTCATCAGTTCACAGCCGACTGATGACTGATGACTGAGAACTGAAGACTGATCGCTTCCCATCGGTTCCAACGTGCAATCCCAACCGCTCAGGTTCACATCGACCGGGCGGATCTCGACGCCGTGCTCGGCGGCGTCGCGGACGATCTGGGCCGGCGCGTAGAAGCCCATCGGCTGGCTGTTGAGGAGCGCGCAGGCGAAGGCCGCCGGGTAATGGCGCTTCAGCCAGGCCGAGACATAGACGAGCAGCGCGAAGCTGGCGGCGTGGCTTTCCGGGAAGCCGTATTCGCCGAAGCCCTCGATCTGCTTGAAGCAGCGCTCGGCGAAGTCGCGCGCGTAGCCGCGCGCCGCCATGCCCTCGACCAGCTTCGTCCGGAAGCTGTGGATCGTCCCCACCTTGCGGAACGTCGCCATGGCGCGGCGCAAGGAGTCCGCCTCGGACGGCGTGAAGCCGGCGGCGACGATGGCGATCTTCATCGCCTGCTCCTGAAAGAGCGGCACGCCGAGGGTCTTGCCGAGCACGCGCTCGAGCTCGGCCGAGGGATAGGCGACCGCTTCGGCGCCGGCGCGGCGGCGCAGATAGGGATGCACCATGTCGCCCTGGATCGGGCCGGGGCGCACGATCGCCACCTCGATCACCAGGTCGTAAAAGCAGCGCGGCCGCAGGCGCGGCAGCATGGTCATCTGCGCCCGGCTTTCGACCTGGAAGACGCCGATCGAATCGGCGGCGCACAGCATGTCGTAGACCGCCGGGTCCTCGGCCGGCACCGCGGCAAGGTCGAGATCGCGGCCGCAGTGGCGGCGCAGCAGGTCGAAGCCCTTGCGCAAGCAGGTCAGCATGCCGAGGCCGAGCACGTCCACCTTCAGGATCCCGAGGGCGTCGAGGTCGTCCTTGTCCCATTCGATGACCGTGCGCTCGGGCATCGCCGCGTTCGCGATCGGCACCAGCTCGGACAAGGGGCCGCGCGTCATGACGAAGCCGCCGACATGCTGCGACAGATGGCGCGGAAAGCCGACGAGCTGGCGGGCGAGATCGAGGGCGAGCCGGAGGCGCGGGCTTTCCGGATCGAGGCCCAATTCGCGCACTTGCGCCTCGGCCACGCCCTCGCGGCTCCAGCCCCAGATCTGCCCGGCGAGCGCGCCCAGCGTGTCGAGCGACAGGCCGAGCGCCTTGCCGACCTCGCGGATCGCCGAGCGGGCGCGGTAGCAGATCACCGTCGCGGCGAGGCCGGCGCGGTCGCGGCCGTACTTGGCATAGATGTACTGGATCACCTCCTCGCGCCGCTCATGCTCGAAATCGACGTCGATGTCGGGCGGCTCGTTGCGCTCGGCCGAGACGAAGCGCTCGAACAGCAGGTCGATGCGGGCGGGATCGACGGCGGTGATGCCGAGGCAGTAGCACACCGTCGAATTGGCGGCCGAGCCGCGCCCCTGGCAGAGGATGCCGCGGTGCCTAGCGAAGCGCACGATGTCGTGCACGGTGAGAAAATAGGGCGCGTAGCCGAGCCGGTCGATGAGGCCGAGCTCGTGGGCGAGGGCGGCCTCGACCTTGTCGGGGACGCCGCCGGGGTAGCGCCGCGCCGCGCCCTGCCGGGTCAGATGCGCCAGCTCCTGCTGCGGCGGGCGGCCGTCGCCGCCGGCCTCGACCGGGTATTCGTAGCGCAACTCGTCGAGGTCGAAGCGGCAGCGTTCGGCGATCTCAACCGTGCGAGCGAGCGCGTCGGGATAAGGCGCGAACAGCCGCGCCATTTCCTCCGGGGCCTTGAGACGCCGCTCGGCGTTGGCGACGAGGCGAAAGCCCGCCTCGTCGATCGTGCAGTGCTCGCGGATGCAGGCGAGCACGTCGAGCAGCGGCCGGCGCGCGGGATCGTGCATGTGCGCATCGTTGACGGCGACGAGCGGCGTGCCGCAGCGCAGGGCGAGCGTCGCCAGGCCGTCGAGCCGGCGCGCGTCGTCGCCGCGCAGCAGGTGGTGGCCGGCGAGATAGGCGCGGCCGGGGCAGGCATCGGCGAGGCAGCGCAGGGCGGCGGCAAGGTCTCCGTGCGGCCCCCTCCTTTCCCTCCCCCGCTGAGCGGGGGAGGGTTGGGGTGGGGGCGCGTCCGGGGGCAGGGCGACGAGGATCAGCCCTGCGGCGTGGTCGAGGACGTCGGCGAGCGTCAGGCGGCACTGGCCCTTGGGCGCGCGGCGCTTGCCGAGGGTGAGGAGGCGCGCCAGCCGGCCGTAGGCGGCGCGGTCGGTCGGATAGGCGAGCAGGCCCGCCCCGTCCTCGAGGTCGAGGCGGGCGCCGACGATGAACCCGATCCCGGCCTCCTTCGCCGCGTTATGGGCGCGCACCACGCCGGCGAGCGAGTTGCGATCGGTGAGCGCGATCGCGGACAGGCCCAACCGCGCCGCCGTCGCCGCCAGTTCCTCCGGGTGCGAGGCGCCGCGCAGGAAGCTGAAGTTGCTGGTGGCCTGCAATTCGGCGTAGGCGGCGGGCATCAAATGTGCTTTACGTTTTCACGCATCAGTTCCCGAAATAATTTCATACCTTGTTCGAGGTATACGGCCCGACTTATTGGATAGATATAATTGTCATTGGCGTAACTTCCGATCATTTCACCGGCTCGCTCACGAATAGCTTGCCAATCCTCACCGCTGTACCCCTGCCCAAGCCACATTAACGCAAGCAAATCGGCGCGCTCATCATCGGTCAGTAGATTAAAGAACTTGTGCATTCGTCGAATGCATGGAGAGTTCCAATAAGGCTCCATGTCTTTCAAGTTAACGAGGTTAAATTCTCCACTAGAACGAAACGCATTGTAAACGTTACGTTCCGTCGCTCGCATAACTTTAGAAAGTTCGATGAGCTCATTGATCTTCTCGGTCGTAATATTCAATGACATCAAACCTAAATTTAGTTGATCCAGACTCATAACAAGGGCCTTGAACTTGGTATCTTTGACCATGTTCCATAGGCGTGAGTCCGCCGTGACAAGAACACTCCCGACCGACTCCGCGCAGGCGACGTAGAGGCAGTCATAGATAGGGTGACGGAGATCGAGGGCGATCTCCGCAGCGCGATCGATGAAATCGGACGACGGACGCAGCGCAGGGATGCCGTGGAGACAAGCAACGGCGATCTCTCTCGCCTGGCGATGGTCGATCTCGCCGCGCATCGCCTTCTTCCAGGCGACGTTGGCCAGCTCGACGACGAGAAGGTCCGGCGCATAGAGATCATCTCCTCTACCAAGCAGTTGCTTGGCCTCGTCGTGTAGGTTTTCGACAACGAACCACTTGATAGCGACACTGGCGTCGATCACGAGGTTCATCGGTCGCGATCCTCGCGAATCAGGAGGGCGCTGTCGGTTTGAGGCACTTTAGGAGTCATCGCGGCGATGCGTGCCGCCTTGGCGCGAAATTGCCGCATTTGCTCGCGCTTGCGCACTTCGGCTGACAAGAGTTCGCGCAGTTCGGCTTCGAGCGAGCGATTGTTCGCCTTCGCTTGCCTCTTCAGCTTCGTCACGATGGTGTCGTCAATATTGCGAATCGTCACGGTAGCCATCATTGTCTCCTAAGGTTGTTTCTATGCGCAGCAATATGCTAGCATTTTGCTGTCACAAGATCAACCAAACAACCCGTGCAGGAACCACGCAACCGGGCCTTCGCGGTAGAGCCAGAAGCGGGCGCCGGCCTCGTCCTCGACCCGGAAGTAGTCGCGCGCCGGGCCGTCGGCGCGCCACCATTCCGCGGCGATGCGCTCCGGCCCTTCGGCGCGGGCGACGCGGTGCAGCCGGGCGCGCCAGCGGAACAGGGCCGGCGGATGGTCGGGCAGGAGCGCCGTCGCCTCGACCCGTTCGGGCCGAACGAATAGGCGCAAGGGGCGCGGCGGGACCAGCCGCCAGACCGCCGGCGCGGCGGGCTCGGCCGCGGCCGGCAGGCGCCTGACCGCGCGCTCGGGCAGATGGCTTTCGCGCGCGGCGAAACGGACGACGCGGTCGAAGCCGAGGCGGTTGCCGAGGCGGTCGATCAGCGGCGCGATTTCGCCGTCGCGCGCGGCGGAGTCGCCGGCGAGGACGAGTTGCAGCGCGGTCAACGGCTCGACCCGGGCGGCGGCGAGCGCCATCGCCTCGACGCCGAAGCCGGGGTCGAGGCGATCGAGACGGTCGGCGAACAGCCGCGCGAGCGCGTGGCTGTCGCGGTTCGGGCGGCCGGTGCCGACGGCGGCGCGGGCGAGGCTGCCGTCGACGCGGTAGAGCGTCAGCTCGAGCCGGCGGGCGCCGAGCTGCTCGGCATCGAGGCGGCGGCACAGCGCGGCGAGCAGGCGGCCGAGCCCGGCGGCCAGCCCGTCGCCGTGGATGACCGGCTCGGCGAAGGCGAGCGCGGCGCGGTGCGGCGCGACGGGCGCGCGCGGCGAGATCGGCTCGTCCGCCCGGCCCAGCGCCTGATCGAGGCGCAAGGCCGGCGCCGTCCCGAAGCGGCGGACAAGGGCCGCCCGCGGCAACGGATAGAGGTCGCCGACCCGGCCGAGGCCGAGCCGCGCCAGCCCTTCCGCCGCCGCGGGCGGCAGGCGCAGGGCGGCGACCGGTAGGGGCGCCAGCGCCGCCCGCGCTCCGCCGGGGGCGACGACCAGGCCGTCCCCGGACTCCGTCATGAACCGCGCCACCGCCCAGGCCGCCCCGGGCGTGTCGGCGAACGCCGCCCGCGCGCCGTGGCCGAGCCGCCCCAGGCGGGCGACGAGATCGGCGAGCAGCGCCGCCTCGCCGCCGAACAGATGGGCGCAGCCGGTCGCGTCGAGCCAGATGCCGGCGCCGTTGCCGGCGTCGCCGGTCTCGACCGCGGTCCAGGGCGTGTAGCGGCCGCACCAGTCGGCGAGGCGGGCGAGCGCCGCCGCGTCGCCGGCCGGATCGGCCGGGCGGACCCGCAGGCCGGGCACCAGCGCGCGGGCGTCGGCGAGCGGCAGGCCGGGCGCGAGGCCGGTGGCTGCGGCCGCCGCGTCGACCGCCGCCACCAGCGCGAGGCCGCCCACCGCAACCACGGTGACGAGCGGCCGGGCGTCGTCCGCCCTAGCGGCGCGCCCGTCTTGCCGTTGCTGCCGCAGCCGGTCCGTCGCGAAGCGCGGCAGCCACAGCGAGATCACCCGTCGCATCGTTCCACTCCACGAGCCAAGTCGCCGGCGCGCCGCCGCGGCAGCGCAGCAGCTCCACTCGCCAGCGCGGCCCCCCACCCCAACCCTTCCCCGCTTCGCGGGGGAGGGAGTGCGCCGACGTCACCCGCCAGCGCGTGACCGCGGCGCTGAAGGCCGGAGCGTTGCCGCGCGGCCGGCCGAGCAACAGGCCGGTCGTGCCGCCGGCCTCGGCCGCCAGTTGCAACCGGCGGCCGGCGGCGAGATCGACCCCGTCCGCCTCGCCGAGCACGGCGGCGAGGCCGCGGCAGCGCAGTCCCTCTTCGATCGCCCACAGCAGCTCGGCGCGGCCGGCGGCCAGGGCCAGGATCGCCGCGCCCGGGTCGAGCCCGAAGGCGCCAAGGCCCGGCGCATAGAGGTCGCCCGCCGCCGCGCACCACAGCACCGGCTTGCCGGCCGCGGCGGCCAGCCGGCCGAGCAGCACGGCGCAGAAGCCGGCGGCGGCGGCCTCGCCCTCCGCCCCCGCCACCTCGTGCAGGCGGCCCACGGCCAGGCCGCCGCCCAAGGCCGCGTCGAGCGCCGGCGCGCCGAGCGGCAGCGGCGCCCGCCCGCCCTGCTCCACCGCCCGCAACCGGGCGCGCAACCCCTCGAGCCGGCGGGCCTTGGCCGGGTCGTCCGGCGCGCGGATCGGATCGCTCATGGCTTTCCCTACCCCTGTGTTTGTTCTTGATTTGTTCTAGCGCAACAAGGCAGGTGAAGTCAAGCCGCCGAAGCTGATCTACGGTAACCCGGCTCGCGCTGGACAGGGCGCCGCCCCTCCGGCACTCTCCGCCGCCATGCAGGAGACGTTCGAGGCGCCGGTCGGGTTCGGCAGGCTGGTCGGCTATCGGCTGGTCGCTTGGCGCGCCGGCTATGCCGAGGTCGCGCTGACGCTCCAGCCCGAGCACCTGAACCGCACCGGCGTGCCGCATGGCGGCGTGCTGACGACGCTGATCGACACCGCCTGCGGCTATGCCGGGGTGCACGCCGAGCCGCCGGCGAAGCCGCGCCGGGCGGTGACGCTGGCGCTGTCGGCGCAGTTCGTCGGGCGGGCCGGCGCCGGCGCCAGCTTGCGCGCCATCGCGCGCCAGACCGGCGGCGGCAGGCGCATCTTCTTCACGATCTGCGAAGTGCTGGACGACGCCGGCAATCTGATCGCCCAGGGCGAAGCGACGTTCCGCTATCGCGGCGCTGCCGTCGAGGGCGACCCGGACTGACCGGTGAGGGCGGCCGCGCCGGGATCAGGCCTCGGCGGCGGCGTAGGCGGTGAGGTGCTCGCACAGCGTGCGCAGGGTCGAGCGGTTGGCCTGAAGCATCTCCTCGGCGACCAGCTTGAGCACCCGGATGTTCGTGTTGCTGGCGTCGTCGAGGTCGTCGTTGCCGACGTCGAGGCGCGACTGGAAGCGGTAGTACTGGCGCAGGCCGTGCGCCGCCGGCGGCAGGAGCTGGCGGAGCTGGTAGTCGACGACGCCGCTGACGCCGTGGCACATCAGGTTGAACACCGGCTGCGCCCAACGCGCCGCGCCCCACTCCTTGACCTCCTGATAGGGCAGGCTGCGCGTCATCTCGCCGGTGCCGAGCGACACCAGAAGGAACTCGCGCGCGTCGGGAAAGCGCCGCTGCGCCTCGACATAAGCGCACATCGCTGGGTTGTAGGCGAAGACCGCGCCGTCGACCAGGGCGTAATAATCGGTCGGCCCGTCGATCGGCACCTGGGCCGGCTCGAAATAGGTCGGCGCGGCGGTCGCCGCCCGCACCACCTGCTTCATCGGGTAATCGTAATGCGGCTTCACCCTCGCGCTGCTCGACTTGAAGAAGAACGGCAGGCGGCGCTCGATCTCGAAGGCGGGGACGATGACGTCGGTCAGCGCGTCCTTCAGCCGGGCCTCGCCGAAGCAATCTTCCAGCACGCCTTCGATGCCGGCCGCCGGGTACTTGCCGTCGACCAGATTGCCGACGGCGCGGATCTTGTGCCAGACCGAGCGCGAGAAGACACGCTTGCCCTCGCCGTCATAGAGCCGCACGAGGTCGAGCGCGGTGTGCAGCGCCCGGCCGTCGGCGCCCGGCGCGCACAGCCCCAGCGCCAGCAGCGCCCCGGTCGAGGTGCCGGCGATCAGGTCGAAGAGTTGATGGATCGGCCGGCCGGTGCGGCGCTCGATGTCGGTCAGGACCATCGCCGGCAGGATGCCGCGGATGCCGCCGCCGTCGATCGACAGGATGCGGACCGGCCGTTGCCGCGGCGGCTCGGGCGCCGGGTCGGGCCGCGGCTCGCTCCTTCCGAACAGGGATCGCCCGGCCTTGCGCAAGCCAACGTTCACCGGCTTTAACCTTCCCGCCGTTCTCGCCCTGGCCCGGAGGCCACGGGTTTGGGGTCCAGTCAACGCCGGATTGCTTAAGATCGCGTAAGCCGGCGCCGCCCGCGGCTTGCCGCCCCGGCGGTTTGCCGCTAGTGAAGGGCCGCCCCACGGCCCCGAGGAGCCGCCGCCCTTGACCGCCGCAGCCGGCCCTGCCGTCGCCCGCATCCTCATCGACATCGAGGCGGTGCATTTCCGCCCCGACGAGCCGTTCCGCCTGACCTCGGGACGGGTCAGCCCGGTCTATATCGACTGCCGCAAGGTGATCTCGTTCCCGGCCGAACGCCGGCGGGTGATCGACCTCGCCGTCGCGCTGATCGAGCGCGAGATCGGGCCGGCCGAGCTCGACGCCGTGGCCGGCGGCGAGACCGCCGGCATCCCCTACGCCGCCTGGATCGCCGACCGGCTCGACCTGCCGATGCTTTATGTGCGCAAACAGCCCAAGGGCTTCGGCCGCGGCGCCCAGATCGAAGGCGCGATGCGCCCCGGCTGGCGCTGCCTGCTGGTCGAGGACCTGGCGACCGACGGCGCCAGCAAGCTGAACTTCATCCGCGCCATCCGCGACGGCGGCGGCCGCGTCGCCCACGCCCTCGTCGTCTTCCACTACGGCATCTTCCCCGAGAGCGTCGCGCGCCTGGCCGCCGAGGGCGTGGCGCTGCACGGCCTCGCGACCTGGTGGGACGTGCTGGCCGCGGCCGAGGAAACCGGCGCGCTCTCCGGCCCGGCGCTCGGGCAGGTGCGCGCCTTCCTCGAGGACCCCGAGGGCTGGTCGGCGGCGCATGGCGGCGCGGCGCCCGCATGACCTGGCGCGTCGTCGCGGCGATTGTGCTGTGCCTCGCCGCCCCGGCGATGGCGCGCGAGCAGCTCGTCATCGGCATGACGCAGTTCCCCTCGACGCTCAACCCCAACATCGACTCGATGCTGGCCAAGTCCTACGTGCTCGCCATGACGCAGCGGCCGTTCACCACCTATGACGAGAACTGGGAGCTGGTCTGCCTGCTGTGCACCGAGCTGCCGACGCTGGAGAACGGCCTGGCGAAGCTTGAGGCGCTCGAGGGCGGCGGCCAGGGCGTCGCCGTCACCTACACGATCCAGCCCGGCGCGGCCTGGGGCGACGGCGTGCCGGTGACGACCGAGGACGTGCGGTTCACCTACGAGGTCGGGGCGCACCCGCAGAGCGGCGTCGGCAACGCCGAACTCTA
This sequence comes from Dongiaceae bacterium, assembly GCA_040881945.1. GTDB lineage: Bacteria > Pseudomonadota > Alphaproteobacteria > Dongiales > Dongiaceae > JBBECF01. The sequence continues at coordinate 3,138 of JBBECF010000208.1, read as the reverse complement.
CCGCCGCATCCTGAAGATCGACGTCGCCGACGCCAAGACCTTCACCATGCATTTCGACCGCGTCGAGTTCACCTACAACGCGATCAACGACTTCGAGCTGCTGCCCGCGCATGTCGAGCGCGCCGCCTTCGCCGAGCCGGCCGAATACCGCAACCGCACCGCCTTCGACGCCGACCCGACCAATCCCGGCCTGTATTTCGGGCCGTACCGGGTCGCCGCAATCGAGTCCGGCGCGCAGATCGTGCTCGAGGCCAACCCGAGCTGGTGGGGCGAGCCGCCGGCCTTCCGGCGCATCGTCCTGCGCGTGGTCGAGAACACCGCGGCGCTGGAAGCCAACCTGCTGTCCGGCGCCATCGACTACATCGCCGGCGAGCTCGGCCTGACCATCGACCAGGCGCTCGCCTTCGAGAAGCGGCACGGCGACGCCTTCGATGTCGCCTACAAGCCGGTGCTGTTCTACGAGCACCTCGACCTCAACCTCGACAACCCGATCCTGGCCGACAAGCGCGTCCGCCAGGCGCTGCTGCTCGCCCTCGACCGCGCGGGCATGAGCGCCGAGCTGTTCGGCGGCCGCCAGCCGGTCGCGCACGGCGCCGTCAGTCCGCTCGACTGGATCCATACCGAGGACGTGCCGAAATATCCGCACGACCCGGCCCGCGCCGCCGCGCTGCTCGAAGAGGCGGGCTGGACCGTGGCCTCGGACGGCCTGCGCCGCAACGCCGCCGGCGAGCGCCTGAGCCTCGAATTGATGACGACGGCGGGCGACCGCACGCGCGAGCTGGTCGAGCAGGTGTTGCAGAGCCAGTGGCGCAAGGTCGGCGTCGACATCCGCATCCGCAACGAGCCGGCGCGCGTCTTCTTCGGCCAGACGGTGAGCCAGCGCAAGTTCACCGGCATGGCCCTGTTCGCCTGGCTGAGCGCGCCGGAGAACGTGCCGCGCACGACGCTGCATTCCGCGATGATCCCGACGCCGGAGAACGGCTTCGCCGGGCAGAACTACGCCGGGTTCCGGAACGCCGAGATGGACGAGCTGCTCGACAAGATCGAAGTCGAGCTCGACCGCGCGGAACGCGAGAAGCTGTGGCACCGGCTGCAACGCCTCTACGCCGAGGAGCTGCCGGCCCTGCCGCTCTATTTCCGCGCCCAGGCCTTCATCCTGCCGAAGTGGCTCGACGGCGTCACCCCGACCGGCCACCAGGGCCCCTCGACCCTGTGGGTCGAACGCTGGCGGGTAAAGACGGAATAGGGGCGGGTTTCAAACCCGCCCCTACCCGGAATCCACCGGATGACCGGCTGAGCTGGAGGACCCAATGCTCGAAAAGTTCGAACGCTACCCACTCACCTTCGGCCCGACGCCGATCGAAAAACTGAACCGCCTTTCCGAGCATCTCGGCGGATCGGTCGAACTCTACGCCAAGCGCGAGGACTGTAACTCGGGTCTCGCTTGCGGCGGCAACAAGTTGCGCAAGCTCGAATACATCGTTCCTGATGCCATAGCCACGAATGCAGACACGCTTGTCACCATTGGTGGCGTACAATCAAACCATACGCGACAAGTCGCGGCTGTGGCGGCGAAAATCGGCATGAAGTGCCGGTTGGTGCAGGAAAGCTGGGTTCCGTTCCAGGACGCCGTCTACGACCGCGTCGGCAATATTCTGATGAGCCGCGTGATGGGCGCCGAAATCGAGCTCGTCGACGAGGGCTTCGATATAGGCATTCGCGAAAGCTGGGAGCGGGCGCTTGAGGACGTCAAAGCGAAGGGCGGAAAACCCTACCCCATTCCAGCAGGCGCCTCGGTTCACAAGTATGGCGGCCTCGGTTTTGTTGGCTTTGCCGAAGAGCTCCGGGCGCAGGAAGAGACGCTTGGCTTCAAGTTCGATTTCATCGTCGTGTGTACCGTAACCGGATCGACCCATGCCGGTATGCTCGTCGGCTTTGCAAAGGATGGGCGCGCCAGCAGGGTGATCGGCATCGACGCCTCCGGCACGCCGGACCGGACCCGCGCCCAGGTCATGGATATCGCGCGCAAGACCGCCGACCTCGTGGAATTGGGCCGCGACATCGCGGACGACGACCTCGTTCTAATCGAGGACTACGCCTATCCGGCATACGGCGTGCCTTCGGCGGAGACAAACGACGCAATCCGCCTTGCCGCGCGCATGGAGGGAATGATGACCGATCCCGTCTATGAGGGAAAATCCATGCAGGGCATGATCGACCTCGTGCGAAAGGGTTACTTCGCCGCGGGTTCGAAAGTCCTCTACGCCCATCTCGGCGGCGTGCCGGCGATCAACGCCTACAGCTACATCTATCGCAACGGCTGATGGATTTTGACCAGATGACAAAGGGGGCCATGCGCGACGATGAAACCCGGCATCAATTAAGCTTTCCCGATTGGGGTATGTGGGTCGATCCCGTCCCTACCGGGACATAGGCGATTGCGAAAGGTCGTAGTGGCGGGTTTGAAACCCGCCCCTACACGGGAACATACGCGAATGCGGAAGGTCGTGGTCGCCCGCCCGGCGACATTTCCGGCGACAGGAAAAAAATGAGCGATGAAGCCCATGCACAGCGGGGACGCGACATGCGAATGTCGCAAATAGGCAAGTAGAGACGGGACAAGCCGCTGGCGAAAACATTCGCCGGATCAAAGCCTTGCCCGGACCTCCGGCGAGCGTCCGGCGAGAATTCGACGACGCGGGCGAAAACGCGCCGGCGGCGCCCGAAAGCGCGGGCGCGTCGCGACCGATAAACGATATCAAACAGCGGGCATCCCGGACCCTCGTCCGGGAGCAGACGGCGGCCTCCGGCAGCCGGCGGCGCAACCAACCGCCAGGCAGACCGGAAACCAGTCGCCGCGCCCAGAATAGGAACATTTTCCGGGAAAGTCAAAGCTACCGAGGGGCGCGCGGCGTGCGCCGCCCCCCACCCTGGCCCTCCCCCGCTTGGCGGGGGAGGGTTGGGGTGGGGGCGTCACTTCCAGCATTCCACGAGCATGGTGAACCGACTCGCCCGGCCGCCGATCCAAGGCGGTGATTGCGGCCCCCTCTACGGAACGAGGCGTTGCAACGCGGCCTTGGCGCCGGCGTCGCCCTGCTCGGCGGCCATGCGGTACCACCTGACGGCCTCGGCGTCATC
>JBBECF010000207.1:9224-10627 GCA_040881945.1 Dongiaceae bacterium | reverse complement strand
CCCGACAATCCCTCGACAACGCGGCGGCGATCGGGTAAAGTCCGACCGTCGACCCTCTGTGAGAGGAGGCCTGCGAATGGCCAAGGTGACGAGCATATTCATGGCGACGCTGTTCGCGACGGCGCTTGTCCTGCCGGGCGCGGCCAGAGCCGATTGCGACGGCATGCACTCGGTCCAGGGCGCCTCGACGACCGTCGTCGACGGCAGCGCGACCGCGCCGATCACGCCGATCCCGGGGACCAAGACGGGCGGCTGACCGAACTCGCCTCGGCGAACGGAAGGGCCGCCGGCGAGCGGCCCTTTCTCGTTCGGGCCGCCGGGCAGAAATCACCCCTAGCAACAGGTGGGATCGTCATGGGCTACAGGATCGCGGTGGTCGGGGCGACCGGGAACGTCGGGCGCGAGATTCTGACGACGCTGGCCGAGCACGACTTTCCGGCCGACGAGGTGGCGGCGGTGGCCTCGGAGCGCTCGGCGGGCGCCAAGGTGTCCTTCGGCGACAAGGCCGTGCTCAAGGTGCGCAGGCTCGACGATTTCGACTTCAAGGGCTTCGACCTCGCGCTGTTCTCGCCCGGCGCCAAGGTCTCGGCGGTGCATGCCCCCCGCGCCGCGGCGGCGGGCTGCATCGTCATCGACAACACCTCGCACTTCCGCATGGACCCCGACGTGCCGCTGGTGGTGCCCGAGGTCAACCCCCAGGCGATCGCCGGCTACGGCCGGCGCAACATCATCGCCAACCCGAACTGCTCGACCATCCAGATGGTGGTGGCGCTGAAGCCGCTGCACGACCTGGCGCGTATCAAGCGCGTCGTCGTCGCCACCTACCAGTCGGTATCGGGCAGCGGCAAGGAGGCGATGGACGAGCTGTTCAATCAGACCCGCGCGGTCTATGTGAACGACCCGATCGAGCGCCGCAAGTTCACCAAGCAGATCGCCTTCAACGTCATCCCGCACATCGACGTGTTCCTCGATGACGGTTCGACCAAGGAGGAATGGAAGATGGCGGTCGAGACGCGCAAGATCCTCGACCCCGACATCGTCGTCTCGGCGACCTGCGTGCGCGTGCCCGTCTTCATCGGCCATGCCGAGGCGGTGAACGTGGAGTTCCACAAGCCGATCGCGGTCGACGAGGCGCGGGCGGCGCTGCGCCGCGCGCCCGGCGTGTCGGTCGTCGACCGCCGGGTCGACGAAGGCTACGTCACGCCGGCCGAATGCGCCGGCGAGGACGCGGTCTATGTCAGCCGCATCCGCAAGGACCCGACGGTGAAGCACGGGCTGTCGCTGTGGGTGGTCGCCGACAACCTGCGCAAGGGCGCGGCGCTCAACGCCGTGCAGATCGCCGAGCACCTGGTCGAGCACCATCTCGGCGGCGCCCGGCGGCCGGCGCTCGGCGTCGCCGGTTA
>JBBECF010000207.1:0-9124 GCA_040881945.1 Dongiaceae bacterium | reverse complement strand
TAACGCACGCGGATCGCGCGCACCGGCGGGTCGGCCGGTTGCAAGCGGTCCTGGGCGGCGACGAGCTGCAGCTCCGCCGCGCCCGCCGCCGCCGTCGCCTCGAACACGGCCTGGATCGCCGAGACGGCGCGCGACAGGGCGGCCTCGACGTTCCGCCCGCGCAGATAATGGCCGAGGAACAGCGCCGCGAAGACGTCGCCGGCGCCCGCGGCCGCGACCTCGAGCCGCTTCGTCCCCGCCAGCCAGGCGCCGTCCGCGTCCACCGCCAATGTCTCGATCGTGTCGGCCGGGCCGTCGCGCCACCGCAAGCCGGTCGCGACGACGAGCCGCTTCCCGCCGCCCCGGCGCAGCCGATCGGCCGCCGCCAGCGCCGCGTCCAGCGTATCGGTCCGGCCGCCGCTCAAGGTCTCCAGCTCGAAGGCGTTGGGCATCACAACGTCGGCGGCCGGGACCAGGCTTTCGGCGACGACCTTGGCGACGCCGGGCGGCACGTAGAGGCCGCTTCCGTGCTCGCCCATGACCGGGTCGCAGCAATAGAGGGCGCGCGGGTTGGCGGCGCGCACCCGGGCGACGGCGTCGAGCACGGCGGCGCCGGTCTCGGCCGCGCCGAGATAGCCGCTCAGCACGGCGTCGCACCGCTCCAGGACGCCGAGCGCGGCCAGCCCCTCGACCAGCTCCCGCACCTCGGCGGCGGGGCGCGCCCGCCCGCGCCAGGTCGGGTGGCCGAGGTGGTTGGAGAACGCCACGGTGTCGATCGTCCAGGCCTCGTGACCGAGGCGCTGCAACGCGAAGGCGGCGCCGGCGTTGCCGACGCAACCATAGGCGACGCGCGATTGGATCGACAGGACGTTCATCGGGCGGCCGAGCTTGCCACAGACGGACCTTCGGTTATAGTCGCGGCGGATTCCGCAGAGGATTGCGAGAGATGCTCCGAAGCCGCCCGCGCCGCAGCGTGCTGTACATGCCGGGGTCGAACCTGCGCGCCCTGGAGAAGGCGAAGACCCTGCCGGCCGACGCGCTGATCTTCGACCTCGAGGACGCGGTCGCGCCCGACGCCAAGCGCGACGCCCGGCTCCAGGTGTGCAACGCGGTCAAGGCCGGCGGCTACGGCCGGCGCGAGGCCATCGTCCGGGTCAACGGCCTGAACACGCCGTGGGGCTACGCCGATCTGGTGGCGGCGAGCACCGCGGGCGCCGACGCCGTCCTGCTGCCGAAGACCGAGAACGTCGAATCCGTCCGCCAGGCGCAGACCGTCATGGCGGCGAGCGGGGCGCCGCCCGACCTCGCCATCTGGTGCATGATGGAGACGCCGCGCGCCATGCTCAACGCCGAGGCGATCGCGGGCTCGAGCCCGCGCGTCGCCTGCTTCGTCATGGGCACCTCGGACCTGACCCAGGAATTGCACGCCCGCCACTTGCGCGACCGGCTGCCGATGCTGACGTCCCTCGGCCTGTGCCTGCTGGCGGCGCGCGCCTTCGACCTCGCCATCCTCGACGGCGTCCATCTCGATCTCGATGACGACGCCGGCTATGCCCAATCCTGCCGCCAGGGCCGCGATCTCGGCTTCGACGGCAAGACGCTGATCCATCCGAAGCAGATCGCCGGCGCGAACGATGTGTTCGCGCCCTCGCCCGAAGACGTCGCCTGGTCGCGCCGCATCATCCAGGCCCATGCCGAGGCGACCGCCCAGGGCAAGGGCATCGTCGTCGTCGACGGCCGGCTGGTGGAAAACCTGCACGTGCTCGAGGCGCGCCGGATGGTCGCGCTGGCCGAGGCGATCGCCGACGGGGAAGCCGCCCGGGCCGCCTCATGACCGTCCCCGGCGCCGCGCAAGGCCCGTCCGGCAAGAGCAATTCCGGCGCCTTCTTCGAGGACTTCCGCGTCGGCCAGGAGCTCCGCCACGCCGCGCCGCGCACTGTGACGACGGGCGACGCGGCGCTCTATCTTGGCCTCACGGGATCGCGGTTCGCGCTGCCCTGCTCGGACGTGTTCGCCCGCTCGCTGCACCTGCCGCAGGCGCCGATCGACGATCTGCTGGTGTTCCATATCGTTTTCGGCAGGACCGTCGCGGACGTCTCGCTCAACGCCATCGCCAATCTCGGCTATGCCGCCTGCCGCTTCGGCGCCTTCGTCTTTCCCGGCGACACGCTGTCCGCGACGTCGACGGTGATCGGGCTCAAGGAGTCGTCGAACCGCGAGACGGGCGTCGTCCATGTCCGCTCGATCGGCATCAATCAGCGCGGCGATACCGTTCTCGACTATGTCCGCTGGGTGCTGCTGCGCAAGCGCGATCCGGCGGCGCCGCCGCCCGAGCCGACGGTGCCGGAGCTGCCGGACCGGGTCGCCGCGGCCGAGCTGCGGGTGCCGCAAGGCCTCGACCTCACGCGCTACGCCACCGGGCTCGCCGGCGCGCCGCATTGTTGGCAGGACTACGACGTCGGCGAGCGCATCGACCACATCGACGGCATGACCGTCGAGGAGTCCTGCCACATGACCGCGACCCGGCTCTACCAGAATCCGGCGCGGGTGCATTTCAACCGGCAGACGGCGGCGGCCGACCGCTTCGGCCGCCGGATCGTTTATGGCGGTCACGTCATCAGTCTGGCGCGGGCGCTCAGCTTCAACGGCCTGGCCAACGCCTTTCGCATCGCCGCCATCAACGGCGGCTGGCACGCCGCGCCGGTATTCGCCGGCGACACGATCTATGCCTGGAGCGAGGTGACCGAGAAGCTGGAGCTGCCCGGCCGCACCGAGCTCGGCGCGCTGCGCTTGCGCACGGTCGCGACCAAGGACCGCGCTTGCGCCGATTTCCCCGACCGTGGCCCCGATGGGCGCCTCGATTCCGCGGTCGTGCTCGACCTCGACTACACCGTCCTGATGCCGCGAGGATAGCCCCCAAGGGGTTGGGGATGGGCAACCCCACCCCACTAAATCCTGTTGATTTGCGGAATCCGTCCTGATAAAGGAAAGAGGCGTCAGGTGCGACGGGCCGAAGGTCCACCGCGAACGCGCCCGGGAGAGGGCGCTCCTGACGCCTCGGGAGCCGGCCGGGCTCCGGCACGGAAAAGCGGCGGGGCTCGATCGGCCATCCCGCCAGCGTCGTCGGACCTTGCAATCCAAACAACAACCGCGCGATGGCGCCGGGCCCCCTGAGGGGCCCCGGCCCGACGAAGGCCGGCCGTCGCCTCGATGAACCCCTAGTCCCGCTCGCGCCGTTATCGCGGATCGCTCCGCTCGGGCGAACCCCGGCGCAGATCTCGGCGATACCCGGCCGAAGCCGGCCTCGCCGCCGCCGATCCCACGGGCCTCTGCGCAGGCAGGAGGCCAGGGGGACGGCCGGAACACGGTCTTCCACGAGGAAAGGCCCGCGCTCGTCCCGATCACGGCGCCACGCGAGGCTGCCCTCCCATGACACCACAACCGGCGCCGGGCGGCCGCATCCCCGAAGGGCGTGCGACTGCCCACGGACGCTCGCGATCCCTGGCGCTCTCCGTCGAGCGGAGCCCCGGCGGCGATCCGGAATCGACCCACCGGGACGCGAAGGATTTCGATCATCCGACGCTTTCGCGTACCGAGACGAATCCTGCCTCGATCGCGCCAGGCAGGCAACAGTAAAACTTCGCGATCGGATAGATTTCTGTGAGTAAAACTTCGAGAATCGCACAATTCTCGCACAGGTTATTCACAGAATTGTCCACATGGCCGAAGACGCGTCGCGGCGGGCGCCGGCGTTGACTCGCCCCGGAGGGCGGACTAAATCACCTCAGGCTCCGCCGCGCCGGCCGCGACCGCGCCGGAGCGCCGAGAGGGGAATCGATCATGCCGACACACGACCGGCCGCTGTCGCCGCATCTGCAGATCTACCGGCCGCAGCTCACTTCGGTGCTGTCGTTCCTGCACCGGCTGACCGGCGTCGGGCTCGGCGGCGGGACGCTGCTGCTAGTGTACTGGCTGATCGCCGCCGCCGCCGGCCCGGCCGCGTTCGCGACGGCGCAGGAGCTGATCGGCTCGTTCCTCGGCCGGCTGCTGCTGTTCGGTTGGACCATCGCGCTCTTCTACCATTTGGGGAACGGCGTCCGTCATCTGTTCTGGGACGCCGGCTTTGGGCTCGGGCTGCCGGCGGTCTATGCCTCGGGCCGGGCGCTCATCGTCTTCACAATCGTGGCGACGCTGGCGTCTTGGGCCCTGGGCTATGGGATGATGCCATGACGGACGGCCCGACCTTCCGCACCGAGCTGGCCCGGGCGCGCGGCCTCGGCGCCGCCAAGGACGGCGTGCACCACTGGTGGACGCAGCGGCTGACCGCGTTGGCGCTGGTGCCGCTGACGATCTGGTTCGTCGCCTCGATCGTCGGCCTGGCCGGCTCCGATCATGCCGCCGTCTCCGCCTGGCTGGGGGCGCCGCTGAACGTCGGGCTGATGATCCTCGTCGTCGGGGCGACGTTCAATCATGCGCAGCTCAGCTTCCAGGTCGTCCTCGAGGACTACGTCCATCACGAGGGCCTGAAGTTCGCCGCGATCATCCTGGCCAAGTTCGCGTGCCTCGCCCTCGCCCTGGCCTCGGTCATCGCCCTCCTGGTCATCGCCTTCGGAGACTGACCGTACATGGCCCCGCAAAGCACAGGCGCCGGCGCCGGCAACGGCGAGGCGGCCGGCAACACGACGGTGCTCGGCCGGATCTCCGGCAGCGCCTACACGGTCGTCGATCACAGCTACGACGTGGTCGTGGTCGGCGCCGGCGGCGCCGGGCTGCGCGCCACCTTCGGCATGGCCGAGAAGGGCCTGCGGACCGCCTGCATCAGCAAGGTCTTCCCGACCCGCAGCCACACCGTGTCGGCCCAGGGCGGGATGAGCGCGTCGCTCGGCAACATGGGCGAGGACGACTGGCGCTGGCACATGTACGACACGATCAAGGGGTCGGACTGGCTCGGCGACCAGGACGCCATCGAATACATGGTGCGCGAGGCGGTCCCGGCGGTGATCGAGCTCGAGCACTACGGCGTGCCGTTCAGCCGCACGCCGGACGGCAAGATCTACCAGCGCCCGTTCGGCGGCATGACCACGCGCTACGGCGAGGGCACGGCGCAGCGCACCTGCGCCGCCGCCGACCGCACCGGCCACGCCATCCTGCACACCCTCTACCAGCAGGCGCTGAAGCACGCCGCCGAGTTCTTCATCGAATATTTCGCCCTCGACCTGATCATGGACGAGGACGGCGCCTGCCGCGGCGTCGTCGCCTGGAACCTCGACGACGGCACGATCCATCGCTTCCGCGCCCACGTAACGGTGTTGGCGACCGGCGGCTACGGCCGCGTCTACTTCTCCTCGACCTCGGCCCATAGCAGCACCGGCGACGGCAACGCCATGGCGCTGCGCGCCGGGCTGCCGCTGCAGGACATGGAGTTCATCCAGTTCCATCCGACCGGAATCTACGGCGTCGGCTGCCTGATCACCGAGGGGGCGCGCGGCGAGGGGGGCTATCTCGCCAATTCCGAAGGCGAACGCTTCATGGAGCGTTATGCCCCTTCGGCCAAGGACCTCGCCTCGCGCGACGTGATCAGCCGCGCCGTCACCATCGAGATCCGCGAGGGCCGCGGCATCGGCCCGGACAAGGACCGCATCAATCTGCACCTCGAACACCTCGACCCGGCGTTGATCCAGGAGCGCCTGCCCGGCATCGCCGAGACGGCGCGCATCTTCGCCGGGGTCGACGTGACCAGGGAGCCGATCCCGGTCCTGCCGACCTGCCACTACAACATGGGCGGCATCCCGACCAACCACCGCGCCGAGGTCGTGAACCTACGCGCCGGCGACCCGGAGAGCGTCGTGCCGGGCCTGATGGCGATCGGCGAAGGCGCCTGCGTCTCGGTGCACGGCGCCAACCGGCTCGGCTCGAACTCGCTGCTCGACATCATCGTCTTCGGCCGCGCCGCCGCCCGCCGCTGCGCCGAGCTGATCGCGCCGGGCGAGGCGCACCGGCCGCTGCCGCGCGACGCCGGCGAGATGGCGCTGGCCCGCCTCGACCGCGCGCGCCACGCCGACGGCGGCATGCGCACCGCCGCGCTGCGCCTGGAGATGCAAAAGATCATGCAGTCCGACTGCGGCGTGTTTCGCACCGCCGAGCTGCTCGGGCAGGGCTGCGCCAAGCTGGCCGAAAGCTGGGCCAAGCGCGGCGATCTCAGCGTCGCCGACCGCTCGATGATCTGGAACAGCGACCTGGTCGAGACGCTCGAGCTCGACAACCTGCTCTATCAGGCGGTCGTGTCGATGGCCTCGGCCTTGAACCGGACCGAGAGCCGCGGCGCGCACGCGCGCGAAGACTACCCCGACCGCGACGACGCCGATTGGCTGAAGCACACGCTGGTCTGGTGCGGGCCGGACGGCCGGCCGCGCTTCGACTACCGGCCGGTCCGCCTGCAACCGCTGACCAACGAAGTCCAGTCCTTCCCGCCCAAGGCGCGGGTGTATTGAGACGGCCGGGCTACGAGGAATAGGGTCGAACCCACCAATGGTGCAATTCACACTGCCTACGAACTCGAAGGTCCGCCCCGGCAAGACCTGGCCGGCGCCCGATGCGGCGCGGCCGAAGACCTTCCGCATCTACCGCTGGGACCCCGACGCCGGCGGCAACCCGCGCGTCGACAGCTACACGATCGACCTCGCCGACTGCGGCACGATGGTCCTCGACGCGCTCATCAAGATCAAGAACGAGGTCGATTCGACGCTCACCTTCCGCCGCTCCTGCCGCGAGGGGGTGTGCGGGTCCTGCGCCATGAACATCGACGGCACCAACACGCTGGCCTGCATCAAGGCCATCGCCGACGTGCCGGGCGAGGTGCGCGTCTATCCCCTGCCGCACATGCCGGTGGTCAAGGACCTGGTGCCCGATCTCAATCACGCCTACGCCCAGTACGCCGCGATCGAGCCGTGGATCAAGACCCAGACGCCGGCGCCGGCGCGCGAACGGCCGCAGTCGCCGGCCGAGCGCGCCCGCCTCGACGGCATGTGGGAATGCATCCTGTGCTTCTGCTGCCAGACCTCCTGTCCCAGCTATTGGTGGAATGGCGATCGCTTTCTCGGCCCGGCGATCCTGCTGCAGGCGTATCGCTGGATCGTCGACAGCCGCGACGAGCATACCGGCGAGCGTCTCGACGCGCTCGAGGACCCGTTCCGCCTCTACCGCTGCCACACCATCATGAACTGCACCAAGACCTGCCCCAAGGACCTCAACCCGGCCAAGGCCATCGCCGAGATCAAGAAGCTGATGGTGGCGCGGCGCTGAGCCGCGGGACGTAGGCCGCGGCCCGGGCCTCAGGCGACGGAAATCTTGTCGTCGACCTCGTGGCGCAGCCCCAGGCTGTCGATGGTCAACGTCATCTTCACGGCAACGTCCTTCTTGCCGGCGAGCTTGCCGGCCGCGTGCGCCGCGCGCACCGCCGTCTCGATCTCGCGCTGCGAGGTGACGCCGACGCGCTTGAGGAACTTGCGCAGCTCCATGTTGAACGTGTCCTCGTTCATCTGACTCTCCTCCGTCGGGAAGACGACAGGATAGTGACGGAAGCGGCGTTCCGCTAGAGCGGCGCCGCAAGAGGACGCGTGCGCGCACGGCGATGTCGCGCGACGCCGGTCGTCGTCGCGACCGTCGCGCGATGATGCGAGATCTACTTGCTATTGCGGTTGAATGAGCGTAGGAACACCACTGATAGTGTGTCGTGGCTGTCAAGAGGATATATCTCATTGACCGTGTCGGCGACCCGGATCGGAGGTGAGGCGTGATGGCGCGCAGGAAGATCGCACTCATCGGCGCCGGCAATATCGGCGGCACCTTGGCGCTGCTGATCGGCCTCAAGAAGCTCGGCGACGTTGTGCTCTTCGACATCGTCGACGGCGTGCCGCAGGGTAAGGGGCTGGACCTCGCGCAGCTGACGCCGATCGAAGACATCGACGCCGGTTACCGTGGCAGCAACGACTATCGGGACATCAAGGGCGCCGACGTGGTGATCGTCACCGCCGGCATCGCGCGCAAGCCGGGCATGAGCCGCGACGATCTGCTCGGCGTCAACGCCAAGGTCGTCGCCGCCGCCGGCCAGGCGATCAAGAAGCATTGCCCCAAGGCCTTCGTCATCGTCATCACCAATCCGCTCGACGCCATGGTCTGGGTGATGCGCGAGGCGAGCGGGCTGCCGCACGCCAAGGTCGTCGGCATGGCCGGCGTCCTCGACAGCGCGCGCTTCCGCTACTTCCTTGCCGAAGAGCTGAAGGTCTCGGTCGAGGACGTCAGCGCCTTCGTGCTCGGCGGTCATGGCGATACGATGGTGCCGTTGATTCGCTATTCGACCGTGGCCGGCATTCCGTTGCCGGACCTGGTGAAGAAGGGTTGGACCACGGCAAAGCGACTCGATGCGATCGTCCAGCGCGTGCGCGACGGCGGCGCGGAGATCGTCGGGTTGCTGAAGTCCGGGTCCGCGTTCTATGCCCCGGCGGCCGCCGCCGTCCAGATGGCCGAAGCCTACCTGCTGGACAAGAAGCGCGTGCTGCCCTGTGCCGCCTATCTGGACGGCCAGTACGGGGTCAAGGGTCTCTATGTCGGCGTGCCGGTGGTACTAGGGGCCGGCGGCGTGGAGAGAGTGGTCGAGATCGATCTCGGCAGGGCCGAAAAGGTCCTGTTCGACAAATCGGTCTCGGCCGTCAGGGGCCTCATCGATACGGTGAGGAAGTTGCAACGAGGAGACAATTGATGAAGAAGCCTGTGAGAAAGACCGCCAAGGCGGCCGCCAAGAAGGCAGCCAAGAAGAAGGCGCCGAAGCGGAAGGCCGCGAAGAAGAAGACCGCGAAACGGAAGGCGAAGCGCAAGACCGCATAACAGGCGCATCCGATTCCGTTCTGACGACCTGCGGCGGCGGCTACCCGGCTCTGGCGCAAGAAGGGGGCTTGCGCTTGCACCGCCTCCCAAAGCTGGTACATTGCGCGCCGCGCTCTGGCCGGCGCCTCGGGTGCCGCCGCCAATAACTTCAACCGCGCGCGCAGGTCGATGAACATTCACGAATATCAGGCCAAGGGCCTGATGGCGAAGTACGGCGTCGCGGTTCCCCGCGGCGCCGTCGCCTACACCGCCGCCGAGGCCG
>JBBECF010000206.1:0-10783 GCA_040881945.1 Dongiaceae bacterium | reverse complement strand
GGCACCCCGTGGATCGAAAAAACCGCCGCCGCTTAATGGTTGCTCAGGATGAGGTTAAGTCTTTATGGCACAGAGAAAAAACCTCATGGCTCCCGGAGGCCGCGCAGCGGCCGTCTCGAAGCACGCAAAAACGGCGATCCAGCATTCATTCACAGCCTCTCAGGCGTTCAGGAACTCGGTCCAGACCTCGAGCATGGCGTTGTCGAGCTCTGGGTCCGGCGACAGGTAGTGATAGGACTTGGGCAGGAAGCTCGGCTGCTCGTCCCAGCGCAGCGTCTTCTTCTGCGCGTCGGTCAGCGTCGCCTTGGCGCTCGCCGGCATCGCCCAGTAGCAGGCGGAGGTGGCGAGCCGGCCCTGCCCGTCGGGGCTGAGAACGTACTGCACGAACTTGTTGGCAAGGTCCTTGCGCGCGCTGGTCTCGAAGACCGCGAGCGACTGCATCCAGCGGATGCCACCCTCGTCCGGCAGCACCCAGTCGAGCGCCGGGTTTTCCGCCTGCAGGCCGGCGACCGCGAACTCGCCGCCGCCGACGATGATGTCGGCCGAGCCGGTGACGAGCGCGTTCTGCACCGTCACGACGTCGCCGACCAGGGCCGCCAGCCTTTTCATCTCCAGGAGCTTCTCGCGGATCGGCGGAAGCTGCGCGATGGTAAGCTGCGGCGGCACCATGCCGAGGCCGATCGCCACCATCTGCATGATCGGCACGTAGTAATCGTAGATGGCGATGCGGCCGGCATATTTCGAATTCCACAGCACCGCGGCCTTGCGCATGTCGGCCGGATCGACCTTCGAGGAATCGTAGGCGACCGTGTTGTAGCCGAACTTTTCCGGGACGCCGTACAGCTTGCCATCGAGGTAATGGAGCGTCTCGTCCTTCAGCTCGGGGAAGATGTCCGCCCACGGGTAGTCGCCGGGCGCCAAGGCGGCGAGATGACCCAGGCGCGCCAGGCGGGCGACGTCCACGGTATCGACCACCAGCACGTCCCAGTCGCCGGGCTGCGACTGGTCGAGGATGGCGACGGCCTCGCCGGTCGTCGCGAATTCCTTGGTGTTGACCTTGGCGCCGGTTGCCGCCTCGAAGGGCCCGAGAAGCGCCGGGTCGGTATGGTCGCACCACACCAGCGCGTTGATCTCGCCGGCGGCGCGCGCCCGGCGCGGCAGGCCGAGGCCGCCGACGGCGAGCGCCGCGGCGCCGGTCCCGAGGAAACGCCGGCGGCCGAGGGGCGGAAAGGACGGGGCTGAACGCGGCATGATCGACCTCCCTTGGGAATGATTGGATTTGTCGTTGCCCAGATACTACGCTTGCCGCGAAGCGGACGACAACCGGTTGTAGGGGCGGGTTTGAAACCCGCCCCTACGGGTCATCGCCCGCCAACAGGAGAAACCCGCCCGATGCCCAAGACCCGCTACCAGCCGCTCGGCGGCAACGAGATGCCCCGCTTCGGCGGGCCGGCGACGATGATGCGGCTGCCGACGCGGCCCGACGCCGCGGGACTCGATGCCTGCTTCGTCGGCGTGCCGCTCGACATCGGCACCTCGAACCGCGCCGGCGCCCGCTTCGGCCCGCGCCAGATCCGCGCCGAATCCTGCCTGATCCGGCCCTACAACATGGCGACGCGCGCCGCGCCCTTCGAGTCTCTGTCGGTCGCCGACATCGGCGACGTGCCGATCAACACCTTCAACCTGCAGAAGAGCATGGCGATCATCGAGGCGGCCTATGACGGCATCCTCGCCCAGGGCTGCCGGCCGCTGACGCTCGGCGGCGACCATACGATCGTGCTGCCGATCCTGCGCGCCATGAAGAAGAAGCACGGGGCGGTCGGCCTCGTCCATGTCGACGCCCACGCCGACGTGAACGAGCACATGTTCGGCGAGGCGGTCACCCACGGCACGCCGTTCCGCCGCGCCGTCGAGGACGGGCTGCTCGACACGAAGCGCGTCGTACAGATCGGCCTGCGCGCCACCGGCTACGCCGCCGACGACTTCGACTGGCCGCGCCGCCAGGGCTTCCGCGTCGTGCAGGCCGAGGAATGCTGGCACAAATCGCTGGCGCCGCTGATGGAGGAGGTGCGCGCGCAGGTCGGCGGCGGCCCGGTTTATTTGAGCTTCGACATCGACGGCCTCGACCCCGCCTTCGCGCCGGGCACCGGCACGCCGGAGATCGGCGGGCTGACTTCGATCCAGGGGCTGGAGATCGTGCGCGGCTGCCGCGGCCTCGATCTTGTCGGCTGCGACCTGGTCGAGGTGGCGCCGCCCTACGACCCGTCGGGCAACACGGCGTTGACCGCCGCCAACCTGCTCTACGAGATGCTGTGCGTGCTCCCCGGCGTGCAATACCGGAATTGACGTCATGAAACGATTGACCCTGCCTGTCGCGCTGATTCTTTTTGCCGCTGGCGCCGCCGGGGCCAACGAGGTCCCGGACCTGCGCGGCACCTGGGTGGCCGAGCTCGTCGGCAACGATTACGACGCGGCGGCCAAGACCTTCGCGCTGGAGCCAAGGCGCGTCACCTTCGTCGTCGACCGCCAGGAGGGCGGCAACTTCTCGGGCGCGTTCTCGACCGAGACCGACAGCCACGCCGCCGTCGGCTCGATCCATCCACGCACCGGCCAGTTCGTCGTCGCCTCGGGGATCGGCTTCTCCTACGGCACCCATGCCGGCGGCGACGAGCTCGACCTGTGCTACGCCCGGATCGGGCAGGCGGATTTCGGCTCAAGCTGCGCCACCTACAGGCGGCAGCGGTGAAATCTTTGTGTTTTCCTAACGGGTTGTAAGGAAATTCTCGTCTAGCCTGCCATCTACCGGCGGCCCCGACGCCGGAGATTGTGGGAAGCCGCCATGGCGCTGCGAGACCGGATCACGGAGCCGAAGTTGGTTCGGCTCTATGACTACTGGCAGGCGAAGCGGAACGGGCGTTCTTACCCGAGCCGCGCGGACATCGACCCGACCGAGATGACGTTCGTCCTCGGCAATATCGACCTGGTGGAGATCTCCGGCGACCCGATCGTCTTCACCTTCCGCCTGTCGGGCAGCAACATCGACCGGAACGAAGGCTTCAACATGCAGGGCAAGACCCTGGACGAGTACCCGCTGCCCGAGCACCGCGACACCATCAGGCGGACCTATCTCGACGCGCTGTCGTCGGGTGAGCCGCATTACGAGCTGCTGGACCGAATTTCGGACGATAAGCTCCAGCGCTATGCGCGTCTGATCCTGCCGCTCTCGCGCGACGGCCAGGCGATCGACATGTTCCTGATCGGCCGCATCGAAATGATGGACGGCGGTTGAGCGGTAGGGCTATCGCATATGGCCGCGGCAGGGCTGTCCATGCGGCCTTCGACAAGCTCAGGCTGAGGGGAAATCTTCGTGGCACAAAGATATAGTCCTCATGCTGAGCTTGTCGAAGCACGCACTGTGCCGATCCAAGCGTCCTCTCACCAAGAACGTACCGTCATATGCGATGGCCCTGGGCTGAGCGGCCTCGCGTCTTGACCTTTGCATTGCTCATGCCCCATCGAAGGCGCTGATGAGAGCAATCGAGAAACAGCTTGGCCTGAAATGAAGACGTCGCCGAGATCGGCTTACCCGGTTAAACTGGAGCGCGCCGAGGACCGCACGGTTCTCGTGACCTTTCCGGACGTGCCGGAGGCGATCACCTACGGCGAAGACGAGGCGGACGCGCTCGGTCGAGCGGCCGACGCGTTGGAGTCCGCGCTTTCGGTCTACATCGCGGACCGCCGCGATCCTCCCAGAGCTTCCCCGGCACGCGGTCGCCCGGTCGTCGGTCCGAGCCTGAGGGGATGCATGAAGCTCGAACTGTACCGGGCAATACGCGCCGGCGGCGTTCCAAGAGTGAAACTCGCTCGACGGCTGGGAATTCGGCTTTCACATCTCGACCGACTGCTCGACCCGCGGCACGCTTCACGAATCGACGAGATCGAGGCGGCCCTGGCGGCGCTGGGCAAGCGTCTGGACGTGGCGCTGCGAAGCGTCGCCTAGGCCCGCGCGTCATTCGCCGGCGGCGGCCTGCCCCACGGTCGGCGGCGCGGGCAGGGCGAACCGGCGGTCGTGCCGGAGCGCCGGGACCATCGCGCGCGCCGCCGCGACCTTGGCCGGGTCGATCTCGGCCATGACGTGGCCCGGCTCGTCGCCGGCCTCGGCCAGCACCTCGCCCCAGGGATCGACGATCAGCGAATGGCCGAAGGTGCGCCGGCGCTCGGCATGGACGCCGCATTGGTTCGGCGCGAAGACGAAGCAGCCGGTCTCGATCGCGCGGGCGCGCACGAGGACGTGCCAGTGCGCCTGGCCGGTCGTGTAGGTGAAGGCAGCGGGAATCGCGAGGAAGCTGGCGCCGCCCTGGGCCAGGGCGCGGTAGAGATAGGCGAAGCGCAGGTCGTAGCAGACCGAGAGCCCGATGAGGCCCCAAGGCGAGGGCGCCAGCACGGCGCGGTCGCCGGCGCGCACCGTCGCCGATTCGCGGTAGCTCTCGCCGCCCGCCAGATCGACGTCGAACAGGTGGATCTTGTCGTAGCGGGCGACGATCGCGCCCGACCGGTCGAGCAGGATCGAGCGGTTCACGACGCGGTCGGCGCCCTTCTCCTTCAGCAGCAGCGACCCGGCGAGGATCCAGGCGCCGGTCTCGCGCGCCAGCGCGCGGCAGGCGGCGAGGCCGGCGTCCGCGGCCTCCGGGACCGCCTTCGCCAGCACCATGTCGTTCCGCGGCTCCAGCATCTCGACCATCTCGGGCAGCACGATCAACTCGGCGCCGGCGGCCGCCGCCGCGCGGACCAGGGGCGCGAGCGCCGTGATGCTCGGGTCGATGTCGCGCTCGGCGCAGTTCTGCACGCAGGCCACCTTGAAGGTCTCGCTCATCGGGGTTCCCTTCCGCTTCGGCGGCGATTATAGCGGTCCGGCGCGGGCCTTGCGACGGCAGTCCATGGCGGCGCGAATCGGGGTATGATCGGCCGCCGGCGCCGGGTTAGCTCAGGGGTAGAGCAACCGCCTTGTAAGCGGTAGGTCGTCAGTTCGACTCTGACACCCGGCACCGCCTCGCGGGCCGTCACCCCGCCGGGCGCGAGCGCACGTCCAAGGCGGCCCGGCGCGGCCGCCGGCGCGGCGTGACGCGGAACAGGTCCGAGGTCATCACAAACTCGACCAGCACCGGGATGCCGCGGGCCAGGCACAACGCAACGGCCGCGTAGACCAGGACGGCGGTGACCAGCCCGATCGGCGCCGACCACGCCGCCCACAGCTCGGGATCGAGGCGCGGCAGGGGCTGGATCAGGAAGATCCAGCCGAAGGTCGTCGCCTTGAGCGCGCCGTAGAACCCGCGCATGAAGCGGCCGGCGACCAGGAATCGCCCCCAGCCCGTGCGCATCATCCCGAACGGGGTCTGGCCGCCGGACATCGCCGCGTAGCGGATCGAATCGACGAGCGAGCCGCGCGTCACGAAGACAATGGCGACCCAGATGGGGACCAGTTCCAGGTCGGCCAGCACCACCCACAAAACGATCTCGACGACGCGGTCCACGGCGATGTCGAAGATGGCGCCGAAGGCCGTGACCTCGCCGCGCTTGCGCGCGACATAGCCGTCGACCCCGTCGAGGACGATAATCAGCACCAGCAGCGGCGCATCGAGGAGCTGCCATTCCGGCGGCGCGCCGTAGGCCAGGGCCACGAGCACGAAAAGCAGGGCAAACCGGGCCGTTGTGATCAGATTCGCCATCGCCACGCCCGACCGTCGAAGCGGGTCCAACACCGACCTTCCATAGTAGAGACAGATATGGCCGCTGTCCGCCGCAATTTGAAGGGCCGTCGGACCGTGCTAAGCTCGCCCGAACCTGACCAAGCGGTCAAGACGAGAGCGGGGAGGCGCCGATGGGCAAGGTCACGGCCGGATTGATCCAGATGTCGCTGAAGGGCAACACCTCGATGCCGCCGCAGAAGATCCGCGAGATGATGCTCGAAGCGCATCTGCCGCTCATCGCGAAGGCCGCGAAGAAGAAGGTGCAGGTGCTGTGCCTGCAGGAGGTCTTCACGCAGCCCTATTTCTGTCCGAGCCAGGACACGAAGTGGTACCGGGCGACCGAGGCGGTGCCCGACGGGCCGACGACGAGCCTGATGCAGAAGCTGGCAAAGCAGTACGGCATGGCGATCGTCGCCCCGGTCTACGAGCAGGAAATGACCGGGGTCTATTACAACACGGCGGCGGTGATCGGCGCCGACGGCGCCTATCTCGGCAAGTTCCGCAAGGTCCACATCCCGCAGGTCGCCGGGTTCTACGAAAAGTTCTTCTTCAAGCCCGGCAACCTCGGCTATCCGGTGTTCGACCTCGGCTTCTGCAAGCTCGGCGTCTATATCTGCTATGACCGCCACTTCCCCGAAGGCTGGCGGGCGCTGGCGTTGAACGGCGCCGAGTACATCGTCAACCCCTCGGCCACCGTCGCGGGCTTGAGCCAATATCTGTGGAACCTCGAGCAGCCGGCGGCGGCGGTCGCCAACGGCGTCTTCATCGGGGCGGTCAACCGGGTCGGCACCGAGGCGCCGTGGAACATCGGCCGCTTCTACGGCTCCAGCTATTTCGTCGACCCGCGCGGCAAGGTCCTCAAGCAGGCGAGCGAGGACAAGGACGAGCTGATCGTCGCCGAGCTCGACCTCGACAAGGTGCGCGAGGTGCGCGACCTGTGGCAGTTCTTCCGCGACCGCCGGCCCGAGACCTACAAGGACCTGGTCGACCCGACGCATTGACCGGGAAAATGCCCCTTCCCCGCGAAGTGCGGGAGGCGATGACTCCGCGATTGCACCGCATGCCGCGGGTTGCGATAGTCGCCTCGCGCCGGCCGGCATCGCCGGACCAATTCGCAACAAAGAGGGGCAGGACCGATGAAGCTGGTGCGTTTTGGCCCGGCCGGGCAGGAAAAGCCGGGGCTGGTCGACGCCGCGGGGGGCTTGCGCGACCTGAGCGGCCGGATCGCCGACATCGACGCCGCCGCGCTGGCGCCGGCGCGGCTTAAGGAGTTGCGGGCGATCGACCCGGCGAGCCTGCCGGCGGTGCCGGGCCGCCCGCGGCTGGGACCGCCTGTGGCCGGCATCGGCAAGATCGTCGCCGTCGGCCTCAACTACGCCGACCACGCCGCCGAAGCCGGCCTGCCGACCCCCGCCGAGCCGGTGCTGTTCATGAAGGCGACGACGGCGATCGTTGGCCCGAACGACGAAATCGTCATCCCCAAGGGGTCGGAAAAGACCGACTGGGAGGTTGAGCTCGCGCTGATCATCGGCAGTGTCGCCCGCTACGTCGAGGAGCGCGATGCGCTGGCCCACCTCGCCGGCTACACGATCTGCAACGACGTCTCCGAACGCGCCTTCCAGCTCGAGCGCGGCGGCACCTGGGACAAGGGCAAGGGCTGCGACAGCTTCGCGCCGCTGGGGCCCTGGCTGGTGACGACCGACGAGATCCGCGATCCGCAGCACCTGGAGATGTGGCTCGACGTGAACGGCGCGGCCATGCAGCGGGGCAGCACCGCGACCATGGTCTTCGGCGTCGTCCATCTCATCAGCTACATCAGCCGCTTCATGACGCTGATGCCGGGCGACGTCATTATCACCGGCACGCCGCCCGGCGTCGGCATGGGCCGGAAGCCGCCGCGCTACCTCAAGCCCGGCGACACGGTCGCCCTCGGCATCGCCGGCCTCGGCGAACAGCGCCAGACCTGCCGCGCCTGGGGCGCGGCGGGGTAGCGAACGCCGAACCGGGACCGTCATTCATGCGTCAACTGACCGTGCGAAACATCGACGAGCGCCTTTACCGGCGCCTGTGCGAGGCAGCGCGGGCGAACCGGCGATCCCTTGCGTCGGAGGTGCGGGCCATCCTCGACCAGGCCGTCCTGCGCGATCGGGCCGACGTCGCGCGCCGTGCCGCCGCCATGCGGACGCGTCTTGCCAGCAGCTTTCGCGGTGATGTCACCGCCGATATCCGCAACGACAGAGAGCGGTGATCGTAACCGTCGATGCCGGTGTGGCCCCGCCGCCGCGCGCCGCGGTCCGATCGGCGGTCATTTAGAGAAGGTCAAGGAACTCCTCGACCGTGAGGCCGGCGTCCTTGATAATCCCGTGGAGAAGTCCGCGCTTGATGTCCTTCGAGTGGCGCGGCACCGATACGAGGATCCTCGGATCGTCGGGGTGAATGAAGAAGTGGTGGCTACCGGTCGCGTGGTCGAGGACCAGGCCGGCGCGTTGCAGGGCCTTCGCCACCTTCCGATAGGACAGTTGCGGCAGCCGGCCGCTCATCCGGCCTTGAGCGCAACTTTCACCGGTTCCCGGAACGGCTTCGTCGGAGGCCGCTCGGACGGGACCGGACGGCCGTGGGCGACGAGGACCTCCAAATATCCCTGGAGCGCATCGGCCGCCATCGCCCGCGCCTCGTCCAGGGTCTCGCCCTGCGTCGCACAGCCCGGCAGAGCGGGAAAGCTGACGATGTAGCCGCCCTCCTCGGCGGGCTCGAAGACGGCCGTGTAGGTGTATTCCCTGGTCGTGACCTTTTCCTTCCGGGCCATGACGTATCAATTACAGCAAGATTTGCACTATTTCAAACTCTTCGCGGCCCCCGCCGCCTCACCCTTCGATCGCCAGCTCGTTGGCGTGGATGGCGCGGTTGGGGTAGAGGGTGAAGCCCTGGACGCGGCGGTCGTAGGCGGTGAAGACGCCGAGCCAGAGCGGCTGCACGATCGGCCCGTCCTCCTGCAACAGCCTTTCGATCTTGGCCATCACGGCGCGCCGTGCATCGAGATCGAGAAGGCCTTCGGCCTCGTTGAGCAGGGCGTCGAACTCGGCGTTCGCATAGCCGGATTCGTTCCACGGCGCGCCGCTGCGGTAGCCGAGGCCAAGATTGATGATGCCGAGCGAATCGTGCGCCCACTCGGTGAAGCCGAACGGCACCTTGTCCCACAGCTCCCAGAACAGCGTGGTCGGCGCCACCTTGATGCGCACCCGGACGCCCGCCTCCTTCCATTGACGCACCATCTCCTCGACCGCCAGCAGCTCCCACGGCGGGTCGCGCTTGACCGTGATCTCGGTCACAAAGCCGTCGGGGTAGCCGGCGTCGGCGAGCAGCCGTCGCGCCGCGGCGACGTCGCGGCTCATGAACGGCAGCCGGGCGTAGTCCAGTTGGATGGCGCAGACATGATGGTGTTCGCCCGGCAGGCCCATGTCGGCGTGGGCGACGCGCAAGACCGCGTGCGGGTCGATCGCCAGCCGCATCGCCCGGCGCACGCGCGGGTCGTCGAACGGCTTTTCGGTGACCTTCATGCGCGCCACCGCGGTCCACGACGACTCCGCCTCGTATATGCTCAGGTGATCGAGGAGCTTGATCGCGTCGAGATGATGAATGTCGGTGCGGTACAGCCCATCGACGCGGCGTTCGGCGAGCGCCGCCACGGCGGCGGCCGGGTCGTCGCCGGTGTCGACGAACTCGACGGCGTCGAGATGCGGCCCGACGCCCTCCCAATAGTCGGCGACCGCGCGCAGCAGCGCGCCGCGGCCCGGCTCGATCTCGACCAGCTCGAACGGGCCGGCGCCGTTCGAGCCGGGGCCGAAGACGCCGCCCTCCTCGGGGTCCTGGATGCCGAGGGTGCCGTGCTGCAGGTGCTGCGGCACCGCGACCTGCGGCCGCCGCAGGTTGAGGCGCAGCGTCAGGTCGTCGATCTTCTCGATGGCATTGGCGTCCCATAGCCCCGGCGCGGCGCCGTTCGCGCCAACGCCGGAGTCGCTCAACATATAGCTCCCCATCAACCCCAGGACCGGCGAGCCGACGGCCGGGTCGAGCACCTGACGCAGGTTCCAGATCACGTGGTCGGCGACCAGCCGGCCGCCCTTGCGCCAACGCAAGTCCGGGCGCAGGAACAGCGTCCAGCTGCGCAGGTCGTCGCTGACTTCCCAGCGTTCCAGGAGATGCGGCCGGGTGATGTTGTCCGGGCCGGTCTTGGTCAGGGACGACAGCACCTGGCGGGCGATCTCGGGCTCCCACCAACTGAACCGATGCGGCCGCCCGACGTCGGCGACGCGCAGCCCGATGCGGACGCGGCCGCCGCGCGGCCGAGCGACCTGCGCGGTCTGCGCGGTCTGCGGCGCGGCCCGGCCGGAAACGCGGTCGACGAAGGCGTAAGCGGCGCCGGCGGCAACCCCGAGCAGCGTCGCCTCGCGCAGGAAGTCGCGTCGGCCGATGCGGCCGGCGGCGAACAGCGCCTTGAGCCGATCGATGTAGGGGTGCTGCCTCGGTTGGCTCATCCTACCGCCATAGCCGCGCCGTCCGGCGCGGTCGCGCCGGCCCGCACAGTGTCCGCCGACAGGCTTAAGATTTCCTTCGCGTCCGCGCGCGCGGACGCCGTCGGCGGCCCGGCGGCGGGCGGCCGGCGGGCGCTATTCCGTCTTCTCCGGCTTCGCGCTTTCCGGCGCCTCGGGAACGGCGAACTCCTTGGCCATGTTCGCCTCCATCTCCACGAGGTCCTGCGGCAGCGGCATGCCGTGCGCGCGCATGCCGTTGAGGATCGCCTGCAGCCGCATGAAGATCTCGTGGCCGTCGGCGCCGGCGTTCTCGGCGTCCTCCATCAGCAGCGACAACGCCGCCTCGAGTTCCTCTTCATCCATCGGCCACCCCTTCCTCGACCCGGAGCTTGTGAAACTATTGCGTCCGCGTCGGTGCGTCCTTCGAGACGCGCCCCTTCGGTGCGCTCCTCAGGATGAGGTCAAGTCTTTGTGGCACAAAGAAAAAACCTCATGCTGAGGAGG
>JBBECF010000205.1:0-10969 GCA_040881945.1 Dongiaceae bacterium | reverse complement strand
GCGTGAGGCCCCTCACCCTGTCCCTCTCCCCGGTGGGGAGAGGGGACGCTTGCTTCGTCCAAGCCGGGTGACAGCGCTACGCGCGGCGGCGGCGGCGGCGCGGGCCGGGGTCGTCGGCGCCGGAAGCGGCGGGCGGCTTCGGGTCGGGCAGCTTCACGACCGCGCGCAGGTGCCGGTAGGGCGCGGTCTTGTGCGGGATCGCCATGGCCTCGACGAAATGCTCCTGGAAGCGCGGCTCGACCGCGGTCTCGACCTTCTCGACCCGCTTGACCACGGCCGCGATCTCGTCGCGCGCCTTGAGATTGAGCAGCGCGATGCGCGCGCCGGTCCCGGCGGCGTTGCCGGCCGAGGACACCTTGGCCAGGTCGCAGTCCGGGATCATGCCGAGGACCATGGCGTATTTCACGTCGATGTGGCTGCCGAAGGCGCCGGCGAGCGTGATGCGATCGACGGCGTCGACGCCCATGCGGTCCATCAGCAGCCGCGCCCCGGCATAGAGCGCCGCCTTGGCGAGCTGGATCGCGCGCACGTCGGTCTGCGTGACGCGCAAGGTCGGCGGGCCTTCGAGCAGCAGGTAGGAGAAGGTGCGGCCGTCGGCCTGCACGCGAGGGGACCGCGCCGCCATCGTCCCGTCGATCACGCCGTCCGCGGTGAGCAGCCCGCAGAGGTACATTTCGGCCAGCGCCTCGATGATGCCCGAGCCACAGACGCCGGTGACGCCGGTGGCCCGCGTCGCGGCGGCGAAGCCGGGATCGTCCGACCACAGGTCGCAGCCGATCACCTTGACGCGCGGCTCGAGCGTCGCGCGGTCGATGCGCACGCGTTCGACCGCGCCCGGCGCCGCGCGCTGGCCGCAGGAGATTTGCGCGCCTTCGAAGGCCGGGCCGGTCGGGCTCGACGCGGCGAGCAGGCGGCGGCGGTCGCCGAGCACGAGCTCGGCGTTGGTGCCGACGTCGACGATCAATGTCATCTCGTCCGACTGGTGCGGCGCCTCCGACAGGATGACGCCGGCGGTGTCGGCGCCGACATGCCCGGCGATGCAGGGCAGCACGTAGATGCGGGCGTTGGGGTGGACGCGCAGGTCGATCTCGCTCGCCCACAGCGTGATCGGGCCGTCGCTTGCCAGCGCGAACGGCGCGCCGCCGAGCTCGGTCGGGTCGATGCCGAGCAGCAGGTGGTGCATGATCGGGTTGCCGACGAAGGTGACCTCGAGGATGTCGGCGACGCCGATTCCGGCCTCGGCCGCGACCTGGGCGGCGAGGTCGTTGACCGCGCCGCGCACGGCGCGGGTCATTTCGACGTCGCCGCCGGGGTTCATCATGACGTAGGAGACCCGGCTCATCAGGTCCTCGCCGAAGCGGATCTGCGGATTCATCGCGCCGGCCGAGGCGACGACCTGGCCGGTGGCGAGGTCGCACAGATGCGCGGCGACCGTGGTCGAGCCGACATCGACGGCGAGGCCGAAGGCGGCGTCGCGGTAGCCGGCCCAGACCGCGGTGATCTGCGTGCCCTGATGCACCGCCACGGTGACCGTCCAGCCGCCCTTGCGCAGCGCCTTTTGCAGGCCCTGCACGACGCGCAGGTCGCAGGCCAGCCGCGCGAGGCCCCATTGCGCCTCGAGCGCCCGTTCGAGCCGTTGCAAATCGCCCGACGGATCGTGCATGTCGGGCTCGACCACCTCGACGTAGTGCAGCCGCACGACCGGATCGAGCTCGATCGCGTGCATCTCGGCACGCTTGCGCACCACCTGCTTGTGCACCTGGCTGTCGGGCGGCACGTCGATGACGATATCGCCGAGCAGCAGCGCCGAGCAGGACAGCCGCCGCGCGGGCTTGAGGCCGCGCCGCTCGGCGTAGCGCCGCTCGACCTCGCCGAACGGCGTCAGGCTGGCGGCGCGCGACACGAGGCCGAGCTTGGCGAATTCGCCCTCGGCCACCTCGATCTGGCAGCGGCCGCAGATACCGCGTCCGCCGCACACCGAATCGACGTCGACGCCGAGGCTGCGCGCCGCTTGCAGGACCGTCGTGCCGACCGCGAAGCGGCCGCGCCGCCCCGACGGCATGAACACGATCAGCGCGTCGGCGGGCGCAGTCTCGGGAACGTTCACCGTCCCTCAGGCACGCCGGCGGCGTGTGTCGCGGCGGCGGCCGGCGCCTTCGACGCCCTCGGCCAGCGGCTCGCGGAACTTCTGGATCCAACGCGCGCAGTTCGGGTCGTGGCCCATCGCCACGTCGGCGCCCATGACGCCGGTCATCTCCTCGGCGTGCAGCGGGTTGGTGATCGCCGAGGTCATGCCGGCGCCGATCAGCATCGCGAGGAAGCCCGAATTGAGGCCGTGCCGGTTGGGCAGGCCGAAGCTGAAATTGGAGGCGCCGCAGGTGGTGTTGACCTTGAGCTCCTCGCGCAGGCGCCGCACCAGATGGAAGACCGAGCGGCCGGCCAGGTTGAGCGCGCCCACCGGCATGACCAGCGGATCGACGAGGATGTCGGAATGCGGGATGCCGAAATCGGCGGCGCGCCGGACGATCTTCTTCGCCACCTCGAAGCGCACGTCCGGGTCCTCCGAGATGCCGGTCTCGTCGTTCGAGATGGCGACGACGGCGGCGCCGTATTTCTTGACCAGCGGCAGCACCGATTCCAGCCGCTCCTCCTCGCCGGTCACCGAATTGACCAGCGGCTTGCCCTGATACACGGCCAGGCCCGCCTCGAGCGCCGCGACGATCGAGGAATCGATCGACAGCGGCAGGTCGGTCAGCGACTGCACGAGCTTGATCGCCTCGGCCAGGATGCGCGGCTCGTCGGTCATCGGGATGCCGGCGTTGACATCGAGCATATGGGCGCCGGCGGCGACCTGGGCGAGCGCGTCGGACTCGACGCGGGAATAGTCGCCGGCGGCCATTTCGGCGGCGAGCAGCTTGCGCCCCGTCGGATTGATGCGCTCGCCGATGATGACGAACGGCCGCTCGAAGCCGATGACGACCTCCTTGCTGGCCGAGCTGACGAGGGTGTCGGTCATTCAGGCGATCCTTTCCTTGGTCGGGCGCCGCGCCGACGGCCGCGGCCGGCGGTCCCGCATGATACCCGACGCGGCGATGATTTCCGAGACCAGCTCTTCCTGACGGTAGGCCATGACGTGGACGCCGGCCACCCCGTCGATTTCGCGGATGCGCTGGATCAGCTCGATGCACAGGCGCTTGCCCTCGAGCTTCTGGTCAACCGCGCCCTCGAGCCGGGCGACGACGGCGTCGGGGACGTGGACGCCGGGCACATGCGCGCGCATCCAGCGCGCCGCCCGCGCCGAGGCGAGCGGCCCGACGCCGACCAGGACGAAGCATTTTTCGTGCAGGCCGAGCTCGCGCACCCGCGCCATGAAGCGCTCCAACAGGGGCACGTCGAAGCAGTATTGGGTCTGCACGAACTGCGCCCCGGCGGCGACCTTCTTGCCCATATGCGCCGGCCGGTCGTCCTGCGGCGGCGCGAACGGGTTGACGGCGGCGCCGATGAACACCTGCGGCGGCACCGTGATCCGGCGCCCGGACAGGAAGCGGCCGTCGTCGCGCATCGTCCGGATGGTTTCCAGCAGCGACATGCTGTCGAGGTCGAACACCGGCTTGGCGCCCGGCTGGTCGCCGACCTGCACGCCGTCGCCGGTCAGGCACAGGACGTTGGCCACGCCCATGGCGGCGGCGCCGAGCACGTCGCCCTGGATGGCGATGCGGTTCCGGTCGCGGCAGGAGATCTGCATGATGACGGCATAGCCGGCGCGCGTCAGCAGGCTGCAGATGCCGACGCTCGACATGTGCGTGTTGGCGCCCGAGGCGTCGGTGGCATTGATCGCGTCGCACACCTCGGCGAGCACCAGGGCGCGCTCGTAAACCTCGCGCGGGTCGGCGGAATCGGGCGGGTTGAGCTCGGCGGTCACGGCGAACTTGCCGGCGCGCAGGACCCGTTCCAGCCGGCCGCGCGAGGAATGTCCGGGCAGCGGCGGCAGGGGATCGCCCGGATCGACCAGCCGGTCCGATGGACGATCGGCCGTCATGGCGCCGGCGCCCCCGCCTTGTCGCGCGCCGCCTTGAGCCAGGACGAGTGTCCCTCGAGGCGGTGGTCCACCGGCTTCTGCACCTCGACGATGGCGGCGCCGCCGCGCATCGCCCTCGCCCCGGTCCAGGCCTGGACCCAGACGCATTTCATCTCGGGCTTGACCTCGCAGTTGCCGTCGGCCCGCACGCCGCCGCAGGGGCCGTTGCGCAGGGACTTCGGGCAGTTCATCGGGCACGACATGCCGGTCGAGGAGAGCACGCACTGGCCGCACATCCGGCAGTCGAAGAGCAGACCCTTGACGCCGCGCTCGACCGCCGCGACGGGAGCTTCCAGATGGCCATAGCCGATACGTCGCCAGAGCGGGTCGAGTCGGATGAGGATGCCCTCGAACCCGTTGTACAGGGATTCGAGCCAGTCCGACCGGCGTACCGACCACAGACGGACCGCGTACATCGCCCCCGCCCCGCCTCACGCCGCCCGACGCCGGGCAAGCAGCCCGGAGTCGGCGATCGTCTCGGCGATCGCCCGCTCCTGGCGCGGCGCCATGAGATGCGCGCCGGCAACGCCGTCGATCTCGCTCAGCTCGTGCAGCAGCTCGACGCACATCCGGCGGCCCTCGGCGCGCGGGTCGGCGGCGCGTTCGATCCGCGCGATCAGGGATTCGGGGATATGCACGCCATGAAGGTTGTCGTTCATCCAGCGCGCCGACGCGGCCGAGGCGAGCGGACCGACGCCGACGAGAACATGGACGCGATCGAGCAGGCCGTGGTCGGCGAGCGCCCCCAGGTAACGGCGCAGCAGGCCGAGGTCGAAGCAGTACTGCGTCTGGACGAAGTCGGCGCCGGCGTCGATCTTGGCGGCGAGGCCGTCGGGCCGCCAGCCCGGGCGCGGATCGACCGGCGCGTCGGCGGCGCCGATGAACAGGCGCGGCCGGGGGTCGATACTGCGGCCCGAGGGGAACCGGCCCTCGTCGCGCATGCGTCGCGCCGTGCGCATCAGCTCGCGGCTGTCGATGTCGTGCACCGGCCGGGTCTCGGGCTGGTCGCCGCCGGCCGGGTCGTCGCCGTGCAAGGCGAGGATATTGGGCACGCCGAGGGCGGCAGCGCCGAGCAGCTCGGCCTGCAACGCCATGCGGTTGCGGTCGCGCGTGGTGACCTGCAGCACCGGCTCGATGCCGGCCTGGACGAGCAGCGCAGCGGCGGCGAGCGGCGACATATGCGCCTGGGCGCCGGCGCCGTCGGTGACGTTGACCGCGTCGGCCAGCCCCTTCAGGCAGGCGGCGCGGGCGAGCAGCGGCGCCGGCGCGGCGGCGTCGGGCGGCGTCGTCTCGGCAGTGAGCGCGAAGTCGCCGCGCCGCAAGGTCGCCTCGAGCCGGCCGGTCGAGCGCGCCGCCGCGGCGGTGCGGTGGGTCATGCGCCCTCGCGGCCGCCGGCCGCGACCAGCCGGACCAGCCGGGCGTCGTCGTAGTCGGCCTCGATCCGGGCCGCCGCCGCCGTCGCCTCGGCCTCGAGGTCGTCGCCGCAGGTTTCCGGCTCGGTGCGGTGCCATTCGCCAAGATAAGCGTCGGAATCGCGCAGCCCGGCGCGCATGGCGGCACGGTCGATCGCCTTCTCGAAGCGCTCGCTCAACTGTCGTTTCGCCGTCCGGCGCCCCTGCTTGATGATCACCTGGGCCGGTATGTCGCGCCAGCGCACGACGATCAGTTCGGCCATGCAGCGCCCCCCGCGACACCGTCGGCCAGGAACGTCGCCAGCTCGCCATAACCGGTATAGCGGTGTTCGTAGGCGAGCCCCAGTCGCGCCGCGGCGGCGGCGGCGCGGTCGCGCAAGCCGGCGTCGTCGGTCTGCGCCAGATAGACCAGTTTCGCGTAGTTGCCGAAATAGTCGTCGCGCAGCTCCGGATGGCTGTCGAGCCCCAGCCCCTCGATAATCAGGCGGTCGAAGTGGCGGGCCAGATAGTCGGTGAGGAAGAAGCAGCCCGGCTCGGCCGCCGTCAGGGCGGCGAAATCGGCGGCGCCGGCATAGAACTGGTAGCAATGCGGCCCCGGAATGCGCTCGACCCCTTCCTCGGCGAGCACACGGTCGAGGACGCCGCCGGTGCCGCAATCGCCATAGAGCACCAGGATGCGGTCGTAATGCCCGCGGCCCTCGCGGATCTTGCCGCGCACCGCCTCGGGGATCTTCTCCGGCCGGTTGTGGTAATGCGCCGGCAGGCAGGTGACCGCGATCCCGGTCCAGCCCTGGACCTGCACCAGCGCGAGGATCTCCCGCGCCAGCGCGCCGCAGGCGATTAGCAGGGTGGAGGGAGACCGCGCCATCGTCGATCCAAGCCTTACCGGTCCGAGTGCCGCCTATTCATCGAGCAAGACCATTAATTCAAGCATAGCATAATCGGTTTGCGGGGCGCCTTCCTGGCCGCCCGGCGGCGACCGCGGTTCGCCGGATTGCGACACCGGGGCGTCGCTCAGGCGGCGGCGCCGCGGCGATCGAGGCGGACCAGGCAGCGGTCGATCCAGGCGGCGGTCAGCTTCTCCTGCACCGCGTTCTGGCCGAGACGCGCCTTGAGGACGGCGAAGTCGACGCGGTCCATCTCCTGGTCCTGATTGAAGCAGGAGAACACGACCGAGGTCGCGCCGGTCGCCGGGTCGACATGCGGTTGCAGGCACTGGGCGCAGATCTCCTTCAGCATGCACTGCATCGGCGAGTTGATCGAGGCGATCGCCCGGTGGCCGGGCTTGAAGCGGTCGGCAAGCGCGCCGTGGCGGACGCGCGCCACCGCCGCCATCATCGCGTCCGAGCCGATGGCGATGACGCGGTCCACGTCACCGAGGTCGATCGGGCAGTCGCCGAGCTCGCCGCGACCGTAGGCGATCATGGCCTCGACGATGGTGCCGACGTGGCTCAGATCCTGCGGCCGGTCGGGGGCGAAGCCCGGCGCTTCGTCCGAGGCCCAGACCACCACGTCCGACGCGGCCTCGATCTCCGCCACCTTGTAGCGGTCGGCCAGGCGCTTGTAGCCGGCGAAGTACAGCACGCGCGAGCCGGCGGCGCGCAGCGCGCGGCCGATCGAAAAGAGGACCGCGTTGCCGAGGCCGCCGCCGGCGAGCAGCACGGTCTCGCCCGCCGGGGTCTCGGTCGGGCTGCCGGTCGGCCCCATGAGCACGACCGGCTCGCCGGGTTCGAGCAGCACGCAGAGGTCGGACGAGCCGCCCATCTCGAGGACGATGGTCGAGACCAGGCCGCGTTCGGCATCGACCCAGGCGCCGGTGAGCGCCAGCCCCTCCATGGCCAGCGTCGTGCCGTCCACCCGCGGCGCCAGGCTTTCGAAGTTGTGCAGCCGGTAGAACTCGCCCGGACGGAAGTTGCGCGCCGCCTGGGGGGCGCGCAGCACGACCTCGACGATGCTCGGCGTCAGGCGCACGACCGCGTGCACGACGGGCCTGAGCGCCTCGTTGAGCCGATCGAAGAAGCCGCCGCTATCGGCCGGCGCCGGGAGGCGGGCGAGCGCGTCGGCGACGACCGGCCAACCCTGCTTGGCGCTGGCCATCGCCTTGACCACGTTGCCGGCATAGGACGGGTGCAGGTCGCCGAAGAAGCTGACGACGCGGCCGTCCGGGCGCACGGCCAGCAGCACGTGCGGCGCCGCCGGCTTGGCCACGCGTTCGGGCGCGACCGGCCGGCCGGCCTCGTCGACGGCCCGGAAGAACTGGCCGTCGAGCACGAAATGGTCCGGGTCCTCGCCGGCGAGCGAGACGTTGGGCCGGGTGCCGGCGGCGACCAGCACGGCGCGGGCCGGCAGCACGATTTCGGCGGCGCTCGCCTCGGCGAAGCCTCCGGCGGAGCCAGGGCCCTGGCGCGAGAACCGGACCGCCGCGGCGTGGCCGGTCGCGTCGGTTTCGATCGCCGCCGGGGTCAGGCCCTCGGCGAAACGGATGCCTTCCTCGAGCGCCTTGGCGACCTCCTCGTGGTTCAGGGTGTAGCTCGGCGCATCGACGAGCCGGCGCCGGTAGGCGATGGTGACGCCGCCCCAGCCGTCGACCAGCTCGGCCAGGCGCGGCGGCTTCCTTTCGCACGCCGCCGCCGCGCGCTCGGCGCGGATGGCGCGGGCGTGCGCCAGGAATTCGTCGGCGACGACCGCCTCGGCCGGCGACCAGCGGCGGCGCAAGACCGCCTCGCCGCGCTCGGCGGCCAGGATGTCGTAGCGGTCGAGGAACTTTTCGACCTGCACCGGGTAATAGGCCATGGCCTCGGTCGCGGTGTCGATGGCGGTCAGGCCGCCGCCGATGACCACGACCGGCAGGCGGAGCTGCAAATTGGCGACCGACTGCCTCTTGGCGGCGCCGGTGAGCTGCAACGCCATCAGGAAGTCCGAGGCCATGCGCACGCCGGGCGCCAGCGCGTTCGGCAGGTCGAGGATCGTCGGCTTGCCGGCGCCGAGCGCCACGGCGACGTGGTCGAAGCCCATGTCGAAGGCCTGGTCGAGGGTGACGGTGCCGCCGAAGCGCACGCCGCCGAACATGGCGAAGTTGTCGCGGCGTTCGAGCAGCAGGCGGACGATCTTCAGGAAGTTCTTGTCCCAGCGCACGGTGATGCCGTATTCGGCGACGCCGCCGAAGCCGGCCATGACGCGGTCGTCGAGGTCCTCGGCCAGCGCGCCGATGTCGCGGATGGCGCGGAACGGGACGCGGTGCCCTAGCGCATCGACGCCCGAGAGCTCGGCCGGCAGCGGCTCGATCTTGAGGCCGTCGATCGCCGCGACCGCATGACCGTCGTTCAACAGGTAATGGGCGAGGGTGAAGCCGGCCGGCCCCAGCCCGGCGACGAGCACCTTGCGGCCGCTCGGCGCTTTCGCGACCGGATGGCGCAGGTTGAGCGGGTTCCAGCGGGTCAGCAGCCCGTAGATCTCGAACCCCCAGGGCAGGTCGAGCGCGTCCTTGAGCGTGCGCGTCTCGGCCTGGGGGATGTCGACGGGCTCCTGCTTCTGGTAGATGCACGCCTTCATGCAGTCGTTGCAGATGCGGTGCCCGGTCGCCGCCACCATCGGGTTGTCGACGACGATCATGGCGAGCGCGCCGATCGGCACGCCCTCGGACTTGAGCAGGTGCATCTCGGAGATCTTCTCGTCGAGCGGGCAGCCGGCGAGGGTCACGCCGAAGACGCTCTTCTTGAAGCCGCCGTCCTTCTCCTTCAGCCCCTTGGCGCAGGAATCCTTGCCCTGGTTGTGGCAGAAGATGCAGTAGTTCGCCTGATCGAGGGCGCCGGTGAGGTCCGTCCCGCGGTCGGTCAAGGCGAAGCCGTCGCGCCGGCGCCGATGGTCGGCGGGAAGCTGCAACATCGCGGCGCCGTGGTGCGTCGTCGGCTCGACCGGCACGAGCCGCATCGGATCGGTCTTGTGCGGCGCCTTGAACAGCACGCCGGGGCGGTGGCGGCGACGGCCGGCCTCGGTCAGCAGCGCCCAGGCGGCGTAGCGCGCGGCGAGGTCGAGCTCGCGACCATGGGCCGCCTCGTCGTCGAGCCAGGCCATGACGCGGCGGGCGAAGGCGAGCTCGGTGAATGGCTCGCCGAGCAGGGCGACGAGCGCGGCTTCGAGCGCCGGGCCGTCGAACGCCGCCGCCTCGTCCGGCTGATGCGCCTTCAGGACGCGGCGCTGCACGAACAGCCGCTTGCAGCGGTAGAGCGGCGCGAGCGCGTGATGGCGGGCGGCGAGCTCAGCCAGTTCGCGGCCGACGCCGAAGAGATCGGCGACGAAGTCCTCGAGATGCGGCGCCACGGCCAGCAGCAGGTCGGATTCCGCCTTGGCCGGCAGCGCCTCGGGACCGGCGCGCGCCGCCGCCAGCCGGTCCTTCAGCTCGGCGTCGGCCGCCGCCAGGGCCGCGAGGAACAGCCCGTCGATGCGGGCGAGGCCGTCCGCGCCATAGAGGTCCGCGAAGGCGAGGCCGTGGGCAAGCTGCAGATCGGGCATTCTTAGGATCGCGCGGGACTTCCGTCGTGGGCGGGCGAGCGGCCCTCTTAGGTAGACGGGCGCCTCGGACGCGGCAAGCAATTACCGCAAATACACATATCGGTAAAGCTATTTGATTTAATTTAACTGTAGATGACAGTTAAATATGCCGGGCGCGGGCGTTCTTGTCGCGGCCCGGCGCGCCGCCCTAAGGTTACGCGATGCTGACGGCGTTGCAGGACGGCGCGCGCATCGACGCGGCGGCGGCGGAGCGCGGCGGGCGCTTCGCCTGCCCGAGCTGCCGCGGCGAGATGATCCTGAAGCGGGGCGCCATCCGGATCGCCCACTTCGCCCACCGGCCGCCGGTCGTATGCGACTGGGCGCGCGGCGAGACGAGCGCGCATCTGCGGGCCAAGGCGGACCTGCGCGACGCCTTCGCGGCGCGCGGCCTGCGCGTCGAGGTCGAATGGGAGGTGCCGGCCCTGAGCGGCGACCGCCGGGCCGACGTGATGCTGTGGTCGCCGGCCGGGCGCCGGGTCGCCATCGAGTTGCAGCACACCGGCATCGGCCTGCCGGAGATCGAGGCGCGCACCCGCGCCTACGCCGAGGCGGGCATCGCGGTCCTGTGGGTCCCGTTCCTGCGGCCGCAGGCCCTGGGCGAGGCGGTCGAACGGGGCGCGGGCGAAGAAGGCGACCGTTTCGTCGAGAAATACCCCGTCCGTCCCTGGGAGTTGTGGGTTTACGGGCTCGGCGGCGGCGAAGTCTGGCTCTACGACGCGATCGGCCAAGCGCTGTGGCGTGGCCGCTTCGCCCGCCATCGGATGTACGCCGCGCCGGCCGCCTGGTACCGGCGCAGCGGCGACGAAGTGCGCGCCGGCGGCCGCTGGCGGCTGTCGAAGCGCTGGCGCGAGCTCACCCTGTGGGGCCCGAACGACCCGGCGGACCTGCGCATCCGAGTCCTGCGCCGGCAACGGGAAAGCATCGGCGC
>JBBECF010000204.1:9814-11340 GCA_040881945.1 Dongiaceae bacterium | reverse complement strand
TGACGCCGTGGGTCCCTCCCTCCCCCGCGCTTCCGCGCGGGGGAGGGTTGGGGTGGGGGCCGTCTCCGGCGAAATGGAAAAACGCTCTACCCGAGCTTCTGCTTCAGCCGCTCGTTGAGCAGCTTCGGGTTGGCCTTGCCGCCCGTCGCCTTCATCGTCTGACCGACGAAGAAACCGAACAGCTTGTCCTTGCCGGACCTGTACTCGGCGACCTTGTCGGCGTGCGCCGCGAGGACGGCGTCGATCGCGGCGTCGATGGCGCCGGTATCGGTGACTTGGCGCAGACCCTTCGCGGCGACGATGTCGGCCGCCGCCTTGCCCGTCGCGAACATCTCGTCGAACACGTCCTTGGCGGTGCGCCCCGAAACGGTGTCGTCGGCGATGAGGTCGAGCAGACCACCCAGCGCCGCCGCCGACACGGGCGAGTCGGCGATGCCGCGCCCCGCCTTGTTGAGCCGGCCGAACAGCTCGCCGATCACCCAGTTGGCGGCGAGCTTGGCGTCGCGGCCCTGGGCGACGGCCTCGTAATAGGCGGCCGTTTCCTTCTCCGCCACCAGGACTCCGGCGTCGTAGGCCGACAATCCGTAGTCCGCCATGTAGCGGGCCTTCCTGGCGTCCGGCAGCTCCGGCAGCGCCGCCCGTATCCGCTCGACCTCCTCCGGGTCGAGCTCGAGCGGCAGCAGGTCGGGGTCGGGGAAGTAGCGGTAATCGTGGGCATGCTCCTTCGAGCGCATCGGGCGGGTGACACCGCGGCCGGAATCGAACAGCCGTGTCTCCTGCACGACCGTGCCGCCGTCCTCGATCAGTTCGACCTGGCGGCGCGCCTCGTACTCGATCGCCTGGCCGACGAAGCGGATCGAATTGACGTTCTTGGTCTCGGTGCGGGTGCCGAGCGGCCCGCCCGGGCGGCGCACCGAGACGTTGACGTCGCAGCGCATCGACCCCTGCTCCATGTTGCCGTCGCAGGTGCCGAGATAGCGCAGGATCGAGCGCAACTTGCGCAGATACGCCGCCGCCTCCTCGGCCGAGCGCAAATCGGGCTCCGACACGATCTCCATCAGCCCCACGCCGCTGCGGTTGAGGTCCACATAGGTCTTGGTCGGATGCTGGTCGTGCAGGCTCTTGCCGGCGTCCTGCTCGAGATGCAGCCGGGTGATGGCGACCTCGCGCGTGCGCCCGTCGGGCAGGTCGAGGACGATCGTGCCCTTGCCCACGATCGGCTGAAGATATTGCGAGATCTGATAGCCGGCCGGCAGGTCGGCGTAGAAGTAGTTCTTGCGGTCGAACACCGAGCGCAGGTTGATCTTGGCGTTCAAGGCCAGGCCGGTCTTGACCGCCTGCTCGACGCAATGGCCGTTGATCACCGGCAGCATGCCGGGCATGGCGGCGTCGACCAGGCTGACCTGGGTGTTCGGCTCCGCCCCGAAGGCCGTGGCCGCGCCCGAGAACAGCTTGGCGTCGGAGACGATTTGCGCGTGCACCTCGAGGCCGAGGACGACTTCCCACTTGCCCGTGCGGCCTTCGAT
>JBBECF010000204.1:0-9714 GCA_040881945.1 Dongiaceae bacterium | reverse complement strand
CCGGCCGTGCCGTGAACTCGGCCGCCGTCTCCAGCACCTGGGCCACGCGCAGCACCGTCGCCTCGTCGAAGGCGCGGCCGATGAGCTGGAGGCCCAGGGGCAGGCCGTCGGCGGTCAGGCCGGCCGGCACCGAGATGCCGGGCAGGCCGGCCAGGTTCACCGGGACGGTGAACACGTCGTTCAGGTACATGGCGATCGGGTCGTCCATCTTCTCGCCGGCGGCGAAGGCGGCGCTGGGCGTCGCCGGGGTCAGCAGCACGTCGACCCGCTCGAACGCGGTCGTGAAGTCGCGCAGGATCAGGCTGCGCAGCCGCTGCGCCTTCAGGTAATAGGCGTCGTAGTAGCCGGCCGAGAGCACGTAGGTGCCGATCAGCACGCGGCGCTTGACCTCGGCCCCGAAGCCGGCGGCGCGGGTCGCCTCGTACATCGCGTCGAGGCTGTCGCCGGCCACGCGCAGGCCGTAGCGCACGCCGTCGTAGCGCGCCAGGTTCGACGACGCCTCGGCCGGGGCGATGATGTAGTAGGTCGGCAGCGCGTATTTCGTATGCGGCAGCGACACCTCGACGGGTTGCGCCCCGGCGGCCTTCAGCCAGTCGACGCCCCGCGCCCACAGCGCCTCGATCTCGGCCGGCATGCCGTCGACCCGGTATTCCTTCGGAATCCCGACCCTGAGGCCGCGGATGTCGCCGCTGAGCGCCGCCCGGTAGTCGGGCACCGGCAGGTCCGCCGAGGTCGAGTCCTTGGGGTCGTGGCCGGCCATCGCGCCGAGCATGATCGCGGCGTCCTCGACCGTGCGCGCCAGCGGCCCGGCCTGGTCGAGCGACGAGGCGAAGGCGACGATGCCCCAGCGCGAGCAGCGGCCGTAGGTCGGCTTCAGCCCGACGATGCCGCAGAACGAGGCCGGCTGGCGGATCGACCCGCCGGTGTCGGTGCCGGTGGCGCCGAGGGCGAGCCGCGCCGCCACCGCAGCCGCCGAGCCGCCGGACGAGCCGCCCGGCACCAGCGGCCGGTTGTCGCCGCGCCGCTTCCACGGGTTCTCGACCGGGCCGTAGTAGCTCGTCATGTTGGACGAGCCCATGGCGAATTCGTCCAGATTGGCCTTGCCGAGCATCACCGCCCCGGCCCGCCACAGCTTGGCGGTGACGGTGGATTCGTAGGGCGGCACGAAGCCGTCGAGGATGTGCGAGCCGGCGGTGGTCAGCACGCCTTCGGTGCAGAACAAATCCTTGATCGCGACCGGCACCCCGTCCATCGCGCCGGCCTCGCCCTTGCGCCGGCGGGCGTCCGAGGCCTCGGCCATGGTTAGCGCGCGCTCCGGGGTCTCGGTGATGAAGGCGTTGAGCGCGCGCGCCGCCTCGACCGCGCGCACATGCGCCTCGGCCAGCTCGCGTGCCGAGAACGCGCCGCGCGCCAGTCCGTCGAGCGCCGCCGCCATGGTCAGGTCGGTCAGACCGCTCAACTCTCGATCACCTTCGGTACGGCGAAGAAGCCGTGCGCCGCGTCGGGCGCGTTGGCCAGCACCCGGTCGCGGATGCCGCCGTCGGTGACGACGTCCGGGCGCCGCATGAGGTCCAT
This sequence comes from Dongiaceae bacterium, assembly GCA_040881945.1. Lineage (GTDB taxonomy): Bacteria > Pseudomonadota > Alphaproteobacteria > Dongiales > Dongiaceae > JBBECF01. Next base: position 8,139 of record JBBECF010000204.1, on the reverse strand, counting down.
CTTCACGACGCTGCTCATCGGCTCGACCGCCGAGGTGTCGACCTCGGCGAGCCGTTCCACCCAATGCAGGATCTGGCTCAGTTCGCCGGCCAGGGCCTCGAGGTCGGCGTTGGGCACCTCGATGCGCGCCAGCTTGGCGATGTGGGCGACGGCGGTCTTGTCGAGCGACATGGTTGCCTGAAACGGTGGGCGGCGGCGGGGGCGGTCGGGGCCGAAAAGCGCGGCCGGAAGCTATCACCGGCCCCGGCCGGCCGCAACCCGATGTCCGGGCGCCGCCGTCACCGGATCGTCTGGCTCAGCGCGTAGAGACCGAAGCCGATCAGCGCGACGCCCGAGACGCGGTTGAGCCAGCGCAACCGGCCGGGGCCGAGGCGGTGGCGGATAAAGCCGACGCCGCCGCTGAGCGCCAGCCACCAGCCGGCCGAGCCGAGGAACACGCCGCCGACGAGCTGCGCCAGCGCGACGCCGTCGCGGGCCCCCGCGACGGCGCCGATCTCGGCCGAAGCCGCCACCTCGGCGGGCAGGCCCAGGCCGGCGAAGATCGCCGCGAAGGACAAGATGGTCATCGGATTGGCGAGGGTCAGCAGGAAGGTGGTGAAGAAGCCGCCGAAGAGAGCGCCGATCCCGGCCGCCTCGTGGGCCGCGGCCTCCGCCGCGGCCGCGGCCTCGGCCTCCGGCGAGGGCGGCCGGGCAAACCATTCGGCCAGCCCGACATAACAGAGGAAGACGCCGCCGCCCAGCGCGAACCAGGCCCGCTGCTCGACCAGGAAGGCGGCGACGAGCGTCAGGCCGAAGGCCGCGATGAAGCCGTAAACCGCGTCCGCCGTGGCCGCGCCGAGTCCGGCGGTCAGGCCGGCGAGCCGTCCCAGCGCGAGCGTGCGGCGGATGCACAATAGCCCGATCGGCCCGACCGGGGCGGCGATGGCCAGGCCGATCGCCAGCCCCTTCAGGAACAGCGCCACCGGGGCGGCTCCTCTAGCGGGCGCGGCGACGGGCCGCGACGAAAGGCGGCGGCGTCCGGGTCGTGGGGTCGGTCATCGGCGGTCCTTCTGTCCCGAGGGCCGGCGGCGGCACACCATATCGGCAACATCGGCCAAGGCGAACGATATCTTTTGCGCCGCGAGCCGTCCCGGCGGTAGCCTCCGCCGGCCGCCATGCCTGTCCTCACCCTCGCGCAGCTCAAGGAAACGCTCGGTCCGGGCCGCCGCCTGCTCGGCCTCGACGTCGGCGCCAAGACCGTCGGGATCGCGATCTCCGACTCGCGCCTGACCGTGGCCTCGCCGCTCGAGACGCTGCGTCGCGGCAAGTTCGCCGCCGACGCCGAGCGGCTCAAGGCGCTGATCGCCGAGCGCGCGGTTGGCGGGCTGGTCATCGGACTGCCCCTGAACATGGACGGCAGCGAGGGGCCGCGCTGCCAGTCGGTGCGCCAATTCGCGGCCAATCTGTTGCAGCGGATCGATGTCGCCGTCGCGTTTTGGGACGAGCGGCTGTCCACGGCGGCGGTGACGCGGGCGCTGATCGCGGCGGACATGTCGCGCAAGCGGCGCGCCGAGGTCGTGGACAAGGCGGCCGCCGCCTACATCCTGCAAGGCGCGCTCGACGCGCTCGGGCGGCAAGCGGAGAGTTGATTTCGCCGGCCCCGGTGGGCGACAGTGCGCCGCCCTGAGCCGCCCCGACGGAGCGCCCATGACCGCACCCCTTTCGGGCCTGCGCGTGTTCGACCTGACCCGCATCCTCGCGGGGCCGACCTGCACCCAGCTTCTCGGCGACCTCGGCGCCGAGGTCATCAAGATCGAGCGGCCGGGCGTCGGCGACGACACCCGCAAATGGGGCCCGCCCTATGTCAAGGACAAGGCCGGCCGCGATACCCTGGAAAGCGCCTATTACCTCAGCGCCAACCGCAACAAGCGCTCGCTCACCCTCGACATCGCCAAGGCCGAGGGGCAGGCGCTGGCGCGCCGGCTGGTCGGCCGATGCGACGTGCTGGTCGAGAACTTCAAGGTCGGCGACCTGGCGCGCCACGGCCTGGCCTATGACGATCTGCGCAGCGCCTTCCCGCGCCTGGTCTATTGCTCGATCACCGGCTTCGGCCAGACCGGACCCTACGCGCCGCGCGCCGGCTACGACCTGCTGGCCCAGGGCATCGGCGGCATCATGAGCGTCACCGGCGAGCCCGACCGCCCGCCGATGAAGGTCGGCGTCGGCATCGCCGACATCATGTGCGGCATGTACGCGGCGACGGCGATCCTGGCGGCGGTGCATCACCGCGACAAGACCGGGCAGGGGCAATATATCGACCTCGGACTGCTCGACAGCCAGGTCGCCTGGCTCATCAATGTGGGCTTGAACTACCTGACCTCGGGCGAGGTGCCGGGGCGGGTCGGCAACGAGCACCCGAACATCGTGCCCTACAACGTCATGCCGTCGGCCGACGGCTATTTCATCCTGGCGGTCGGCAACGACGCGCAGTTCGCCAAGTTCTGCGCCTTCGCCGGCGCGCCCGGCCTGGCCGATGACCTGCGCTTCAAGACCAACGACGGCCGCGTGCGCAACCGCGTTGCGCTCTACGCCCTGCTCCCCGACCTGACGCGCCGCAAGACGCAAGCAGAGTGGGTCGAGGGGCTGGCGGCGCGGGGCGTGCCGTGCAGCCCGGTCAACACTGTCGATCAGGTGTTCGCCGACCCGCAGGTGCAGGCGCGCGGCATGCAGATCGCCCTGCCGCACCCGCTGGCCGGCAGCGGCCATGTCGACCTCATCGGCAACCCGATCAAGTTCTCCGGCACCCCGGTCGATTACCGCCAGGCGCCGCCCACGCTCGGCCAGCACTCCGACGAGGTGCTGCGGGAAATGCTCGGCCTGTCGGCGGCGGAGATCGCGGAGTTGCGCGAGCGCGGCGTGGTCTGAGCGAAGCCCGCGTCGGGGCGGGCTTGAAACCCGCCCCTACTTGTAAATTCCGCAACCGAAGATGTAGCCGTCGGCCTGCACGACCCAGCTCGATTTCGCCGCGGTCTTGCCGGTCTCCGGGTTGAGCCATTTGTAGTCCACCCAGGTGCCATCGGCCGTCGCGGTCTCGACCATGGCGCGGCCGAAGGGCCGCCCGTCCATGTCCTTCAGCGCCACCGCGTCCTGCCCGAGAAGCGAAACGTCCGCGCCGTGGGCGACGAGCCTGTTGTCCGGCCCGAACACAAAGACGTAAAGATCGCGGTCGCGGAAGCCGCCGTCGGGCCGGTTGATCGCATGAAACGCCTCGGCGCCGACGTCGCGGTAGAGCGCGATCGCCTTCGCCACCATCGCCTTGGCCTCGTCGGGGGTGCCGGCCGCCAGGGCCGGCGTGACGGCGCCGCAGGTCGCAATCGCGACCACGACCAGCAACATCCGCAGCGACATACGAACGCCGCTCCGCATGACCTGCCTCCCCCGAACGCGCGACGGAACCGGCTCGACGGCGATCATACCGGGGAAAACACCTCGGGCCGACCGGAATCTCTCCGGCGTCGGCGCTCGCTTGCGCCGGGTCGTGGGCGCGGCCTATAGTCGCGCTTTAATGACCCTCCCCGACAGCCAGCCCGGCCTCGTCGCCCCGCATCGCCATCTGCTCGGCATCGTCGGGCTGTCGCCGGCGCAGATCGCCGGTCTTCTCGACCTCGCCGAGTCCTATGTCGAGCAGAACCGCCGGGCGGACAAGAAAGGCGACCTGCTGCGCGGGCGCACCGTGATCAACCTGTTCTTCGAGAGCTCGACGCGCACGCGCACCTCGTTCGAACTGGCCGGCAAGCGCCTGGGCGCCGACGTCATCAACATGTCGGTCGCGGCGAGCTCGATCAAGAAGGGCGAGACGCTGATCGACACGGCGATGACGCTGAATGCCATGCACCCCGACGTGCTGGTCGTGCGCCATCCCGAATCGGGCGCGGTCAACCTGCTGTCGCAGAAAGTCGATTGCGCCGTAATCAACGCCGGCGACGGCAGCCACGAGCACCCGACCCAGGCGCTGCTCGACGCCCTCACGATCCGCCGCCGGCGCGGTCGGCTGAGCGGCCTGACCGTGGCGATTTGCGGCGACATCCTGCACAGCCGCGTGGCGCGGTCGAACATCCACCTGCTGACCATCATGGGGGCGCGGGTGCGCGTGATCGCGCCGCCGACGTTGCTGCCGGCGGCCATCGGACGGCTCGGCGTCGAGGTCTTCACCGACATGCGGCGCGGCCTGAAGGACTGCGACATCGTGATGATGCTGCGTTTGCAGACCGAGCGCATGCAGGGCAGCTTCGTGCCCTCGATCCGCGAATATTTTCATTTTTTCGGCCTCGACTACGCCAAGCTGGCGGCCGCCCGACCGGACGCCCTCATCATGCACCCGGGGCCGATGAACCGCGGCGTCGAGATCGATTCCGAGGTCGCCGACGACATCGACCGCAGCCTGATCCGCGAGCAGGTCGAGATGGGCGTCGCGGTACGCATGGCCTGCCTCAACGCCCTGACCCGGACGCTGCGGCCGAACCGGCCCGACCCCGATCGGCGCGCCCGATGAGCGAGCCCCGGTCGGGAAAACATCCGGCGCGCCCGGTCGTCTTCCTCGACGCCCGGCTGCTCGACCCGGCGAGCGGGCTCGATGCCGCCGGCGGCCTGCTCGTCGTCGACGGCCGTATCGCCGAGCTCGGCCCGCAGGTCGGGTCCGGCGGCCTGCCCGAAGACGCCGAGCGCATCGACTGCGGCGGGCATTGCCTGGCGCCCGGCCTCATCGACATGCGCGTCCAGTTGCGCGAGCCCGGCGAGGAGCACAAGGAGACGATCGCGACCGCCGCCGCCGCCGCCGCGGCCGGCGGCGTCACGACGATGGTCTGCCTACCGAACACCGATCCGGCGATCGACGACGTGGCCGGCGTCGAGTTCATCGCGCGGCGCGGCCGCGAGCCGCGCCGTACCAAGGTCTATTGCTACGGCGCCATCACCAAGGGCCTGGCCGGCCGCGACCTGGTGGAGATGGGGCTGCTCGCCGAGAGCGGCGCGCTCGGCTTCACCGACGGCCTGGTCGCGGTCGCCGACGCCCGCGTCATGCGCCGGGCGCTGAGCTACGCCGGCGCCTTCGACCTGCTGCTGATCCAGCACCCGGAGGAGCCGCGCCTGGCCGAGGGCGGCGCCATGAACGAGGGCGAGCTGGCTACCCGCCTCGGCCTCGCCGGCATCCCGGCGGCGGCCGAGGCGATGATGGTCGAGCGCGACCTGCGCCTGGTCGAGCCGACCGGCGCGCGCTACCACTGCGCCCACGTCTCGACGGCCGCGGCGCTCGACGCCATCCGTCGCGCCAAGGCGCGGGGCCTGCGCGTCACCTGCGACACCGCGCCGCCCTATTTCGCGCTCGACGAATCCGCGGTCGGCGACTACCGCAGCTTCGCCAAGCTGTCGCCGCCGCTGCGCGGCGAGGACGACCGCCGCGCCGTCGCCCTGGGCGTGGCCGACGGCACGATCGACTGCATCGCCAGCGACCACGCGCCGCACGACCAGGATTCCAAGCGCGTCCCGTTCGCGCAGGCCGCGGCCGGTATCGTCGGGCTCGAGACCCTGCTGCCGCTCGCCCTCGAGCTCTATCACAAGGGCGAAGCGAAGCTGCTCGTTCTGCTCAAGACGATGACGGCGGCGCCGGCCGAGGTGCTGCGCCTGCCGCAGGGGCGGCTGGCCGAGGGCGCGCCGGCCGACCTCGTGCTTTTCGACCTCGACCGGCCGGGGCGCATCGACGTCGACCGTTTCCGCAGCAAGTCCAAGAACTCGCCGTTCGACGGCCGGCCGGTGCGCGGCCGCGTGTTGCGCACCGTGGTCGACGGGCGCACCGTCTTCGCGGCGGAGGCGTAGGGCGTGCCCGACCTGCTCGGCGGTTTCGCCTACACTTGGCCGTTCTATGCGGCGGCGCTGGCCGGCTATCTGCTCGGCGCGATCCCGTTCGGGCTGCTGCTGACGCGCGCCGCGGGCCTCGGCGACATCCGCCGCATCGGCTCCGGCAACATCGGGGCGACCAACGTCCTGCGCACCGGACGCAAGGGCCTCGCCGCCGCTACCCTGCTGCTCGACGGCGGCAAGGGCGCGGCGGCGGCGCTGCTCGCCGGGCAGTGGGGCCCCGACATGGCGATCATGGCCGCCGGCGGCGCGCTGCTCGGCCACATGTTCCCGGTCTGGCTGCGCTTCAGGGGCGGCAAGGGCGTGGCGACGGCGCTCGGCGTCCTGATCGCGCTCGCCTGGCCGGTCGGCGTGCTCGCCTGCCTGACCTGGGCCGGCGCGGCGGCGCTCTTCCGCTATTCGTCTCTGGCCGCGCTTCTCGCCGTCGCCGGCGCGCCGATCTATGCGTGGCTGCTCGCCGACCGCCAGTTCGCCGGTTTTGCGCTGTTCGTCGCGGTGCTGGTGTGGGTCCGCCACCACCAGAACATCCGCCGGCTGCTCAAGGGCGAGGAGCCGAAGATCGACGGCAAGGCCGCCGCGAAGGCGGAGCCGTGAGTCTCGCCCGCTACGCCGTCCGCGGCGTGGCCGCGACGGCCAGCGCCGCCGCGAGCAGCCAGGCCGCCGCCAGCCACCATTCCTGCCAGGCGCCGCGGCTGAGTAGGGCGAAGACGAGATAGGCGGTCAGCGCCGCCGCCGCCGCAGCAACCGCGGCGCGGTCCGCGGCCCAGGCGCCGATCCGGCGCCACAGCAGCGCCGCGAAGGCGAGCGCGAGCAGCACGCCCGGCGCCCCCAGCTCCAGCCAGACCTGCAGGGCGAAATCGTGCGGGTGCAGCGACATCGGGTCGCCGAGCGCGCGCGCCGCATCGAACCCCCAGCCGAGCAGCGGCCGTTCGGCGATGCGCTCGGCGGTGAAACGCCAGATCTCGATGCGCTGGCGCCAGGACGCCGGCAGATCGGCGACCCAACCCGCCGCCTCCGCCGGCGCCGGCAGTTGCGCGGCGAACAGCGGCGCCACCGCGACGACGACGGCGAGGCCGGCGAACAGCAGCGCCAGCGCAGGACGCGGCCAGGCGTAAACGACGCCGAAGGCGACGGCGGCGAGGGCGAAGGCGAGGATCGGCGTGTCGGTCGCCTGGGCGTACAGCACGACGACGATGGCCGGTACCGTCGCCGCGGCGAGGCGCCAGTCGATGCGCCGCGTCGCCGCCAGCAGGACCGGCCAGGCGAAGAGCGCCAGCAGCGTGCCGCCGCGGGCGAGCGGCGCCCCCTTCGTCGCCGTCTCGAGCCCCGCGGCATCGAGACCGCGCAGCAGCCGCGTGAGCAGGGCGCCGGTCGCCTCCTCGAAAACCAGCAGCGCCAACAGCAGCGCGCCGCCGGCGATCAGGCCGCCGATCGCCTGCCGGCGCTCGGCTGCCGCCATCTCGGCGGCGGCGGCGACGAGCACCAACCCGCCGGCGAACAGCAGCGCGCAGCGCGCCGCCAGGAACAGGCTGCGGCCGGGGTCGGGCGCCCACAGCGAGGCGACGGCCGCCCAGGCCAGGAAGGCGATGAGGACGACCGCTGGCGGCTGCGCGCCGAGGCGCAAGGTCGCGCGCCGCGCCGGGCCCGAGGCCGCGAGGACGAGGGCGGCGGCGCCGAGCAAGACCACCGTGCCGCCGGGCGCGAACACCGCGACCGGGGCGAGCGCGACCCAGAGCAGGCCGAACAGCCGGCCCGGCCGGACCTCGATCGACGGCAGGTTGGCGATGGTCGCTTGCCAGGACACCCGGCACCCTATCGGCGGCGGGCGGCGGCGGTCAACGAGACGGCCGGGCCGCGGCCCCGGGCGGCGCCCGCCGGCCGGCTTGAAATCGCGTTGTGCGGCCTTGCCCATCCGGGCATAATATCGACTCGACAATTCGTTGGTCCGGACGATCCTCTCATCGCCCGCCGCACGCGGTGCTCGGGCTGAGTTCCTCCCGAACCGCTGATTGTTGAAGCCGCCGCGCCGTCGGCGCGGCATGTTGACACTGCGACGGAGACGACGATGCCCACCGGCACGGTAAAATGGTTCAACCCCGCCAAGGGGTACGGCTTCATTCAGCCCGAGAGCGGCACAAAGGACGTGTTCGTGCACATTTCCGCCGTCGAACGGGCGGGCTTGCAGACCCTCAAGGAAGGCCAGAAGCTCAACTTCGAGGTGGAACGCGGCGCCAACGGCCGCGAGTC
>JBBECF010000203.1:1443-11515 GCA_040881945.1 Dongiaceae bacterium | reverse complement strand
TACAATGGCATTGTAGAGGTCAGCGGTTCGATCCCGCTTGGCTCCACCAATAAAAACAAGGGCCTGGCCGGCGACGGCTGGGCCCTTGCCATGTCCGGGTCGCGGCCCCTTGATGACCGCCGCGTCGCACCCCAAATAACGGTTTGGCGGCGCCGCGAGGGCCGCCGATTTCGGGCGCCGGCCGCCGGGCCCGGAATCGCCATTCGGTGCCGCTCGCTCATCCCTGGAGGGGCCATCGCCATGACCCGTCTTTCGCTCTTCAACAACCCGCTGCTGCTCGGCTTCGATCACTTCGAGCGGACCTTGGACCGGATCTCGAAGACCGCGACCGAAGGCTATCCGCCCTACAATATCGAGCAGGTCGGCGAAAACGCGCTGCGCATCACGCTGGCCGTCGCCGGCTTCGCGCTGGCCGATCTCGAGGTCCAGGTCGAGGACAACCAGCTCGCCGTCCGCGGCCGTCAGGCCGAGGAAACGGACCGGGTCTACCTGCACCGCGGCATCGCCGCCCGGCAGTTCCAGCGCTGCTTCGTGCTGGCCGAGGGCATCGAGATCGCGGGCGCGACCCTGGACAACGGCCTGCTGTCCATCGACCTGGTGCGCCCGACCGTGGCAAGCCAGGCGCGCACGATCAAGATCGCGGCCGCGGACAAGGGCGACGACGCCGGCCGAACGCCGATGGCGGGGCCGCGGGTGCGCAGGGGGTGACGCCGTGAACACCGCAGAGAGAATCAGGCAGATCTCGGTCCGGGACCTGGCCGTCCTCGGGTTGCAGGACATGGCCTATGTGAAGCCGGTGACGCTCAATAATCGGACGGGCTTCGCCATTCACGCGGCCGACGGCTCGTCTCTGGCGATGGCCGAGACGCGCGACATCGCCTTCGCGACGGTTCGACAGAACGGCCTCGAGCCGGTCAGCGTCCACTGAGGCCGCGGCCGCGTTCAGGCGGCGTGGCTGGCCGCGGATTCGGTCAACAGCGCATACATGGCGTCCGCCTGATTGGCGCCGCGCAGCTTTTCGCACACCGCGCGGTCGCGCAGCAGCCGCGACACCCGCGCCAGCGCCTTCAGGTGGTCCGCCCCGGCCGCCTCCGGGGCCAGCAGCAGGAAGATCAGGTCGACCGGCTGCTCGTCCACGGCGTCGAAGTCGATCGGCGTCTCCAATCGCGCGAACAGGCCGTACAACTGGCGCAGGCCCGGCAGCTTGCCATGCGGGATGGCGATGCCGTTGCCGACCCCGGTCGTGCCCAGGCGCTCGCGCTCGAGCAAGACCTCGAAGATGGCGCGTTCGGACAGACCGGTGGTCTCCGCCGCCCGCTTCGCCAAGTCCTGTAGCGCCTGTTTCTTGCTGGCCACGCGCAGGTTGGCGACGACGCTCGCCGGACTGATCAGGTCTGCGATATCCATTGGAATCCTCGCCCTGGGAATCGGATGGCGTTCAGGCGGCCCGGTTGCCGCGGGGATCGACCCAGCCGACGTTGCCGTCGGCGCGGCGGTATACCATGTTCAGCCCGCCGTGCGCGCGATTGCGGAACATGATCGCCCCGCCGTCGGCAAGATCCAGGCGCATCACCGCTTCGCCGACCGAGAGCGTGGGAATCTCCATCGCCAGTTCCGCGACGATCACGGGCTGGCCGTCGCTCTCGTCCTCCGCCGCGCCGGCGTCGTCGGGCGCGCCGGCCAAAACATAGTGTTGCGCCGATTCGACTTCGACCGCGTTGCGGTGATGGTCGCGCAGCCGCCGCTTGTAGCGGCGCAGCCGCTTGGCGACGTGCTCGGCGGCGGCGTCGAAGGCGGAATACGGCGCGTCGGCGTCGGCCTGGCTCTGCAACAGGATGCCGCGTCCGACATGGACCGAGATCTGCGCGCGGTAAAGGTGCGCCTCGCGCGACAGCATCACGGTCGCTTCCACCGGGTCGCCGAAGTATTTGGCGAAGACCGCGTTCAGGCTTTCGGCGGCGTGCGCCCGCAGGGCGTCGCCGACATCGATCTGCTTACCCTTCACGGTCAAGAGCATCGGGCAGGACTTCCGGGGGCATTGGCGCGGCGCGCCGCGGCGAAGCGGCAAGCGCCCCGCTGGGGGCAGGGAGAATTAGAGTCGGCCGTCGCAGGAGTCAAGGGTCGTGCCGCCATCGTCCCTTCATCGAAGCTCAATGTAGGATATCGCCTCAGATTCGCAAGGACTTGTCGCGCCGGCGCTGAACGGACGAAGGGATGTGCATGGATTCCCGGTACTTAGCGACGGTCCGGCGGGCGATTTCGACGCCGTCGCGGGCGAGCAGCTCGACCAGCCGGTCGTCGGACAGGATGTCGTCCGGAACCTCCGCCTCGATCAAGGACTTGAGGCGCGAACGCACGGCCTCGGCGGAGTGCGCCGCGCCGCCGTCGCTATGGGCGATGGAGGCGGTGAAGAAGTAGCGGAGTTCGTAGAGCCCGCGCGGCGAGGCGAGGTATTTGTTCGTGGTGACGCGGCTGATCGTGCTTTCGTGCATGCCGATGGCCTCGGCGATGTCGCGACGGATCAGCGGCTTGAGGTGCTGCACGCCGTGCAGGAAGAAGGCCTCCTGCTGGCGGACGATCTCGGTCGCGACCTTGAGGATGGTGGTGGCGCGCTGGTGCAGCGACTTGACCAGCCAGTTGGCGGAATTGAAACGCTCCGCGATGTAGTTGCGCGCCGTCTTGTCCTTGGCCTCGCGGCTGACGCGGGCATAATAGGAGCTATCGACCAGCACGCGCGGCAACGTGTCGGCGTTGAGCTCGACGATCCAGCCGCCGTCCGGGTGGCGGCGCATGAGGATGTCCGGCGTCACCGGCGGCAACGGCGTGCGGTCGAACGCGAGCGCCGGCTTCGGGTCCAGCGCCCTGATCTCGGCCGCCATTTCGGTGAGGTCGTCGGCGTCGACGCCGCACAGGCGCATCAGCGCGGCGCGATCGCGGCGGGCCAGCAGGTCGAGGTTGTCGAGCAGCTTCTGCATCGCCGGGTCGAGCCGGTTTCGGTCGTGGAGCTGCAGCGCCAGGCACTCGGCCAGATTGCGCGCGAAGATGCCGGGCGGATCGAAGCGCTGCATCTTTTCCAGCGTCGCCTCGACGCGCGCCACGGAACAGCCCAGGCGCCGCGCCACCTGCCCCAGGTCGCCGACCATGTAGCCGGCATCGTCGAGCAGCTCGACGAGGTGCAGGCCGATGACCCGGTCGGTCGGATCCGCGAGATCCGTGCCGATCTGCGACAACAGGTGTTCGCGTAAGGAGATCTCGCGGGTCAGCGTCTGTTCCAGCCCGAATTCGTCGTCGGCGAAATCGGGGCGGCCGCCGGTGGCGCGCCAGTCGCGCAGCGACGGCGAGCCGGCATTGTCGTCGTTCCACAGATTGTCGTGGTCGGTGTCGAAGGTCGATTGGGTAGAGCTCGCCAGGGCCTCGGCGCCGGCGAACTCGGTGGCGTCGGCGAGCTCGGGCGGCGGCGCCGGCGCCTCTGCGCCCGCGTCGGCCCCCGACCCGGCCTGGTCGCGGGCGACCACGCGCTCGCCCTCGTCGCGTTCGGCCTGGCCCGCGTCGCTCTGGCCCTCGTCGCGTTCGAGCAACGGGTTTTGCTCGAGCTCCTGCTCGACATAGGCGGAAAGCTCGAGATTCGACAGTTCCAGCAGCTTGATCGCCTGCTGCAACTGCGGCGTCATCACCAGCGACTGGCTCTGCCGCATCTCCATGCGTTGCGTGACCGCCATGGAGGACGCTTACAGGCTAAATCTTTCGCCCAGGTAAACGCGCCGCACGTCCTGGTCGAGTACGATTTCCGAAGGCCGCCCTTCGCGCAGCACCTTGCCTTCGTGAAGGATGTAGGCGCGGTCGACGATATCCAGCGTCTCGCGCACGTTGTGGTCGGTGATGAGGACGCCGATGCCGCGGTCCTTGAGGTGCGAGACGAGGTCGCGGATCTCGCCGACGGCGATCGGGTCGATGCCGGCGAGCGGTTCGTCGAGCAGGATGAAGCCGGGCTGCGAAGCCAGCGCCCGGGCGATCTCGACGCGTCGGCGCTCGCCGCCGGACAGCGACAGCGCCGGGGCGCGACGCAGGTGCGAGATCGAGAATTCCGTCAACAGCTCGTCGAGCCGCTGCGCGCGCTTGTGGCGGTCCGGCTCGACGATCTCGAGCACGGTGCGGATGTTCCGCTCGACGCTGAGGCCGCGGAAGATCGACGCCTCCTGCGGCAGGTAGCCGATGCCGAGCCGCGCCCGGCGGTACATCGGCAGGTCGGTGACGTCGACGCCGTCGAGGATGACGGCGCCGTCGTCCGGCTTGATCAGGCCGGTAATGATGTAGAAGCAGGTCGTCTTGCCGGCGCCGTTGGGGCCGAGCAGCCCGACCGCCTCGCCGCGCCGCACCGACAGCGACACGCCGCGCAGCACCGGCCGCTTCCGGAAGGACTTGACCAGGTGCTGGGCGACGAGACCGGGGCGCGCGGTGGCGAGCTCCGCCGACCGCTCGGCGGCGCCGTCAACGACCGGCACCGGGCGTGCCCGCGGCGGGCGCTCTCCCGACTCTTTGCGCCACAAGGTCATGGCGCGATGGACTCCGGCTTGGTGCCGGCGCCGGGCAGGATCAAGCCGCGCACGGGGCCGGCGCCGGGGCCGCCGAGGATGCGGCTGACTCCGGTCTTCAGATTGACTTCCGCGAACTCGCCGTTGAGCTGGTTGTCGCCGCTCGTGATCTTGACCGATCCGGCGAGCGTCGCGATCTCCGTCTCCAGATCGTAGGCGGCGGTGTCGCCGCGCGCCGTATCGCCGCCACTCAGGACGCGCACGTTGCCCGTCGCCTCGATCCGGAAGAGCATCGGGTCGCCGGCGGCGTCGCTTCTGAAATAACCGGTCAGGACGTCGGCGCGCAGCTCATCGTCGTTGCGCGTCGCCACGGCGTTGCCGCGCGCCACCACCATCCGTTGCTTGTCCCAGTATTCCAGGCTGTCCTCGGCGGTCACGGTCTCGCCCGGCGTCTCGACCTTCAGATTGTCGCCGAGCATCACGACGACGCCGCGATCGAGATCGTAGGAGCCCCTGTCGCCGAGCACCGTTTCCTTCGCCGAGGTCAGGCGCACGTCGCCCTCGGCCTCGATCTGCCAGATCTCGGTGCCGCCGCCGTCCACCTCGCGATAATGGGCGGTCAGCAGGTTGGCGCTGACGGCGAAATCGCCGCGCGCGGCACGCGCGTTGCCGCGCGCGATGTAGGTCTTGTCGTCGCGCCGCCACTCGATGCCCTGCTCGGCCTCGATCGCGATCGGATCGTCGGTCTGGGCGGCGCCGAAGCCGTCGAGGATCTGCGCGCCGGCCGGCGTCACCAGCGCCAGCGCCGCGGCCAGGCCGAGCAGCGGCGCTAGCGCTGGCCACGCCCGGCAGCCGGCGGGGATTTCGCGACGGTTCATCCGTCGGCCGCCCGTTCGCTCTGGCGGACCAGCAGCCGCGTCCGGCCGGTGAACAGGATGCGGTCGCCCCGCTCGGTCACGCGCAGACCCTCGGCATTGAGCTCTCCCATCGGGCCGTGGCCGCGCACCGGCTCGTCGCTGGTCGCGGCCCCCTCGTTCAGGTCGACGCGCATACTGGCGGCGTGCAGCTCGAAACCGCGATCGTGATACAGACTCACCGACCCGGCAAGGTCGAGCAGGTCGGCCGTGCGCCGGTACGTCCCGCTGTCGGCCGTGAGCGCGATCCAGGCGCCGTCGCTCAGCGTGAGGTCGGCCGTCGGCCGCTGCAGCTCGATGACATCGGCCGCGCGGTCGATCTGGGTGACGACTTCGGCGGTGACGCTGAACGGCTGGTCTTGGCTGTCGACGCCGTCGTAGCGGGCGTTGACCATGTTCAGGGATTCGATCTGCCCGGGCGCGAAATCGGAGATGCCGATGCGGAAGCGGCTCTCGTCAAGATTGATGCGCGACCAAACCGCGAGCAGCACGATCAGTCCGGCCGCGAGTGTCGGCAGCAGCAGTTTCATGGCGCCGACAAACCGGCTGTAGCGCCGCGCCGGCGCCGTGCGGCGGCGCGACCCGCCTTCGCGAAGCCCGCTTCGGCAGGCGAAGAAAGGCCGGGCGGCGGACGGGGGCGGCGCCGGCGGGCGGTCCATGCCTCAGACGACCCCGGCCCGCAGGCAGTCGTGGATGTGCAGGATGCCGACCGGCCGGCCGGCCTCAACCACGAACAGGCTGGTGATCTTGCCCGCGTTCATCGTCGCCACGGCCGCCGCGGCCAGGGCCTGCGGCCGGATCGTTTTCGGGTTCCGGGTCATCACCGCCCCGGCCGTCCGCTCGAGCAGCGCCGGCGCCATGTGGCGGCGCAGATCGCCGTCGGTGACGACACCGACGAGCCGGCCGCGGGCATCGACGACGCCGACGCAGCCGAAGCTTTTCGTCGTCATCTCGAGGATCGCCTCGGCCATCGAGGTCTCCGGTGCAACCAGCGGCACGCGGTCGCCTTCATGCATGATTTCGGCGACGCGCAGCAGCCGCCGGCCGAGCTGGCCGCCCGGGTGCAGGAGCTGGAAATCGGCCGGCGTGAATCCCCGGCGCGCCAGCAGCGCGATCGCGATGGCGTCGCCGAGCGCCAGCATCATCGTCGTGGAGGTGGTCGGCGCCAGGCCCATCGGGCAGGCCTCGTCGGCGCGCGGCAACACCAGCGCGATGTCGGCGGCCCCGGCCAGCGCGCTGTCGGCGCGACCGGTAATGGCGATCAGTGGAATTCCGAAGCGCCGCGTATAGGTCGTGATATCGGCCAACTCGCCGGTGGCGCCCGAATTGGAGAGCGCGATCACGGCGTCGCCGCGCGCGATCATGCCGAGGTCGCCGTGGCTTGCCTCGGCCGGATGGACGAACAGGGCCAGGGTTCCCGTCGAGGCCAGCGTCGCGGCGATCTTGCGCGCGATATGGCCGGCCTTGCCCATGCCGACGACGACGACGCGGCCGGTCGCTCCGGCCAACAGGTCGAGGGCCCGCGGCAGGGCGTCGTCGAGCGCGCGCGCCAGGGCGAGAAGACCCTCGGCCTCCAGGCGCAGGACCCGCTCGACGGCCGCCAGGTCGGCGGCGGCGAGGCCGGGATCGTTCGCCTTCGTCGCCGACTTCGGTGGAGTAGGCTCGGATGTGGGCAGGGCCGTCATCGGCGTGACCTTGGCGTTGCGACGGGGCGCGGTCGTCCGGCAGCGGCGGCATCCGGTTCGGATCGGTCCGGCGGCATGGATCCGGAGGCCCGGGGTGAGACGAACGAATCGGCCGGGTCGTCGACCACCCCCTCTAGCCGACCGCAGCTTCCAACGAATATGGCCCCTGGGGGCAGGACAGTCAATGAAACCCGCCGCCGGCGCGGCCGGGCCGCCGGCGGTCGCAAGCGCCGATCAATGCTCGAAGACGTCGATTTCGGCCCAGCCGGCCAGATCGAGTTCCGCCCGCGCCGGCAGGAAGGCGAAGCAGGCGTCGGCCAGGTGGCGCCGACCCTCGCGCGCCAGCATCTCGTCGAGCCTTGCTTTGAGGGCGTGCAGATGCAGCACGTCGGCGGCGGCGTAGCGGAGCTGTTCCGGCGTCAGATCGGCGGCGCCCCAGTCCGAGGACTGCTGCTGCTTCGACAGATCGACGCCGAGCAGATCGCGGCACAGGTCCTTGAGGCCGTGGCGGTCGGTGAAGGTGCGCGCCAGGCGCGACGCGATCTTGGTGCAATACACGGGCTGGCACAGCACGCCGAAGTGGTGGCGCAGCGTCGTCACGTCGAAGCGCGCGAAATGGAACAGCTTGGTCGCGCCGGCGTCGGCGAGCAGCCGCGTCAGGTTCGGCGCCTCGATCCGCCCGCCCGGCGGCGCCGGCGCGATCTGGACGGCGTGGCAGTTACCGTCGCCGGCCGAGAGCTGCACCAGGCACAGCCGGTCGCGGCGCGGGTTGAGGCCCATGGTTTCGGTGTCGATCGCCACGCAGTCGCCGAGATCGAGTCCCGGCGGCAGGTCGCCGCGATGCAGCTCGACGCTCACCGACGGCCGCCGGTTTGCGCCCGGTGGCGCGGCGCGGCGCGTGGTGCCCAGGAGAAGACTCGAACTTCCACGACCTTGCGGCCACAGGTACCTGAAACCTGCGCGTCTACCAATTCCGCCACCTGGGCATCAGAGGCCCGCGATTTTCGACGGCCGGGCCGCAAAGTCAACGGGCATTTGCCGCCGCCTATCGGCATCGCGGCTGCCAAGCATATAGGTATCATGATATGCATATACACCATTTCCCCCTGTGCGCCGGCCGGCGGGCAAGCGGGAAGCGCGAAAGAAGGGGTCGGGCATGGCGGCGCGCCTCGTGACGGTATTCGGCGGCTCGGGCTTCATCGGCCGCTACATCATACAACGGCTGGCGCAGCGCGGCTGGCTGATCCGCGTCGCCGTGCGGCGGCCCGACGCCGCGTTGTTCCTGAAGCCGCTCGGCGACGTCGGGCAGATCACGCCGATAGCCGCCAATCTGCGCGACGACGCCTCGGTCGCCGCCGCCGTGGACGGCGCCGAGGCGGTGATCAACCTGGTCGGAATCCTCTATGAGTCCGGCCGCCAGACCTACGCCGCGGTGCACGTCGAGGGGGCGCGGCGGGCTGCCGCCGCCGCCAAGGCGGCGGGCGCGCAGCGCTTCATCCAGATGTCGGCGATCGGCGCCGACGCGCGCTCGCCGTCGGACTATGGGCGCAGCAAGGCGGCCGGCGAGGCCGCGGTGCGCGCCGTCTTCGCCGAGGCGAGCATCGTCCGCCCGAGCATCGTGGTCGGCCCGGAGGACGATTTCTTCAACCGCTTCGCCGCCATGGCCCGGCTGTCGCCGGTGCTGCCGCTGATCGGCGGCGGCCGCACCCGGTTCCAGCCGGTCTATGTCGGCGACGTCGCCGATGCGTTCCTGAAGCTGATCGAGGATCCGGCGACGCGCGGCCGGACCTACGAGCTGGGCGGCCCGCGCGTGTACAGCTTCAAGGAGCTGCTCCAACTGATGCTGCGCGAGACGCGGCAGCGGCGGCTGCTCGTGCCGTTGCCCTTCGCGCTCGCCGATCTGCAGGCGGCGGTGCTCGAGCTGCTGCCGCGGCCGCCCTTGACCCGCGACCAGGTGCGGATGTTGCGCCGCGACAACGTCGTCTCGCCGGGGGCCTCGACCCTCGCCGACCTCGGCATCCGGCCGACCGCCATCGAGATCGTCATCCCGAGCTATCTCGATCGCTACCGGTCGGGCGGACGATTCGGCGCGGCCCCGTCGCCCTAAACATAGACGAGGTAGAGCAGCACCGCTCCGAGGCCCAGACGGTAGATGACGAAGGGCGTGAAGGTCGAGCGCTTCAGCCAGTGCATCAGCACGGCGATGGCGAGGAACCCGGCCAGCGCCGACAGGCCGGCCGCGGCGAGCGCCGCCTCGAGCATCTGCGGATCGCCGCCGCGAACCACCTTGAGCCCCTCCCACAGCCCGGCGGCGGCGATCGCCGGGATCGACAGCAGGAACGAGAAACGCGCCGCCTCGGCGCGCTCGTAGCCGAGCAGCCGCGCGGCCACCATGGTGATGCCCGACCGGCTGGTGCCGGGAATGAAGGCCAAGGCCTGGGCGCAACCGACGACGACCGCGTGGAACAGCGTCAAGTGCTCCAGCCGCCGCACCGTCAGGCCGAGGCGGTCGGCGATGTAGAGCACGACGCCGAAGCCGATCATCGTCCAGGCGACGACCTCCATCCGACGCAGCCCGTCGCCGATATAGCGGTCGACGAGGAAGCCGGCGGCCAGCGCCGGGATGGTGCCGATCAGCAGGAAGCCGGCTAGGCGCCCGCCCGGGGTCAGCCGGCCGACCAACAGCCCGGCGAAGCCGCCGGCCATGCGCCCGACGTCGCGCCAGAAATAGACGAGCACCGCGGCCAGCGTCCCGACATGGGTGGCGACGTCGATCGCCAGCCCCTGATCGGGCCAGCCGGTCAGCGCCGGCACCAGGATCAGATGGCCCGAGGAGCTGATGGGCAGGAACTCGGTAATGCCCTGGACCGCAGCCAGGACGACGATCTGGACCAGAGGCAATTTGCCGATTCCCCTTGCAGCCCGCCGCTTATAGCATTGC
>JBBECF010000203.1:0-1343 GCA_040881945.1 Dongiaceae bacterium | reverse complement strand
AGGAGAGGGCCGATGCCGCCCGCGATGCTGAAATTCGTCACGGTCGCCAAGCGCATGCCGGACAAACGCGAGGCGGCGCGCCGGCGCCGCGACTTCGCGGAGATCTACGCCGACTACGACCCGGCCCTCGCCGCCGAGCAATCGGCGCGGTGCTCGCAATGCGGCATCCCGTTCTGCCAGATTCACTGTCCGGTCCATAACAACATACCGGACTGGCTGAAACTCACGGCCGAGGGCCGCCTCGAGGAGGCCTACGAACTCTCGTCGGCGACCAACAACTTCCCGGAAATCTGCGGCCGCATCTGCCCCCAGGACCGGCTGTGCGAAGGCAACTGCGTGATCGAGCAGGCCGGGCACGGCACCGTGACGATCGGCGCCGTCGAGAAGTTCATCACCGACACCGCCTGGGAACGCGGCTGGGTCAAGCCGGTCAAGCCCCGCCGCGAGCTCGGGCGCTCGGTCGGCATCGTCGGCGGCGGGCCGGGCGGCCTAGCGGCGGCCGAGCAGCTTCGCGCCAAGGGCTACCGGGTGCGGGTCTACGACCGCCACGACCGCATCGGCGGTTTGCTGATCTACGGCATCCCGAACTTCAAGCTGGAGAAGACGGTCGTGCAGCGGCGCACCGACCTGCTGGCCGCTTCCGGCGTCGAGTTCGCCGCCAACGTCGAGGTCGGGCGCGACATCGGCCTCGATGAGCTGCGCCGGCGCCACGACGCCGTGCTCCTGGCCAGCGGCGTTTACAAGGCGCGCGACTTCGCCGTTCCCGGCATCGGCCTCGGCAACATCGTGGCGGCGCTCGACTACCTCATCGCCAGCAACCGCACCGGGCTGGGCGACCGGGTGCCGGCCTACGAGGACGGCACGCTCGACGCCAAGGGCAAGCGGGTGGTGGTGATCGGCGGCGGCGACACCGCCATGGATTGCGTGCGCACCGCGGTGCGCCAGGGGGCGAAGTCGGTGACGTGCCTGTACCGGCGCGACCGCGCCAACATGCCGGGCTCGATGCGCGAGGTGAGCCACGCCGAGGAGGAAGGCGTGGAGTTCGTCTGGCTGGCCGCGCCCGAGGCCTTCCTCGACGACGGCGCCGGCGCCGTCGCCGGGGTGCGGGCGGCGCGCATCCACCTCGGCGTGCCCGACGCCTCGGGGCGGCAGACGCCGCGGCCGATCGAGGGCTCGCACTTCACCGTGCCGGCCGACCTCGCGATCAAGGCGCTCGGCTTCGATCCCGAAGACCTGCCGGTCCTGTTCGGGGCGCCCGATCTCGCCGTCACCCGCTGGGGCACGGTCAAGATCGACCGCAAGACGATGATGACGAACCTCGACGGCGTGTTCGCCGCCGGCGA
>JBBECF010000202.1:0-11811 GCA_040881945.1 Dongiaceae bacterium | reverse complement strand
GCTCGACAAGGCCCGCGACCTGCTCATCAAGCAGAAGCCGCACATCAAGACCTTCGCCCCGGACAGCGGCCAGGACCTTTTGCTGTCCGGCGAGGTCGACATCGTCATGGAGTGGAACGGCGACATCATCTCGACCATGGAGGAGGACGCGGACCTGGCCTATGTCGTGCCGAAGGAAGGGACTCAGGTGTGGACGGACAACATCTGCATCCCGGTCGGGGCGCCGCATCCCGAGAACGCGCACGCCTTCCTCAACCACATTCACGACGCCGAGGTGAATGCCGAGATCGCCAACACGATAAAGTACGCGACCGCGAACAAGGCGGCCAAGGCGTTCCTGCCCACGGAGGATCTCGCCAACCCGGCGATCTATCCGCCGAGCGAGGTCGTTTCCAACTCCGAATCGCTTGTCTCGGTCGGCGACTTCACGCCGATGTATGACAGGGCCTGGACCGAGATCCTGGCGGCCTAAGCCCGTCGCCGGCCAGTGTCCCGTCCCCGAAATTCGTTTCACGAATTTCGGGGTGAACGGGCCACTATTTGAATCTAGTGGCCTGCTTATCCCAGAAATTCGAAAACGAATTTCTGGGGCAGGACACTAGGACGGAGGGGACAGGATCGATCATGCAGGATTGGCGTCGCGACAAGCTGGCGTTCGGCTTCCTGATCCTGCCTCCCTCCGCCTGGTTAGTCCTCTTCTTCACGCTCCCGCTCGCCATCGTCTGGGTCTACAGCTTCGGCGAACGGGGGCCGCTCGGTCAGACCGTGTTGGCCCTGTCGTTCGGCAATTACGGGCGGGCCGTGGAATGGATCAACCTCGCGATCATCCTGAAGTCGGTCTGGATCGCCGCGGTGACGACGGCCATATGCCTCGCCCTGGGGTTTCCCCTGGCCATGGGCATCGCCTTCGCCCCGGCCCGCTACAAGAACCTGCTGCTGCTGCTGGTGATCCTGCCGTTCTGGACGAACCTGCTGATCCGCACCTATGCCTGGATCGCCGTGCTGCGGACCAAGGGTTACCTGAATTTCGCGCTGGAATGGGTGCAGGAGCGAATCGGCGCGGTCCTTAGCCTGCTCGGGCTGCCGGATCTGCTCGGCCCCTTCGAACCGCTGGCGTTACTGTATAATCAGCCGGCCGTGATCATCGGGCTGGTCTACGTGAACCTGCCGTTCCTTGTCCTGCCGGTCTACGCCACTCTCGAGAAGCTGGACAAGTCCTACCTCGAGGCCAGCCTCGACCTGGGCGCCGGCCAGTGGCGCACCCTGTTCTCGGTGACCGCGCCGCTCGCCTTTCCCGGCATCTTCACGGGATTGTTGCTGGTCTTTATCCTCGCGCTCGGCACCTTCCTCACGCCGGATTTGCTCGGCGGACCCCGCAGCATCATGATCGGCAACCTCATCGCCCAGCAGTTCGGGCCGGCCCGCGACTGGCCGTTCGGCTCGGCCCTGTCCTTCCTCCTGATGTACGCGACTTTCGTCTTCCTGTGGATCAAGGCCGCGGTCGCCAAACAGGACGGGGGCGTGTCCACCTGACATGACGGATATCGTCGCCAAGCCGGCCGTGCCCGCAACGCCGCGGCGCCGACGCACGCAGATCACGCCGCTGGAGTATACGCGCCGGCGCTGGCTGCAGATCGTGCTGCTGGCGAATTTCTTCTTCCTTTACTTCCCGATCGTCGCCCTTGTCGCCTTCAGTTTCAACGACAGCAAACGCAACATCACCTGGCAGGGCTTCACCTTCAAATATTACCGTCAAGCCTTTGAGAACGCCGCGCTGCACGAAGCCTTCACCAACAGCATGATCATCGCCGCCACCTCGACGCTGGTGTCTACCGTGCTCGGCACGATGCTGGGGGTGACCCTGCACCGCTACCGTTTCCCGGGCAAAGGCGTGTTCGACGGTTGGATCCATTTGCCGATCGTCATCCCCGAGATCTGCATGGGCGTCGCGATGCTGGCGTTTTTCGCCACCGTGAACATTCCGCTCGGCTTGTTCACGATCATCGTGAGCCACATCGCCTTCAGCATCCCGTTCGTCGCCGTGGTCATTCGCGCGCGCATGTCGGGGTTCGACGAGGCCCTCGAGGAGGCGTCCCGCGACCTTGGGGCCAACCGGTGGCAGACCTTCTGGAACGTCACGTTCCCGCATCTTCTTCCCGGCGTGGTCGCCGGGGCGCTGCTCGCCTTCACGCTGTCGCTGGACGACTTCGTGATTACGTTCTTCACGTCGGGCCCGGGATCGACCACCTTCCCGGTGAAGATCTATTCAATGGTGCGTTTCAGCGTCACGCCGGAAGTCAACGCGGCGTCGACCGTGCTCATCGTCCTGACCCTGACGCTGACCGTGACGGCCATGGCGATCCAGTCGCGATCGACCAGGAAGACGACCGCCCGTGGGTAACCGCAAGACCATCATTTCGATCCGGCACGTCACCAAGCGGTTCGGGCCGGTCGTCGCCGTGGACGACGCCAGCTTCGAGATCGCCGAGGGCGAATTCTTCGCCCTGCTGGGGCCGTCGGGCTGCGGCAAGACGACCTTGTTGCGGATGCTCGCCGGCTTCGAGAACCCGACCGAGGGCGACATCATCATCGACGGGCAGCCGATGGACGGCGTCGACCCGAACTGGCGGCCGGTCAACATGGTGTTCCAGTCCTACGCGGTGTTTCCGCACATGACCGTGGCGCGCAACGTCGGCTACGGCCTGCGCGTGACCGGGGTACGCCCCGAGGAGACCCGGAAGCGGGTGCGCGAGGCCCTGGCGCTGGTCAAGATGGAAGGCTACGACGAGCGCATGCCGGACCAGCTATCGGGCGGCCAGCGGCAGCGGGTCGCTCTCGCCCGGGCGTTGATCAAGCGGCCGAAGGTGCTGTTGCTCGACGAGCCGCTGTCGGCGCTCGACGCCAAGCTGCGCGAGGCCATGCGGCTCGAGCTGGTGCGGCTGCAGCAGTCGGTCGGCATCACCTTCGTCATCGTCACGCACGACCAGGACGAGGCGTTGTCCATGGCCAACCGCATCGCCGTGATGGACCAGGGCAAGGTGCGCCAGATCGCGCCGCCGGCGGAGCTGTACGAGTTCCCCAACTGCCGGTTCGTGGCCGGTTTCATCGGCAAGCTGAACCTGTTCGAGGGGCGGGTCGTCGGGGTGACCGGCGGCCGCCTGCAGCTCGACGTGCGCGGCCTGGACCGGATCGCCGTGCCCCATGCGGGCCCGGCGTCGGGCGAGATCGGGATCGCCGTCCGACCGGAGAAGATCCGGATCGACCGGGACGCGCCGGCCGACGGCCGCATCGCCTTACGCGGCCGCGTCACCGAGGTCGCCTATTACGGCGACGAGAGCCACGTCTTCCTGGAGAACGCGACCGGCGTGACGATCACGGCGAACGTGCCGAACGAGGCGCGGACGACGACGCCGTCGATCGCCATCGGCGACGAGCTGTGGCTGTCGTGGGAACCCGCAGATACGCTGGTGCTGACCGCGTAGCCGGCGCGGTCTAGGACTTGTCGAGGTACTTCTTCCGGATCGCGGCGCCCACCGTGTATTTGGGATCGACGAAGTTGCCGAGCCGCACCATGCCGCACTGGCTCAGCATCATATAGGCGTCCCATTTGTCGAAGCCGTAATCGCCGGCCATCCAGCGCACCAGCTCGCGATAGGCGATGCGGGCCGCGTCCTCCAGCGGTCGCGTCGATCCGATCGCCATGATGACGTCCTCTTTCTCCAGGCGCGGCCATTCGATCGCCCATCCCTTGATCAGGTCGACCGTAATCGTCGTCACCGTTGCGTATTCGACCGCAACGCCGCACACCTCGCCATCGCCCTGACAGGCATGCGCGTCGCCGATGAACAGCCGGGCGCCGGGGGCGCGCACGGGCAGATAGGTGATGCTGCCGGGGCCCATATCCGGCAAATCCATGTTGCCGCCGTGGTTGTCGGGCGTCAGGGAGTTGATCGAATCGATCTGCGGCGAACAGCTCAGCGTGCCGATATGCGGCTTATACGGCAGCTTTACCCGATCGCTCCAGTACACCCATTTCCGGTCGAGATCGATCTTGCGGACGATCTCCGGCAGCGGTTCGTTCAGCGTCGCCGTGTAATAGGTTCCGGTCAGCGCGCCGAATTCCGGAATCATGCAGCAGGTGCCGCGCGGGTTCTTGCCGCGGGGCACCATCGATTCGATGTAGACGGCCAGCGCATCGCCCTTCTCCGCGCCCTCGATCATGATCGGCCCGTTCTGCGGATTGAGATAGGGCAGCTCCAGCAGCTTGGACGGTTTGTCCGTTTCTTTCTTGATCTTGCCTTCGAAGGCATCGCGGGTTTCCACGACGACGCGATCGCCCGGATCGATGTAAAGAACCGGCTCGGAATACGGGCCCATCGTGTAGTGGTACCGGCCCTGTTTGGCCTCGGTGAGCCGATGGGTGACGGGCTTGCGCTTCCGGCCCTTGCCGCGCCGCCTCATGATCGAATGCTTGATCCATTCGGTCTTGCCGGAAACGACCTCGTACATCTGGCCTTCCTCCCTATTCCGACACTTCGCCCGCGAGGCGGCGATCCGGTGCTCCGCGCCCGCGGCGCCGCCGCCTATATCGCCCTCAGATCGCCAACAATTTCGCGACGCGCGCCGTGTCGGCCAGATCGTCGCGGCTGATGGCCGTCACGACACGGCCCTTTTCCATCACATAGGCCCGGTGCGCCACGGTCTTCATCAGATCGATGTTCTGCTCGACGATCAGCACGCCGATGTCCTTGCGCTTGACCAGCGCGACGATAAAGGCGCCGATTTCCTGAACGATGGTTGGCTGCACCCCGTCGCTGGGCTCGTCCAACAGCAACAACGCCGGGTTTCCCACCAGGGCGCGCGCGATGGCCAACATTTCCTGCTGGCCGCCGCTCAGCGTTCCGCCGCGCTGGCGGCCGCGTTCGCGCAGGAACGGGAAGTAGCCGTAGACCTCCTCGAGGTCGAAGGCGCCGGCGGCGGCGTTCATAAACCGGCCCATGCGCAGATTGTCGAGAACGGACATGGAGGGAAATATCTCGCGTCCCTGCGGCACGTAACCGATGCCGCGGCGGGCCCGCACGTCGGCGCTATCGCGGCCGACCTCTTGGCCGCGGAATCGGATCGTGCCGGTGCGCACCGGCAAGAGGCCAATCAGCGTGCGCATCAGCGTGCTCTTGCCGACGCCGTTGCGGCCGAGCACGCCCACGACCTCGCCTGCATTCACGCTGACGCTGACGTCCTGCAGCACGTCGCCGGTGGCGTAGCCCGAACGCAGCCCCTCGACCTCCAACAACGCGGTCATGGCTCAGGCCTGCCCCAGATAGATCTTGCGAACCTCTTCGTTCGCCGTCACCGCCGCGACGCTGCCCTCCACCCAGATGCGCCCCTGATGCAGCACGGTAATGGTCTGTGCGACCTCGCGCACGAAGGCGATGTCATGTTCGACGACCACGATCGTCAGGCCGCCGCGATTCAGGTACTGCAGCACGCTCGCCGTCTGCAGCGTCTCGTCCGGCGACATGCCGGCCGTGGGTTCGTCCAACAGCAAGACCTCCGGCCCGCCGGCCAGGACCATAGCAATCTCCAGCCACTGAAGTTGATGGTGGGGCAGCTCGCGGGCGGGCATCTCGCTCGATTCGTCCAGGCCGAAGATGCGCAGGGCGTAGCGGTAGCGTTCCTCGGCCTCGTACGTGCGCGCGGTCCTGGCCACGCTCAGCGGCGCGGCCAGGTTCTGGCGCACCGACAGGTTGTGGTAGGCCCGGTTCGTCTGGAAGGTCAGTCCGAGACCGCGGCGGACGCGGCGGAAGGCCGGCAGGTGGGTAACGTCCTCGCCTTTGAGAAAGACGCGCCCGGCGTCCGGCCTGTGGATGCCGCAGAGCAGCGCGAACAGCGTCGATTTGCCCGCGCCGTTCGGCCCGATGATGCAGCGCAGCTCGCCGCGCGGCACCGCCAGGCTGACGTTCTCGGTCGCCACGATGCCGCCGAAGCGCTTGTCCAGCGCCTCGGTCCGCAGGATCGGCGACTCGGTCGCCGGCATCTCAGTCCACCGAGCCGGACTGGCTCAGCGCCGCGCGCCAGCCGCGACGCCACTTCGCCCGCGCCAGGGTGACGACGATGCCGCGCGGGAAGAACAGCATGACGGCGACCAGCAGGCCGCCGATAATCACCAGCGCATACTGGTTGCCGGCCGAGGACAGAGAGTAGTTCAGCCAGTTCAGACCGTAAGTTCCCACGGCGACCGCCAGCAGGCTATCGCGCCCGCCCACGGCCACCCAGATCACCGGCAGCGACGCCTGCAGCAGCCCCACCTGGGACGGCGTGATGTAGTTGCCCCACTGCACGTAGAGGAGGCCCGACAGGCCCGACAGCACCGCGGCCAGCACGAACACGACGAGCTGCCGCGCCCGGATGTCGTAACCCAGCAGCTCAGTGCGCACGGGATCCTCGCGGATCGCCAACATCACCTTGCCGTGGCGCGAATTCACCAGCATGCGACAGGCCAGGTAGCAGGCCAATACGACGACCAGCACGTAGTAGTAGAACGGGTAGCCGAAGAAGATCAGATCGCCGATCTGAAACGGCGGAATGCCCGTCATCCCGTTATAGCCGCCGAGTTGGACCGTACCGACGCGCCATTGATATCCGGCCGTCTGGCCGAGAAAGGTCTCGAGCAGCAGGGTCAGCACCAGGGTCAGGATCGGCACGATCCAACGCTGGACCCGCGCGAAGAACACGAAATAGCCGAAGACGGCGGCGAGCACGGCGCTGGCGAGCAGCCCGACGAGCGCCCCCGTCAGCGGACCCCAGGCATTGCCGATCATGTTGCCGGCGACGATCCCGTAGACATAGCCGGCGATGCCGAAAAAGGCGACCTGGCCGAAACTCAGCACGCCGCAATAGCCCCACAACAAGCACAGGCCGAAGGCCAGCGGCAGGTTGAGCAGATAGTAGGCGATGTTCGAGGCGCCAAACTCGCTGATCCACAGCGGATACAGGAAGAACCCGAGCACGACGACGGCGAAACCCAGCCAGAACCACCGCGACCGGCCGATATCCTCGGTGCCGCCGAGCAGACGAAGCAACGCCATGGCCTAGCCCAGCCCCCAGCGCCGATCGATCCAGCGCTGCAAATAGGCGGAAATGCCGTTGGGCATCAAACGAATGATGATGAGGGCGGCGAACAGCAGGGCGACCAGCCCGAGGAACGCGCCGAAGGCGAAGCCCACCGGGGTGCGCACCAGAGACAGCAGAATGCTACTGCCCACCGCGCCGGCGATGACGTTCGTCGCGCCGCCGACGACCACGGTGATGAAGGCGGGCGCGACGAACTGTTGGCCCATGAACGGCATGATCGAGGTGGTCGGCGCCAGCAGCGCGCCGCTGAACCCGGCGAGCCCCGCGCCCAGGCTGAAGGTCAGCATATAGATCCGGTCGGTGTTCACGCCCAGGGCGCGCGCCATCGCCGCATTCTGCATGGTGGCCCGCGCCTGCAACCCGAAGGTCGTGCGGTTATACAGCCAAGCCAGCGCCAGAACGACGCCGACGCACACGCCGATCAGCATCAGCCAGTAGACCGAGAACGAGTACACACCGAGCGCGATCGAACCGCCGGGAATCGGAATGCCCGGCATGAACGGACCGAGCACCAGCAGCGTGCCCTGGCTGAGGATCAGGCTGATGCCCCAGGTCACGACGAGAGCGCCCAGCTCGCGCCCATAGAAGCGTCGTACGATCAAGCGCTCGAGAACGGCCCCAACCAGGGCGACGACAACGAAGGCGACGAGCGCCGCCATTGGAAACGGCACGCCACGCTGATAGACGACGGTGGCGGCATAGGCGCCCAGCATCATCAATTCGCCATGCGCGAGGTTGATGATGTTCATCATGCCGAGGATGACGATCAGGCCGAGCCCGCAGAGCAGCAGGAAAGCCCCGTTCGTGCCGAACTGATAGAGAACGCTTGCGACAACCGGCAGGGTTTCCATCTTCGCCTTCGGCGCTCGAGGATCGTCCGCCCCAATCCGCCGGCCGCGCGCCCCGGCGTCAAGAGTGGGCGCGCGGCCGTTCGACCCGAGACCGGTATTACATCCGTTTTGGCCGGATGTTTCTACTTCTTCCCGAACAGCGCGAAGTACGGATCCTCGTCCGGCACGTACTGCTTGTACTCGGGATTGCGGATCAGATTGACGCCCAGGCGCTGCAGCCACCAGGCCTGGATCATCGGCCATTCACGCACGAAGCTGACGTTATGGTTTTCGTCGCACACGGCCAGCCGGATGTAGTGCGCGCAGTGATGCGTGCCGGGCTCCAGGAACACCGCGCCTTCCGGCGCCTCGATGCTCCAGCCCAGTTCCAACGCCTTCTTCACCGTCTCCTGGTCGGTCGTGCCCGCAAGCCGTGCGGCCTGCGCGTACATGTGGATGGTGAAGTAGGTGTTCTGCGCCATTTCGCCGATGTACTGGTCGTTCGGGAACATGGCCATCCAGCGCTTGACGAACGCCCGGTTGCGCGCCGACGGCACCTCCATCTGGTACTGGATGGCGTTGTGCATGCCCTTGAGCGACGGCGGCGGGAAGCGCTTGTGCTCATAGCCTTGGGCCATGTTGACGGTCGAGGCCATGGGGAAACTCAGGCCCGCCGCCGCCGCCTGCGGGTAGTAGTTGTGGTGGTTCTGGCCGACGAGCAGGGTGAACACCCAGTCGGGCTTGGCCTGCTGGATGCGGGCGATCACCTGGCTGAATTCGGAGACCGACAGCGGGATGAACTCCTCGCCGATGATCTGGCCGCCCACCAGCGGGGCGAAGGCGCGCGCCCAGGCCGCTGTCAACTGGCCGAAATTGTAGTCGGCGGCGATGGTGTAGCAGCGCGGGCCGAACTTCTCGACCATGTACTGCACCGTCGGAATGACCTGTTGTTCGCAGACCGGGCCGGTGCAGAAGGTGTTGGAGTCGGCGACCCCGCCTTCGTACTGGTTGGTGTAGAAGTAGAGCTGCTTGAATTGATCGACGATCGGCCGGATCGCTTCGCGCTCGGCGCTGGCGAAGCCGGCCACCAGCACGTCGACCTTGTCTTCTTGGATCAAGCGGCGGGCAAGCTGCTGCCAAAGCGCGTTGTTGCTTTGGCCGTCCATCGACATCAACTGGGCTTCGCGGCCGAGGATGCCCTTGTCCCCGGAATCGATGAAGACATCGTCGTCCTCGGCGAAGACCACCTGGTTCTTGTCCTTGGCGCCGCCGTCATCGACGACCGGCAGGTCGGTGCCTTCCTTGCCGATCGTCGGCGGCCGGCCGGCATACTGCCCGATGGCGCCGTAACCGCCCGTACCGATATTGGGCGCCCCTTTCAGGGTCTTGCCCTCGTTGATCTCCTTCACGGCCAGTTGCGCGGCGTGAAGCTTCTGCAACCCATAGACCGACAAATTGCCGGACTCATCCTCGATGAAGCCGATCTTGACCGGTCCGGTTTCCTGCGCGTGCGCCGAGCGCGTGAAGCCGAACCCGCGGAACCCGGCGGCATCGCCGATTCCGGCCGCCAACCCGGTCAGGCCCAGGCCTTTCAACAGTGTCCGCCGATCCGTTTCGAAGCCGGAGAACTTGCCGCCGGCGGTCGTGCCCGACGCGCTCGTCGCATCGGCCTTCGGTGCGTCCGGTTTGTCCTTGCTCATCGTCTTCTCCTCCCCTGCTTGTGCCGATCGATACTTCCGCGTGCTCGTAGCGTCCGGTTGGGCGGTCATGCGTGCCCGGACATCGAGCTAAGACAAGCCTGCCCTCCCGCCCGAGCGCCGGCGCGCCTCCTTGCGTTGCGGCGAGCCAGCTCCCAGCCACCGCCCCTCCAGCACCAGAGCGCTGAAGGCTTCCAGGCTCATGCGGCGATGCATGCTTTCCGCGCGCAAGAGAGCCATGGCCTCCTGGTCGTCGATCCCGTGGCGCTTCATCAGCGTCAGCGCCGCGTGCAGGACGATGCCTCGTAGATTCAGACGCTCCTCGATTCGCCGCAGCGCGTCCTCGCGCGAGCGCTTCAGAGAATAATTGTGGTAGGCGATCGAGAGGGCGGTGAAGACGCCGGTGGAGCCGACGGGTTTGATGAGGTAGGCCGAGGGCTCCTGCGCCAAGGTCCATTCCAGCCGGCCCGGCGCCTCGGAGCCCAGAACGGCGATCATCGGCGCCGGCGCCGCGCCCGGCTTCCAGGAGAACTGTTCGTCGAATCCCAGATCGGAATCGAAGAACAGCACGTCCAATTCGTCGGCCGATATGCGCTCCGCCGGCCACAGCACGCCGGGAAGCGCACCCAGGCGCTCCAACTGCTCGACGATCGCATCGCGATTGCGGTCCGGCCGATGCAGAACCAGCGCCCGCTGCCCGCGGAAATTCGGGATTCGCGCGTTCATGTCGGAACCACCCGCAATTCGCCGCGGCGGCTGCCCGCCCGCCCCGAATCGCTCAACTCCGCGGCCAGCGCGTTCACGTCGAACCACACCAGATAGGGGTCGGGTTTGACCGGCTCGCCGGCCCGCCAGAGGATGTCGAACTGGCCGTCCGCTCGCGATACGCCGAGCGCCGGCGTCAGAAAGCTATGATTGTTCTCCGCGTCGATCCAAATCGGTCCCTGCGGCGCTTCCAATCGGCAGCGGTACAGCGCCTTTTTCACGTCGTCGATGTCGCTGGACCCCGCGTCTCGAATGGCGCTGGCCAGGAGAACCACGGAGACGTAAGAGGCCTCGGCGTCCGCCGACGTCACCTTTTCCGCGCCGAAGCGCGCGCGGTACCTGTCCACGAAGCCGCGGTTGCACGGCCGGTCGATGCTTTGGAAATAGACGCTGGAGGCGATGTGGCCGGCCGCGCAGCGGCCGCCGATCGACAGCAGCTCCGGCTCGGACAGGCTGCAACTGGTGACCGGAATGCCCGACGGGCCGAACTTGCCATGGCCGAAATCGGCATCGGCGTAGGCGCGATAAAAGGCGTAGCTCGAATCGCCGATCAGCGTGTTGAACACGAAGTCCGGCCGCAACGCGCGAATCTCCCGGATGATGTGGTCGAGGTCGACCGATCCCACGGGCAGATACTTCTCGGCCAGCACGGCGCCACCGCAGCCCTGCACCGCCTCGCGCAGGATGCGGTTGTTTTCCCAGGCCCAGATGTAGTTGGAGCCGACACAGTAGACGCGGCGCCCGCGCTCGCGCAGCATATACCGCAGCAAAGGAATGATGTGCTGATTGGGCGACGCGCCGGTATAGATGACGTTGTTGCTGCTCTCGAAGCCTTCGTAGTGCGAAGGATACCAGAGCAGCGCATCGAACTTCTCGATTGCCGGGATGACTTCTTTTCGGCTCGACGAGGTATAGCAGCCGAGGATGTGACGAACCGACCGATCGCGCAGGATCGCCTCGCACGCCGCGCGATAGGCGGCCGTGTCGCCGGCGGGATTGGCCACGATGGGATCGAAGGCGAAGCCGAAGGCGGCGTCGCCGTTGACCTCTTCCAGCGCCAGCAGCGCGCCGTTCAGCATCTCCTGCCCGACGGTGCGGTAGGATCCGCTGACCGAAAAGACCACGCCCAAAGGGACCGTGGCATGACCCAAGATCGCCGGCGTCGCCACCGCTGACCTCAAAAACCGCCGAAAACAAAAAACGCCCTCGCGGCCGTTGCTGGCCCGAGAGCGCCCTTGCCCCTGGAATCGCCCGACAGGCACCCCTGCCGGACGAACTCCTATGGAAAAACTATACGATCGATCGTCGGCCCGGTCAAGGCATTGCGCCGGCGGGGTGACGTAAGGGATTTTGTGTCAGGGAGGGAAAGGGGTACTCCCGTGGGT
>JBBECF010000201.1:0-11838 GCA_040881945.1 Dongiaceae bacterium | reverse complement strand
CGACAGTTGTTCATCCTGATCGTCGGCGGCGCCGCCGTGACCGGCGCCTGGCTGTGGTACGCCGAGGACATCCTCACCGCCGGCAAGCCGACCGCGACGCCGAGCGCGGCGCCCCTGCCGATCGAGGTCGCGCGCGTCGTCGAGCGCCCGGTCCGATCCATCGTCGAGGCGGTCGGAACGACGCGCGCCGCGCAGTCCATCGATGTCGTAACGACCGTCTCCGGCCGGATCGCCAAGATCCATTTCGAGGCCGGCCAGCGGATCAACCAGGGCGATTTCCTGATCTCGCTCGACGACGCGCCGGAGCGCGCCGCCGTGGCCGAGGCCAAGGCGCTGGTCGAGGAGGCGCGGCTGAATTTCGAGCGCGGCCAGCAGCTTGCCCTGAAGCAGACAATGGCGCAGGCGCAGATCGACGAGTTGCGCGCCCAGCACCTGGTCGCCAAGGCGCGGCTGGACAATGCCGCGAGCCGCCTCAGCGACCGCGAGGTTCGGGCGCCCTTCGACGGCGTGGTCGGGCTGCGCAATGTCAGTCTCGGCGCCTGGGTCGACGACGAGACGGTCATTACCACGCTCGACGCCCTGTCGCCGCTCGAGATCGAATTCTCGGTGCCGGAGATCTTTTTCAGCGAGATCGGGCCGGGGACGCCGGTCCTGGCCGCGAGCGACGCGTTCCCGGACCGCGACATCCGCGGCAGCGTCGAGACCGTGGACAGCCGCATCGATCCCGTGACGCGTTCGTTCCGCGTCCGGGCCGAGATCGACAATCCGGGCTCGTTGTTGCCGGCCGGCCTGTTCGCGACCGTGGCCATCATCCTCAAGCAGCATGTCGGGCTGCTCGTGCCGGAACAGGCGGTGGTCACCGAGGGCCGGTCGAGCTTCGTCTTTCGGATCGCGGACAACGTGGCGCGGCGCGTTACGATCCGCCTCGGCCAGCGCGTATTCGGCGAGGTCGAGATCCTCGAGGGTCTCGCCGAAGGCGACCTGGTGGCGACGACCGGGCTGCAGCGCCTGCGCGACGGCGCGCCGGTCGCGCCTAGGCCGGCGGGCGCGAGCGCCGCCGGCGACTGAACGACACCGCCCAAAGGACGCGCCATGGTGCTGTCGGACATCTCGATCAGGCGGCCGGTCCTCGCGACCGTCATGAGCGCGCTCATCGTCGTGATCGGGCTGGCGGCGCTGACGCGGCTTCCGGTGCGCGAGCTGCCGGACGTCGATGCGGCGGTCGTCACGGTCAGCACCCGGTATATCGGGGCCTCGCCCGAGGTCATCGACACCGATATCGTCGAGATCGTCGAAGGCGCCGTCAGCAGCATCGACGGCATCAAGTCCTTGAGTTCGGTGAGCCGGTTCGGATCGGCTCGGACCACGGTCGAATTCGTGCCGGGCCGGAACATCGATGCGGCCGCCAATGACGTCCGCGACGCCATGAGCCGGGTGATCGAGGATCTGCCGGAGGAGGCCGATTCGCCGGAGATCGTCAAGGCCGACAGCGACACGCAGCCGATCATGCGGATCGCCATCACCAGCGACCGCATGTCCGCGGCCGAGATTTCGGATTACGCCGACCGTTACATCGTCGATCGGCTGTCGACGATCGAGGGCATCGCGCGCGTCGACATCTTCGGCGAGCGGCGCTACGCGATGCGCGTCTGGCTGGACCGCCGGGCGATGGCGGCGCGCCAGGTGTCGGTCCGGGACGTCGAGGCCGCGCTGTTGCGCAACAATCTCGAATTGCCGGCCGGCGAGATCCGGTCGGCGCAACGCCAGTTCACGGTGCGGACCGACACCCGGCTCCGCTCGATCGAGGATTTTCGCGGCGTCGTCATCAAGACGATCAAGGGCTATTCGATCCGGTTGGGCGAGGTCGGCGACATCGAGCTTGGCGTCGAGGACCGCGATACGGTGGTCCGGTCCGACGGCCGCGAGGCGGTCGGACTCGGGATTCTGCGGCAGTCCCAGGCAAACACGATCGCCGTGTCGCGGCTCGTCCGCGGGCAGATCGAGCTGCTCCGGCCCGTCCTGCCGGCCGGGATGGAAATCGCCATCGCCTCGGACGACGCGACCTTCATCAACGCCTCGATCCGCGAAATCCTGATCGCGCTCGGCATCTCGATGACGTTGGTCATCCTGGTGATCTTCCTGTTCCTCTACACGCCCCGCGCGACGCTGGTCCCGGCGGTCACGATTCCGGTCGCCGTCATCGGCACCTTCGCCTTCATCTACGCCTTCGGGTTTTCGATCAACGTGCTGACGCTGCTCGCCCTGATTCTCGCGATCGGACTCGTCGTCGACGACGCGATCATCGTCATCGAGAACGTGCAGCGCCGGGTCGAGCATGGCGAGTCGCCGGTCGTCGCCGCCTATCTCGGCACGCGCCAGGTGACCTTCGCGGTGCTCGCGACCTCGGTCACGCTGATCTCGGTGTTCGTGCCGATTTCGTTCCTCGAGGGGAACGTCGGCCGGCTGTTCACGGAATTCGGGCTGGTGCTCGCCGCGGCGGTGCTGATCTCGACCTTCGTGGCGCTGACGCTGTGCGCGACGCTGTGCTCCAAGGTGCTGCACGAACGCGAGACCCTCAATCCGCTCGGGCGCATCCTGGAACGGGGCATCCGGGCCGTGACGCGGGCCTACGGCGCGTCGCTCGGGCTGGCCTTGCGGCTGCCCGTGATCGTGCTCGGGATCGCGGCCGGGCTCGCGGTCGGCTGCTACGCCCTGTTCCTCACGGTGCCGAAGGAGCTCACGCCGACCGAGGATCGCGGCGTGTTCTTCATTCCGATCTCGGCGCCGCAGGGCGCCACCGTGGCCTATACCGAGCGCGCCGCAGCGCAAATCGAGCGCCTGGCGGAGGAGCTGCGGAAATCCGGTGATCTCCGGTCGATCTTCGCGATGTCGGGCCAGGGCGGCGATGCGACGCGGGGGTTCATCGTCGTGCGCCTCGTCGACTGGTCGGAGCGGACGCGCAGCCAACAGGAGATCATCCGGTCGCTGGCGCCGCAGGTGGCGGCGGTCACCGCGGTCCGGGCCTCTCCGGTGAGCCCCGCCGGGCTCGGTCAGCGCGGCAGCCGCACCCCGCTCCAGATCGTGATCGGCGGGCCGGACTATGGTTCGATCCGGCAATGGACCGACATCGTGCTGGAGCGGGCCCGCGACAATCCCGGTCTCGAAAACCTGGAAATCGACTTCGAACCGAATCGGCCGCAACTCAACGTCGCGATCGACCGTCGCAAGGCCGACGATCTCGCGATCGACATCGAGGAGATCGGGCGCACCCTGCAGACCATGCTCGCCTCGCGCGAGGTCACCAACTTCCTCGACCGCGGGCGCGAATATCCGGTCATCCTCCAGGCCCGCGACGAGGACCGCCGGACGCCCACCGACCTTGCCAATATCTTCATCCGTTCGGGAAATACGGACGCGCTTATCCCGCTGACCGCGCTCGTGTCGCTGAACGAGGTCGCGGCCTCGCCGGAGCTGCGCCGGTTCGACCGGCTGCCGTCGATCACGATATCGGCCGCGCTTGCCAACGGCTACACGCTGGGCGACGCGGTGCGCTTCATGCAAGGGTTGGCGGCGGAGCTGCTGCCGCCCGAGGTGCAGCTCGGCTATGCCGGGCAGACCCGCGAATTTGTCGATGCGACCGGCGGCGTCCTCGTCACCTTCGGCCTGGCGCTGCTCATCGTCTATCTGGTGCTGGCGGCGCAGTTCGAAAGCTTCGTCCACCCGGCGGTGATCATGCTCGGCGTCCCGCTCGCCGTGTTCGGGGCGCTGGCCTCGCTCCATCTCACCGGCAACACGCTCAACATCTACAGCCAGATCGGACTCATCCTCCTCGTCGGATTGATGGCGAAGAACGGCATCCTGATCGTCGACTTCGCCAATCAGCTCCGCGGCCAGGGCCGGCCGGTGCGCGAGGCGATCCTCGAGGGCTCGACGCTTCGCTTCCGCCCGATCGTCATGACCGTCGTTTCGACGATCCTCGGCGCCGTGCCGCTCGCCATCGCCAGCGGCGCCGGCGCCGAGAGCCGCCGCGCGATCGGCATCGTGATCATCGGCGGGCTCGGCTTCGCCACGGTCCTGACGCTCTATCTGACCCCGGTGCTCTACGATCTTCTGGCGCGCTTCGCCCGGCCGGCGAACGCGGTCGCGTTGGACCTCGAGCGCGCGCTCGAGCGCAGGCGCGCGGCCGCCGAATAGGTCGCGGCCGGCCGCGCCGCCATCCGCCCGGCGCCCGATCGGCGCAGCGCCACCGAGATGAACCCCCGATGAACGCGTGGGTCAGGCTCGGTTCAGCGAACCGGTGAAAATCTCCTTGCGACGGGTGGGACGCGACCGGCGGCACGAGGCCGTCCGATCGAGCCGCGCCGATAACAGGTGGCCGACGCGTCTCCTCGATGACAGGTCGAAAAGGAGATCGTCATGACGAGGCGTTCAACGACCTTCGTTTGTCGCACCGGCCGCACCGTGGCGGCGATGCTCGCCGCGGTGGCGCTGGTGATGCCGGCTGCGCCCTTCGCCGGCGCCCGGGCGGATCCGCCGGCTTGGGCCCCGGCGCACGGCTACTGGGCGAAGCACGGGCACCGGCACCACCATGTCCATAATCGCTATTACGATCAATACGATGATGACGACTACGACGACGATGACCAGCCGCGCCGCCACCGGCCCTATGCAGCGCCCGGCGGCGTCGATGTCGACCGCTGCTATGGCGATTTCGTCGGCGTCCTCATCGGCGGCGCCACCGGCGGACTGATCGGCGCCGAGTTCGGTCGCGGTCGCGACCGCACGGCGGCGATCATCGGCGGCACCGTCATCGGGGCGCTGATCGGCGGCAGCATCGGCGGCTACATGGACCGGGTCGACTTCGACTGCTTCGGCCGGGCGTTGGACCGTGCCCCCGACCGCCAGCCGGTCGTCTGGCGCAACCCGAACGGCGTCGAGTACAGCGTCGTACCGCAATCCACCTACACCGACCGGCGCGGGCGCTATTGCCGCGAATACAACACGACCGCGGTGATCGGCGGGCGGACCGAACGGGTGTACGGAACCGCGTGCCGCCAGCCCGACGGCTCGTGGGAATTGGTTGGCTGAGGCGCTGGGACGATGCCGGCGACCCTTCTGTCCCCTTCGGAGCGAACGCAGATGACCAAACGAAGCAAATCCGGACGCGGCGCCGGCTGGTTGGGCGCGGCAATCGCCGCGCTCGCATTTCTGTTCGTGACCGGGTGTTACTACTACGGCCCCTATTACGACCCCGGCTACGCCTATCGATACGGTTACGGATACCGCGATGACGGGCATCATGGCCACGGCCATTATCGCGGCTACCGCGGCCGCACCCATTATTAGCAGGCTGCCCGGGTCGGCGAGCGGATCGCGACTGGGGCGGAATCGACGCGGGACGGCCCCGCGCCGGCGTCGTCGCCGGCGGCGCGAGCCGTGCTATACTCCCGCCCCAGTCGACATCGGGGACCCATCATGAAGCGCGTCATCCTTTCGGCCCTCTTTGCCGCCGCCCTGGCGGCGCCGGCCTGGGCCGGCTTTGCCGAGGGCCGGGCGGCCTACGACGCGGGCGACTACACGACCGCGCTGCTCGAATGGCTGCCCCTCGCCAAGGCGGGGGACCCGGCCGCGCAGCACGGCGTCGGCGTGATGTACGAGAGCGGGCAGGGCGTCGCGCAGGACTATGCCGAGGCGATGCGCTTGTACCGGCTGGCGGCGGCGCAGAACTACGCGACCGCGAGCCTGAACATCGGCGTCATGTACTTCAAGGGGCGCGGCATCGCGCAGGACCACGCCGAGGCCGCCCGCTGGTTCCGCGCCGCGGCCACCCAAGGCAGCGCGATGGCTGCGTTCAATCTCGGCGTCATGCGCCAGACCGGCGAGGGCCTGCCGCGCGACCCAGACGTGGCCGTCGGGCGGTTCCGGCAGGCCGCCGCGATGGGCCTGCCGCGCGCCATGAGCCGGCTCGCGACGATGTATCGGGACGGGCGCGACGTGCCGCCCGACCCGGTGCAGGCCTACGCCTGGTTCAGCCTCGCCGAACAGCGGACCCGGCTCGAGGAACCCAAGCGACAGCTCGCCGCCCTGCGCGACGACGTGGGCAGCCGGCTCAGCCCGAAGCAGCTCGCCCAGGCCCAGGAATTGGCCCGGCTGTGGGCGAGCAATCCCGCCGCCATGGCGCAGACGGCGGCCGCGCCTGGGGCACCGGTGTCGCCGCGCGAGCTCGCGACCCAGGTGCAGCAGCTCCTGGCGGCGCTCGGCTACGACCCCGGGCCGGCGGACGGCATGCCGGGCGCGCGCACGCGCGACGCCATCCGCAAGTTCGAGACCGACCGCGGCCTGCCGGTCGCCGGCGAGATTTCGCCCGAGCTCCTGGTGGCGCTGCGGCAGGCGCATAGTGCGACCCAGTGACGCTCGTTCCGCCGCAGATCCGGGAGAGGCGGAATGCACGATACGACTGGCCAGTCTCTACCGCTCGCCATCAAGGCCGCCCGACCGGGGAGCCGATGACCACCTCGCGAGTTGTGCCACCGTGATGGACGTGATCTTCGATCTATGGGGCTGTCGCCGTTAACCCGAGTTCGGAGCCCTGCGCGGAACGCCGTGAATTGACGACGATCGGCGTGTCATCTATTGTCGCCCTGACAAACATCGTTCGGCTATACCGAACGTACGCAGGGCGGCATCGCGGACACCTACGGGATGGCACATATCGAGCTGATCGAGCTCTGCAAGAGCTTCGCCGGGAGGGCTGCCCTGCATGGCCTCCGACTAAGCATTGAACAAGGGGAACTTGTTTCACTGCTTGGCCCCTCGGGCTGCGGCAAGACCACGACATTGCGCATCGTGGCCGGGTTCGAGATGCCTGATTCCGGTGGCGTGTGGCTGGGCGGACAGAATCTTCTGGAAGTCGCTCCGAATCGCCGCGGTATGGGCGTCGTATTTCAGAGCTATGCACTGTTCCCGCACTTGACGGCTTGGAAAAACGTGGCCTTCGGCATGAAGATGACCGGCCGGCCGGGAGCGGACATTCGCCGGCGTGTGCCCGAACTCCTAGAGCTGGTCGGCCTTGGCGACGCGGCGGGCAAGTATCCGCATGAAATGAGCGGCGGCCAGCAGCAGCGAATTGCCCTGGTGCGCGCGCTCGCAATTGAGCCCCGCATGCTTCTGCTGGATGAACCATTGAGCGCTCTGGACGCCGTGGTCCGCGTATCTTTGCGCGACGAGATACGCCGAATTCAAACAACTCTTGGGATGACAACCCTATACGTGACGCACGACCAGGAGGAGGCACTGGCAATCTCCGATCGGATCGCGGTGATACGCGACGGCCGCATCGAACAAGTCGGAACGTCGGAGGACATCTACGCGCGACCCGCGACCCGATTTGTCGCCGGGTTCATCGGCAAGATGAACCA
This sequence comes from Dongiaceae bacterium, assembly GCA_040881945.1. GTDB lineage: Bacteria > Pseudomonadota > Alphaproteobacteria > Dongiales > Dongiaceae > JBBECF01. The sequence continues at coordinate 4,420 of JBBECF010000201.1, read as the reverse complement.
GTTGCCCGGCCGCGTCGTGGCGACGAGGCAGGGGTACGTTCAGTGCGGAGCGCACAAGTTGCAGGTGCCGCCGGAAACGATCGCCAAGCTGGAGGTCGGCAGCGTCGCAACCGTATTGGTACGGCCAGAGACCATCATGATGACCCCGGCCGGCTCCGATATCGATGCCGCGACGAATACGGTCGCGATCGGCGGCAGGAACAAATTTGCTGCATGCGTCGAGGGGGTCACGTTTCTAGGTTCGGTGCGGCGTATCGTCCTCGACGCGGCCGGCCAGCGGCTGGTTGCCGATGTTTCCGGCACCGCTCTCGGGCAGGTTCGTCGTGGCGATCGGATGACGATTTCGTTTCCGGTCGATGCTTGCCGGGTCATCGGTGACGACCGGCCGCCTTCGGGCATAAGCGAGGAGCGGGATCAAGCGGAAGCGATGCGGGGGAGGTCAGCATGAAGTTGACCGTTCTGGGCGCGGGCACGGCCTTGCCGATGCCCGGGCGCAGCCCCTCGGGCTACTTGCTCCAGGTGGGCGAGGAATGCCTCTTGTTCGACCTAGGACCAGGAACCTTGGCGCGTCTGGCTGCGGTGGGAGTCAGTTACAAAGACCTCACACGGGTCTTCGTCTCTCATCTGCATTCGGATCACGTACTGGATCTGGTCACCCTGCTACAGGCCAGCAACGCGACGCCTGGCTGGACGCGTGAGGAACCGTTGGAATTGATCGGCTGTCGAGGCCTTTCGGCCTTCGTCGATCGGATCACGGAGCTCTTCGATGGAACCACCCCGGAAAGCTATCCCGTTCAAGTCACGGAATTGGGCACTGAACGCCGGGACTTTGATGGTTGGGCATTGGAAACCGCCCTCACCGGCCATACGCCGAATAGCATTGCCTTCCGCGTCGAGGCCGATAACAAGACCATCGTCTATTCGGGCGACGCCATCGAATGTCCGGCATTGACCCATCTGGCGCGGGATGCCGGCCTCTTCGTATGCGAATGCTCGTTCCCACGCGGATGGAAGACCTGCGACCACGTCACCTCCGATGGTGCGGGTCGCATGGCGCGGACGGCCGGGGTGCACCGGTTGGTCTTGTCGCATCTCTATCCGCCGGCTCAGGCGGTCGACGTCGGCGCACAGGCGAGCGAGATTTATGACGGCGAGATCATCGTCGCGGTTGACGGAACTGCGGTCGCCTTCTGAAGGGAATCTCGGCCGTGCCACAAGATGGGGGAATCGGCCACTCACGACAGACCCGGCGACGACTGCCGGGACAGGCGGCATGGCTCGGCTTGGTTCCCTTCTTCTTGTTCGCCCTGGCCTTCGAGGCGCTGCCGATCTTGATGCTGGTGCGGTCGAGTTTGACCAGGAATGGCGCCCTGACGCTCACCAATTTCGGACATGCTCTCACGCCGATGATGCTGGACGCATTCCGCAACAGCATCCAGTTGTCGTTCAGCACGGCCCTCCTCGGCACCGTGCTGGGGACGATAGTCGCCTATGCCATCGTTACCTCGCCAAACGCCACGGTCAGGAATGTGCTGACGGCGCTGGCCGATGTAACGGCGAATTTCGGCGGTGCACCGCTAGCTTTCGCCTTCATCATCACGCTCGGCTCTACGGGGATTGTAACTCTTCTGCTGCAGGAGGTTGGCGTCGATCTCTACCCCGATTTTCGCATCTACTCGGTGACAGGGCTCGGCGTCGCTTACGTATATTTTCAGCTGCCGCTTTTCATCTTGCTCATCATTCCCGCATTGCTTGGCCTACGGCGGGATTGGCGTGAGGCATCGACGAGCCTTGGCGCCTCCGCCACGCAGTATTGGGTCCATGTGGCGCTGCCGATCCTGGCGCCGTCGATCCTGGGCAGCTTCCTATTGCTATTCGCCAACGCGTTCGGTGCCTATGCCACGGCCTGGACACTAACCGGACCCGACGTGAATCTGGTCACTGTGCAGATCGCTGCCTTGGTACGCGGTGAGGTGCAACTCGACCCATCCCTTGCCGATGCACTCGCCTTGATATCGATCGGGATCATGGCGTTCTGCGTCGCCGGTTATCAGGGGTTGGCCGGGCGGGGCCGAAGGCTCACGCGATGAGGAGGCAAATCACTTGGCGCGCGCCGGTCCTTACCCTGTTTCTGTTGTTCATGATCGCGCCCGTGATCGCGACTGCACTGTTCTCGTTCGCCACGCGTTGGGATCGGACGATCTGGCCGGAAGATCTGACGCTCGCCTGGTGGATCAAGGTAACGGCGCGTTCCGCATTCCAAAGAACGCTTCTCAACTCCATCTACGTCGCTTTGGCCACAGTGGTCGTTTCCGCGGTCCTGGTGACACCGACGGCCTGTTGGGCGCATCTGCGTCTGCCGGGGGCCAAGCCATGGATCGAGTTGATAGCCATCGTTCCCTTCGGTTTGCCGGGCGTTGTCTTGGCGTTGGCGTTAATCCGGTTCTATTCGAATGTCCCCTTGCCGCTAATCAACACGGCAAACCTGCTTGTCGCTTCCTACGTCGTGCTGACGCTTCCGTTCATGTACCGCTCCGTCATGAACGCGCTCGAAGCGATCGATGCGCGCACACTCAGCGAAGCGGCACAGAGCCTGGGTGCGACCGGTTGGCGAACACTCATCTTCGCCATCATACCCAATATACTTTCAGGCGTGGTCAACGGCAGTCTGCTGGCTTTTTCGACAGTGTTCGCCGAGTTCACCTTGGCAAACCTTTTGATAGGCACGCGGTTCAAGACCTTTCCGATTTATCTCGTCGAGTTCACGCGGTTCGACGCGCGCCAAGCAAGCGCCCTTGCGGTCATCAGTTTCGCCTTTGCCTGGGTCGTCTCGCTGGCGATCCTGTGGATCGTTGGGCGCAGCGGACGACCAAGCGAGGTCCTGGCCGCGAGATAGGTCGTAAGCACACATGAATTGCCCACCCTTGCATCACGGGTGGGGATGACGTGAGTCGCGACAAAGTGATGCCATCGTACGAGCAGTATCTAGGGAGCAGCAAAAGGAGACGGCAATGATTACCGCTAATTTCAGACGTGTATCAATTGGGTTGGCCGCCACGGCCGTGCTCGCCGGCATCGTCACCGCCATACCGGCGCCCACCGCGCACGCCGATGATATGCAGGTGCTGATGGACGGCGCCAAGAGCGAAGGCAAACTCATCAGCTACGGCATGTCGGACGATTGGGTGAACCTCGGAAACATCTTCCAGGTCATCGAGACGAAATACGGCGTCGCACACACAGATACCGACATGACCTCCGCCGAAGAGATCACGCATCTTCTCGCGGAAAAGAATGCACCGGTCATGGATATCGCAGATATCGGCTACGACTTCGTCGGGCGACTGATGGAAAACAACCTGACGTTGCCATACAAGAACGCGTCGTGGGACAAGATCCCTGACAATTTTAAGGACAAGGACGGCAACTGGTCGGTGGCCTATTGGGGCGCGATCAGCTTTCTGGTCAACACCAGCAAGGTCGAGAACGTGCCCCAGACGTGGAATGACCTGCTGAAACCTGAATACAAAGACATGGTGTGCAGCCGCGATCCGCGCATTTCCACATATGCGACAGCCTCCGTTCTTGCGGCAGCCTATGCGAATGGCGGCAGCGAGCAGAACGTTCAGCCGGGACTCGATTGGTTCAAGAGTCTGCGCGACAGCGGCAACCTTCGGAAAGGAGTCGTATTGAATGTTGCGTCTGTGCAAAAAGGCGAGTGCCCAATTTCGATGGTCTACGACTTCGACGGGTTCGCGAAACGTGATGCGACAGGGCTGCCCCTCCAAGTGATCATCCCGAAGGACGGCACGGTGGGCATGCTGTTTGCCCAATACATCAGTGCGGTGTCACCCCATCCGAGTGCGGCGAAGCTGGCGATCGAATTCCTTCAGACTGACGAAGGCCAAATCATGCTCGCCCAGGGCTATGCCCACCCCGCCCAGGCGGTAAAACTACCGGCCGACGTAGCGGCCAAGATGCTGCCGGAAAGCGCCTACGGGAATATTCACTTCCCAACCGATCTGGCGAGTTTCTCGGCGGCGGTTAAGAAGATCGCCGACGGATGGAACACGATCCAGGGTGGACAGTGAGGCTAGCCGCAACAGCCGAACGCCACACCCCAATTTGCGGTGCAAGTACCACTTAAGCTAGAGTGTGGGCGTCAACAGGCCGCAGGAAGGCCCAACTTCCTGCGGTTGGTTGACCGACGCTTGTTCTTCGCGATGTGGGGTGCGCAGTTACGCCGAAATGCACGATACGACGGCGCGCGTGGTGCGGGACGATGAACACGAACAAGAGCCGAAACGTGGCGGTCGGCACGACGAAGAAATCGACAGATGCCAGACAGCCCACATGGTTCCGAAGGAATGTCCGCCAGGTCTGCTATGGCGGCTTCGGGTGCCTGCGCCCGATTGAGTTA
>JBBECF010000200.1:0-1911 GCA_040881945.1 Dongiaceae bacterium | reverse complement strand
CCCGGACGACGACTTCCCGCCGGATAATCCGCTGAGCGCCCTCACCGGCCGACAGCGCGAGGTGCTGACGCTGCTAATGGGCGGGCACTCCAACAAGGAGATCGCGCGCCGGCTGGGGCTGCTGGAAAGCACCATCAAGGCGCACATCAAGATCATCCTCGGCAAGCTCGCGGCGTCGAACCGGACCCAGGCGGCAATGGTGGCGGCCGACCTCGGCTGGCCGCACGCCGGCCGCGCCGCCAAGCCGCCGGCCGGATAGCGCCGCCGCCGGCGGCCCGAGGCCTTACGGCGCGGCGGCCGCCGACAGCAGGCCGCGCAGCACGCGGTGCAGACGGTCGGGATCGACCGGCTTGTGCAGCAGCTCGAAGCCGCTCGCCCGGGCCTCGATCAGGCGCGCCGGCTCGGTGTCGCCGGTCAGGATCATGCCGGGCACGACCGCGCCGAGCTTGGCGCGCAGCGCCGCGATCGCCTCGGCCCCGGTGGCGCTGCCGCGCAGCCGGTAGTCGGCGACGATCGCGTCCGGCGGCCGACCGGCCTCGCTCAGTCGCGCCAGGGCCTCGGCCGCCGAGGCGGCGGCGACGACCTCGCAGCCCCAGCGCCGGAACAGCACGCCGAGGGCGGCGAGCTGCACCGGATCGTCGTCGATGGCGACGACGAGGGCGCCGGTCAAGGCGGCGGCGTCCGGCCGCGGCGGCGGCTCGGCGGCGGCGCAGGGACCGCCCACGGGGACCTCGACGGCGAACATCGAACCCTGGCCGGGCCGCGACCGGACCTCGATGCGATGGCCGAGCAGCCGCGCCATGCGCTCGACGATGGCGAGGCCAAGCCCGAGCCCGCGGGTCCGGTCCCGCTCCGGGTTGCCGAGTTGCGTGAACTCCTCGAAAACGGCTTCGAGCTTGTCCTCCGGGATGCCGATCCCGGTGTCCCAGACCTCGATGCGCAGGTCCGAGCCGCGCCGCCGGCAGCCCGCCAGCACGCGGCCCGAAACGGTGTAGCGCACGGCGTTGGACAGCAGATTGCGCAGGATGCGGTCGAGCAGGGCCGGGTCGCTGCGCACGGCGACGCTGCTGGCGACGACGCGCAGCGCCAGGCCCTTCGCCACCGCCGCCGGGACAAACTCGGTTTCCATGCGCTCGAGCAGGTCGCCGATCGCGAACTCGCGCGGCTTCGTCTGCACGACCCCGGCGTCGAGCCGCGATACGTCGAGCAGGGCATCGAGCAGGTCGTTGGTCGCGCGCAGCGAATCCTGGATGGCGGCGATGATCTCGCCGCTCTCCGCATCGCTCGCCGTCGCCTTGAGGGCGGCGACGAACATGTTGGTGGCCTGCAGCGGCTGGCGCAGGTCGTGGCTGGCGGCGGCGAGGAAGCGTGACTTCGCAAGATTGGCGCGCTCCGCCTCGGCATGGGCCTGGCGCAAGGCGTCCTCGGCGCGCTTGCGCTCGGTGATGTCGCGAACGCTGGTGCGATAGCCGAGCGGCCGGCCGGCGCCGTCCAACAAGGTCTGCCAGGACATCGCGGCCCAGGTGACTTGGCCGTCCTTGTGCCGGATGCGGAAGGCGACATCGTTGCCGCTGCCGCCCGCGGCCGCGGCGTAAAGATGGCCGGCCATGTCCGCCCGGTCCGTCTCATGCACCAGCGGCAGCGGATAATCCGGCATGGCTAGGCATTCGTCGACGGCATGGCCGGTCATGCGCTCGACGGCCGGATTGATCCAGCGCGGCCGGCCATCGAGGCCCATCCAGCTTTCCCAGTCATAGGTATAGTTGGCGATCGCCTCGAACAGGCGCTCGACGTCGGGCGTCGGCCGGCCGCCGCCGGAGTTCCGATCGCGATCGGTGTCTCTTGTCATGGCTCAGCGAACGCCAACGCCCATCTCCGCCCCGACCGGGGCATGGTAGCACCCGTTCGCGG